>JBGPLZ010000091.1:0-14365 GCA_041486695.1 Acidobacteriota bacterium | reverse complement strand
CCCGAATACTCGGTGTGGTAGCCGGAGACCAGCTCGGTCTCGGCCTCGGGGAGATCGAACGGCGCCCGGTTGGTCTCGGCGAAGGCGGCGGTCAGGAAGATCAGGAACCCGGGGAACTGCCAGAGGATGTTCCAGCCGTGCGACATCTGGTGCGCCACGACCTCGCCGAGCCGCAGCGACCCGGTCATCATCAGCACGCCGACGATGGCGATCCCCATCGCCAGCTCGTAGGAGATCAGCTGCGCCGAGGAGCGCAGGCCGCCCATCAGGGAGTATTTGTTGTTGGACGACCAGCCGGCCAGCGCCACGCCGAACACCCCCATCGAGGCGAAGGCCAGGACGACCAGGATGCCGTTGTCGACGTCGGTGATCTGCAGCGGGATGTGGAGCCCGAACACCCGCAGCACCGGACCGAACGGGACGACGGAGAAGGTCACCATCGCCGGGACGAAGAGAATGATCGGCGCCAGGATGAAGATCGGCTTGAAGACGTGGGGCGGGATCGACGGCTCCTTGAACAGGAACTTGATCCCGTCGGCGAGCGGCTGCAGCAGACCGAACGGGCCCACCCGGTTCGGGCCCCGCCGGTCCTGGATCCAGGCGCACACCTTGCGCTCCAGCCAGGTCATGTAGGCGATCGTGGTCAGCATCACCAAAAAGAACAGGGCGATCTTGATGCCGGCCTCGATGATCACTCGCTCCAGAGTCCCGGTCACCTCAGGTCTCCTGCACGCGAACGCCGAGCTCGCCGAGCGCCCGGTAGGACAGGCCGGCGAAGGCCGGGGCCGTCGCCGCCACCTCGTCGAACACCCCCGAGGCCGACGGGTAGTCGCCAGGCAGACCGAAGCGGCTCCCCAGCGCGGCCAGGATCCTCCAGGTCGGGTCGGCCAGACCCGTTGGCCTGACCGCGGCGCGGGCTCTCTGGGCGCGCCCCTCGAAGTTCACGAAGACCCCTTCGGCCTCACCATAGCCGCAGGCCGGCAGAGCGACGTCGGCCGCCTCCGCGGTCGGGCTACGCCACCAGTCGATGACCACGAGCGCCTCAAGCTTCGCCAGCGCCGCGCTGGTCAGCAGCCCTTCACCCAGGGGGTCCTCCCCGATGACGACCAGGGCGCGGACCCGCCCGGTGGCCACATCATCGACGATCTCCCTGACCCGCCCGGCATGCGGCGCGCCCACGCCGACCAGGGCCGCGCCGCGACCGTTGGGGGTCTTGTCGCGGCGAATCAGCAGACGGTCGTCCTCCCCGTCCTGGTGCGGTGGCACCGCGAGGCGGGAGACGCCGATGGTCTCCGCCAGGACGCGGCGCGCCATGAACAGGTCCTCGACCGTGAGGCGGGCCGAGACCAGGGCCGCCAGCGCCTGGTCCCCGGAGCGCTCTTTGACCCCCCGCAGCAACGCCGCGGCGGCGTCGAGCGCCCCGCTCCAGGCATCGGCCGGCCCAGCGCCTGCCGCCCGCCGGACAACCGGACCCGCGAGACGCGGACGCTCTTCGAGCGCCTGGTACGACAGGCGGCCGGGATCGCACATCCAGTAATCGTTGACCTCGGGATTGAAGCGCGGCGTCATTCTGTGGATGCGGTTGCGGTAGGTCGCCAGGTTGACGTTGCAGCCGCGGGCGCAGCCGCCGCAGACCGACGGCACGTCCTTGAGGAACCAGACCCGCGCCTTGAAGCGGAACTCCTTGAGGGTCAGGGCGCCGACCGGACAGATGTCGACGGTATTGCCGGAGTAAGGATTGTCGAGCGGCTTGCCGGGGAAGGTGCCGATGATGGCGTGGTCGCCCCGCTGGAACAGGCCCAGCTCGTGGCTCTGGCTGACCTCGTCGGTGAAACGGATGCAGCGGGTGCACTTGATGCAGCGCTCGCCGTCGAACATGACGTGCGGTCCGATCGATTCGCGCTTCGGCGCATGGACCTTCTCTTCGTTGAAGCGGCTGAAGCCGGCCCCGTAGGCGGCCTCGTACTGCTGCAGCCGGCACTCGCCGGCCTGGTCGCAGATCGGACAGTCGAGCGGGTGGTTGATCAGGAGGAACTCCATGATCCCCCGGCGCATCCGGGTCACCCGCTCGTTCGCCGTGCGCACCACCATCCCCTGCGCCGCCTGCGTGGCGCAGCCGATCTGCAGCTTCGGCATCTTGTCGATCTCGACCAGGCACATGCGGCAGTTGCCGGCGATGCTCAGGCCGGGGTGGTAGCAGTAATGCGGCACCAGGAGGCCGATCGTCTCGGCGGCCTGCAGGACGGTCGTCCCCTTCTTCACGACCAGTGGCCGCCCGTCGATCGTGAGGGCGACCTCGTCCGGGCCGGCGGGCGGCAGCGCGGGCTGGGCGGCGGGTGTCGCGGGGGGCGTGGTCTCGGCCATGGTGTCGCGCTCTCCTAGTGTCCCGTCCCCGACATCGCGTTCACTTCGAAGGCGGCGGCGCCTTTCGGACAGCCGCGCCGCGTCACGTGCGCCTCGAACTCGGCGCGGAACGTCTTCACGTACGAATCGATCGGCCAGGCGATCGCCTCGCCGAAGGGGCAGATGGTGTTCCCCTCGACCCGGGAGGCGACGTCGATCAGCAGATCGACATCCTCCGCGCGCCCCTCCCCGCGTTCGAGGCGAGTCAGGATCTTCACGAACCAGCCGGTCCCCTCGCGGCACGGGGTGCATTGTCCGCACGATTCGTGGGCGTAGAAGCCGGCCAGGTTCAGGAGCGCCCCGACCATGCAGGTGCTTTGGTCCATCACCACGACGCCGGCCGATCCGAGCATCGAGCCGGCCGCCACCAGCGAATCGAAGTCCATCAGCACGTCGCACTTCGCCGCCGGCAGGATGCGCATCGACGAACCGCCCGGGATGACGGCCTTGAGCGGCCGATCGGCGTGCAGCATGCCGCCGGCGCGCTCGTTGATCAGCTCCATCAAAGGAATGCCGAGCGCCGCCTCGTAGACGCCCGGACGCTTGACGTGGCCGGAGACGCAGTAGAGCTTCGGCCCGGTGTTCTTGGGCGGCCGGCCGATGCCGGCGTACCAGGCGGCGCCGCGTTCGGCGATCAGGGTGACGTTGGCGAGGGTCTCCACGTTGTTGATGATCGTCGGGCAGCCATACAGCCCGACGATGGCCGGGAACGGCGGCTTGATCCTCGGCAGCCCGCGCTTGCCTTCCAGCGATTCCAGAAGCGCGGTCTCCTCGCCGCAGATGTAGGCGCCGGCGCCGCGATAGATGGTCACCTCGAGGTCGTAGCCGCTGCCGAGGATGTTCTTCCCCAGGAAACCGCGCGCATACGCCTCCTCCACCGCCCTGGCGAAGATGCGGGCGCCCTTGTGGAACTCCCCGCGGATGTAGAAGAAGGCGCGCCGGCTTTCGATGGCGAAACAGGACAGGATGATCCCCTCGAGGACCAGGTGCGGATCGCGCTCGATCAGCAGGCGATCCTTGAAGGTGCCCGGCTCGCTCTCGTCGGCGTTGACGCAGAGGTAGCGCGGCTTGTCCCTGGTCTTCGGCAGGAAGCTCCACTTCATGCCGGTCGGGAACCCGGCGCCGCCCCGCCCGCGCAGGCCCGCCGCCTTGACCTCCTCGAGAAACTTCTCGGGCGTCAGCTCTTTGAGCACCCGGCGCAGCCCTTGGTAGCCGCCGGAGGCCAGACTGATGTCGATGGTCTCCGAGCCCGGTTTGGCGATGTTGCGCAACAGCAGCGGTTCGTAGGCCAAGGGTCAGCTCACCGGAGCGATTCGAGGAGCGCATCCACCCTGGCGGCGTCCAGGTGGCCGTGCTCTTCGTCGTTGATCTGGCAGATCGGGGCGGTATCGCAGGTGCCGAGGCACTCCACCTCGACCAGGGAGAAGCGGCCGTCCGGCGTCGTCTCGCCGACGCGGATGCCGAGCCGCCGGACCAGATGGTCGCGGATGGCGGCCGCGCCGCGCAGGGCGCACGGCAGGGTGCGGCAGATCTGGATGTGGTGCCGGCCGACCGGCTTCTGCTGGAACATGGTGTAGAATGACACCACGCCGGCGACGAACGCCGGCGCCACGCCGATCTTCCCGGCCACGTACTCCATCGACTCCGTCGAGATGAATCCCTTCTCCTCCTGGATCGCGTGGAGCGCCGGCAGCAGCGCCGACCCGGGGTACGGGAAGCTCGCCTTCAGGTCGTCGATCTTCCGGTCGGTCTCCGGGCGGACGGGCATGGTCACCGGTCCACCTCCCCCATGACCGGATCGAGGCTGGCGACCACCGCGATCAGATCGGAGAGCAGCCCGCCTTTGGCCATGGTCTCAATCGCCTGGAGATTCACGAACGAGGGGGAACGGATGTGCAGCCGATAGGGCGACTTCTCCCCGGTGCTCTTGATGTAGAAGCCGAGCTCCCCCTTGGGAGCCTCGATGGCATGGTAGACCTCGCCGGCCGGCGGCTTGAAGCCCTCGGTCACGATCATGAACTGCTCGATCAGCTCCTCCATCTTGGTGAGGACGCGCTGCTTCTTCGGGAGGACCACCTTGGGGTCGTCGATGTCGATCGGACCTTCCGGAAGGATGCGGATCGCCTGCGCGAGGATGCGCGCGCTCTGACGCATCTCCTCCAGACGGACGAGGTAGCGGTCGAAGGCGTCGCCCTCGGACGCGATCGGGATCTCGAAGTCGTACTGCTCGTAGCCGCTGTAGGGCTGGGCCTTGCGCAGGTCATAGGCGACGCCCGTGGCGCGCAGGTTGGGGCCGGTCAGGCCGAGATCGATCGCCTCGGCGCGGCTGATGCGGCCGATCCCCTGGGTGCGCCCGCACCAGATCGGGTTGCCGGTGAGCAGAGAGTCGATCTCGTCCAGCGCCTTCGGGAAGGTGGCGAGGAACCCTTCGATCATCCCGATCCAGCCGTCGGGCAGATCGCGCGACAGGCCGCCGACCCGCGGGTACGACGTGGTCAGCCGGCTGCCGGTCAGCGCCTCGATGATGTTGTAGAGCGTCTCCCGCTCGCGGAAGGTGTGGAAGAAGATGGTGGCCGCGCCGAGATCGAGCGCCCCGGTTCCGAGCCACAGCAGGTGTGCCGAGATGCGCGCGATCTCGCAGCACATCACCCGGATGACCTGCGCCCGCGGCGGCACGGTGATCTCCATCAGCTTCTCGACCGCCAGCACGAAGGCGACGTTGTTCGACAGCGGCGCCAGGTAGTCGAGCCGGTCGGTGTAGGGAATGAACTGCGTGTAGGTCATCGACTCGGCGATCTTCTCCATGCCGCGGTGCAGGTAGCCGAGGTGGGGCTGCACCGCCTGGACGATCTCGCCGTCGAGCGTCAGGACCAGCCGCAGGACGCCATGGGTCGACGGGTGGGACGGACCCATGTTGATCACCATCCGATCGCCGTGCAGGGCGTCATCCGGCGATGGCGATGGGTTCGGCGCGGCGGGAGCGTGCGTCTCGGCCATCAGATGTGATCCATGTCGCGGAACCCCGGCGAGGCGGGCCGGGCCGGCAGATCGAGGCGGGTCGGTCCCCCCTCGACGTCGAAGTCCTTGCGCAGGGGATGGTCGGGGTAATCCTCCGGCATGATGATGCGTCGTAGATCAGGATGCCCGCTGAAGCGGACTCCGGCCATGTCGAACACCTCGCGCTCCAGCCAGTTCGCCCCCTTCCACACCGGGGTGACGCTCGGGACCGTCTCTCCCGGCCGCAGCCGGACTTTAAGGCGGATGCGGTGGTTCTTCTCGAGCGAGTGGAGCTGGTAGATGACCTCGTGCTCGAACTCGCCCTCGAGGTAGTGCACGCTGGTCACATCGGTCAGCATGGCGCAGTCGCTGTCCGGATCGTCTTTGAGAGCGCGGCAGGCTTCCACGATGCGCGCCCCCGGCACCTCCACCGTGACCTCGTTGCGGAACAGGGTCGTGGCCAGGACGGCCCCGGGGACGAGCGCCTTGAGCCGGTCGACCAGGTGGGTCGCCGGAACGGCGTCGACGAAGGGGCCCGCGGCCATCCCGGTCAATCCCACTCGAGGGCGCCGCGGCGCCACACATAGACCAGCCCGACCAGCAGCACCCCGATGAACGAGGCCATCTCAAAAAAGGCCTTGAGGCCGAGCTCACGGAAGACCGTGGCCCATGGATAGAGGAACGCCGTCTCGATGTCGAACAGGATGAACAGCATCGCCACCATGTAGAAGCGCACGGTGTAGCGCTTGCCGGCCGGCTCGATGACATCGAGCCCGCACTCGTAGGGGCTGAAGTCGGTGCGGCTCCGCGTCCGCCGCCCGAGCAGATACGAGCCGCCGAGCAGGGCGAACGCCAGGACGATCGCGACCAGGATCTGCAGGCCTAGCGGGACGTAGTCGATCACGAAATCACCGTGTCCGGCAGAGATCCGGCACGGGGCGCCCGTACGAGCCCGAGAGGGCCGGCGGGCGGGCTCCGAACCACCTCGTGACTTTTTTCACAATGGTCGCCCTGCCATCCGATCTCGATAGACTGCAAGGAAGCTGGAATGTTAGCACCCGGCCGGAAGAGGTGTCAACGCTGCGGCCTTCCCACCGTGACGCGCCGAGACCAGCACCCCCGCCGGACACGGGTCCGGGTCGCTGCGCGACCCTCCCCTCGGCTCGCCTCGCTCCTACCCACCGCGCTGGGGACCGCGCGGTGGGGCCCCGGTCGCTCGGTCTCGCACGGTCCGGCGGGGGTGCTGGTCTCGGCGCGTCACCCTGAGGGTTCCGTCTGCGTCTGGATCGGGACCCCTTTCGCCCCAACCGGCTCAATGTATGGCGGTGGGATCCGACGGTCAGCGATCCCAAGTTGGAAACGACCACTGAAGCGATGCTGCGTGCTGCTCGTCGGGTCGAGAGGAGACCGCGGCGGAGTGAGGCGCCCTGCGCTGTGATCGGCGGAGAGGCTTCTCTTCTCAGTCCGGCGAGCCGGGCAGGGGCGGCAATGGGCTCTCGTCACCCAGGCCGGTGGGTGGGCCTCCTCCATTAGGCGGGATCGGCGAGGCTTTTCCTTCGAGCCCGTTCGGCGGGCGGACCCCGGGGCGGTGCAGCCAGGCCTCGACCTCCTTCGCAAGAGCGCGGACCCGGTCGGGCTCCTGGGCCGCCAGATCGTGCTCCTCGCCCGGGTCGCGCGCCAGGTCGAAGAGGCGGTGGCGGCCGTCGGAGGCCCAGTGGAGCTTCAGGTCGCCGACGCGGTAGGAGACGAGGGCGCGGTCCCAGGCGGTGATGTCGTGTCCGGGCGGGGACGATTCGCGCATGACGTCCAGGAATGACAGCGGCCGGGCGAACTCGGCGATGAGCGGCTCGGGGCCGCGCTTGCCTCGCGGCGCACCACGCGGGTCGTCGCTGCCGACTCCGGAGACTCCCGGCAGGACGATCGCCTCGCGCGCGCCGGTCGAGGCGGAAGAGCCGGGAGGCTCCGGCGGGTGCAATCCCGCCAGGCGGAGCAGGGTCGGGTAGAGGTCCTGCAACATGACCGGCTGCTTGATCCGCTGGCCGGCCCGGACGGCGGGTGGGTAACGGAGCACCATCGGGATCCGCAGCAGCGGCTCGTAGACGTTCATCTTGTGATCGAGGAAGCCGTGCTCGCCGATCTCCTCGCCATGGTCGGAGGTGATCGCCACGACCGTGTCGTCGAGGATGCCGCGCTTGCGCAGCAACTCGATCACTTCGCCGATGCGGCGATCGATGTAGGCGATCTCGCCGTCGTAGAGATCGGAGAGCACCCGGAGGTCGTTGGCGCTGAGAGTCACCGAGCCGAGGATGTATTTGACCTCCTCGGGGTGGTGGAACCGGCTCAGGCGCTCGACCGCTTGAGAGTCGATCGGCGGCGAAAGGAAGCGGCTGCGCTCCGGCTCCGGCGGTTTGTATGGCAGGTGCGGCTCGACATAGTTGATGAACATGAAGAACGGCTGCCGGCGCGCATCGTCATTGCCATCGCGCCACGTGAGCCAGCGATCGATCTTGAGGTTGGTCTGCTCGGCGCCGGGATCGGGACCCGCCTTGGTGGCGCCGCGCCAGATCTCTTCGAACGTCTCGAAGCCCTGCTGGAAGTTGGACAACCTGCCGATGCAGGGGTTCTCGATGTAGGCGATGGTGCGGTAGTCCTCGTCCCGAAACGACTCCGCCAGGGTGATGCGCTCGTCGTCGAGCCAGAGATGGCCCGAATCGGCGCCGTGGGTCGAGGGGAAGAGGCCGGTGAACAGGCTGGCGTGCGCCGGCAGGGTCCAGGGGGCGGGTGTCGCGGCCCGCTCGTAGATGGCGCCCTGCTTCGCGAGGGCGGCGATCGCGGGCGAGGTGTCCCGAGCGTAGCCATTGAACGAGAAGCGGTCGGCGCGCGCCGTGTCGATCACGATCAGGAGGACGTTGGGCCGTCCCCAGCCATGGCAGCCGGTCCCGGCCAGGACCGCGAGCGCGGCGAGGACGGCCAGGGCGGCGAGCGGCCGGGGAGAGATCCCCCCGGGCGATGCCGGCCGGCGATGTCCCGGGGTGTCTTTCAGAATTATCGTCCTCCGGCCGCGGTCTCCGAACTCGGCGCGCCCGCGGCAGCGCTTCCCGAGCTCTCCGCGCTCGCGCCGGTCGCCAGGATCCTGCCTCCGGTGAAGACGAAGCTCTCCGGCAGGACGACGCGATCGATCGCCGCGGTCTCGTCGATCCGCGGGATGTCGGCTCTTTCCCTGTGCCATAGGGGACGCAGCGACGCGGAGGCGACGGACGCCGGGGTGGCGGCCGGTCCTCCGGCGGAGCGCCGCATCCCTTCGGCGCCGCCCGCATCGGCCGGGACGGTCATCTTCTTCGCTTCGAGAAGGGTGCCCTTGACCCGCTCGAGCTCGACGAGCGACTTGTTGTAATCGATCAGCGCCTGGTTCTCGCCGGTCTGCGCGGTGGCGAGATCGGTCTGGAACTGCAGCACCAGGAAGGAGGTGCTCATGCCGTTCTCGAATTTCTTCTGCTCGGCATCGAGCTTTTCCTTCTGCAGCCTGGTGTTCACTTGCGCCGCCTTCACCCGCTTGAGGTTGGTCGACACCGTCCGGACGGCGTTGCGGACTTCGACCCGGGCCACCTGGCTCAGTCGCTCCAGATCGAAGCGCGCCTGGCTGAGGGCATACTCGGCGTTGGTGAAGTTCGAGGTGGCCTGGCGGTTGCCGAGCGGCACGCTCAGGGAGAGCCCGAGGGACCAGTTCGCTTTCCCGCCGTCGGAGAGATCCCGAAATGCGTCGCCATAGGAACCATTGCTGTCGACCGGCGGATTGTCCGTGGCGAAGCCCTGAGGGCCGTACGTCCCCTTGAAGTCGAGCCCCCAGCGTCTCTGGTTCCGCCGAAAGGCGAGCTCGGTCTCCCGGCTCGCGACCGTCTGGCGCGCCTGCTCCAGGTCGGGGCGGCTGCCTTGGGCGGTGACCACGGCCGCGTTCATGTCGGGGCTGACCTCCTGCACAGGAGGAGGGTCGCCGGGGCGGATCGGCTGAGACCAGATCGGCGAGTCGGGCGGCACATTCATGATCCGCCTAATGGCGTCCTCCGCCATCTGCACGGCGTTCTCCGCCACGATGACCTCCTCCTCGCGGCTGGCCACGCCGGCCTCCGCCTGGGTGATCTCGATCGGCGCGAGCGTTCCGACCCGGACCTTGATGCGGTTCTGATCGAGGAAATCCTGGGCGAGGCGCAGGGAGCCCTGCTTCGTCTTCAGGTCCATCAGGGCAAAATTCAGGTCCCAGTAGGCCTTCTCGGCGTTCGACAGGGTGTCGATGACGGTCTGCCGGAACTGCGCCGCGCTGATGCCGAGGTTGCTCTTCGCCACCACGATCTGCCAGCGGCTGGCCTTCGGTCCGAAATTGCGCAGCAGCGGCTGCGTGAGGGTCAGCAGCCAGTTGGTGTTGTACTGTGGAGCACCATTCGGGTCGAAGAGGGTGACGGGCTTGTCGTTCGAGCCGTTGACTTCGATCCGGTAGTGACCGCCGCTGATCATCGGATCATCGAACGACGCGGTGTAGGTCTCGCCCTGATCGGAGCGGAAGAACGAGGTCGATCGCGGATCGGTCGACTTGGACGACGTGGCCGTGCCGCCCAGGGTCGGATCGAAGAGGGATTCCTGCAGCCGGACCTGCGTCTCGCTGCGCAGCGGGTCGTAACGCCGCACGACGATGTCGAGGTTGTTCTCGAGCGCCTGCCGGAGGCAGTCCTCGAGCGACAGCACCAGCGGGGCCGGCTCGGGGCTGTCATCCGCAAACCCCGCGCCGGAACCGAGCGCGAGGGCGGTCAGAAGCGGGAAGATTACGGCACCAACTCGTCGTCTCATCGGTTCTCCTCGGTGGCCGGGGCGCACTCGTCCTCGAGGGCGCTGTGTGACTCTACGCACGCTCCGGGCGCCGAGTTCCAGGCACCCTCCGGGGCACGACCCGGTCCGGCGGCCGGAGGGGCCGCCGCCGGGGCGGGAACCAGGTGACAGGCGACCCGATGTCCCGGGGCGGCCTCGACGAGAGGCGGCTCGACCCGGCTGCAGATCTCGATCGCGACCGGGCAGCGCGTGTGAAAGCGGCAGCCGGGAGGAGGGGCGGCGGGCGAGGGCAGGTCGCCCCGGATCACCACCCGCTCCCTGACCCTGGCCGGGTCGGGAATCGGAATCGCCTGCAGGAGCGCCTTAGTATACGGGTGGAGCGGCGTTTTGAAAATCTCTTCCACCCGGGCCTCCTCGGCCAGCTTCCCCAGGTACATCACCGCCACCCGATCGGCGATCCGTTCCACGACCGCCAGATCGTGCGCGATGAACAGGTAGGCGATGCCGAATTCCTCCTGAAGATCGATGAGCAGGTTGATCACCTGCGCCTGCACCGAGACGTCGAGGGCCGAGACCGGCTCGTCGGCGACGATCAGCTTCGGCCGGGGCGCCAGGGCGCGCGCCACGCCGATGCGCTGTCGCTGGCCGCCGGAGAACTCGTGCGGGTAGCGGCGCATCGCCGAGCGCTCGAGACCGACGCGCGCCAGCAAGGCCGCGACCATCGCGTCGCGCTCCCGCCGGTCGGCGCCGATCCGGTGGATGTCGAGCGGCTCGCGGACGATCGTTCCGACGCGCATGCGCGGATTCAGCGAGCCGTACGGGTCCTGGAAGATCACCTGGATCTGCCGGCGCATCCGGCGCAGGGCGCGCGGCGGCAGGGCGAGAAAATCGACCCCGTTGAAGCGGATCGAGCCGCTGGTCGGATCGACGAGCCGCAGGATGCAGCGCCCCGTCGTGGTCTTGCCGCTACCCGACTCTCCTACCAGGGCGAGAGTCTCCCCCGGTCCCACCGTGAGGGAGATGCCGTCGACCGCCCGGACGGCCCCCGAGACGCGCGCGAACAGGCCGCGGCGGATGGGGTAGTGCTTGACCAGATCGCGGACTTCGAGCAGCGGCCCCGATTCACCGGCCGCCCGCGCCGGGCCACCGGCCATCCGTGCAGGGCCGCCGGCTACCCGCGCCGGCTCGCTCATCGCGGCCTCCCGTCGGGATCGTGGTGCAGGAAGCAGGCGACGGTGCGCCCGGCCGCCGCCGGTCGCAGCGCCAGCAGGCGCGGGACGGCCCGGCGGCAGTCGTCCATGACATCGGGGCAGCGCGGGTGGAAGGCGCAGCCGGCCGGCAGGCTCTGCAGATCCGGCACGTTCCCGTCGATTCCGGAGAGGCGCTTCCTGCGGCCGTCCGCCGAGCGCGTCGTCTCGCCGAGCCGGGGCACCGAGCGCAGCAGGCCGGCGGTGTACGGATGAGCCGCCACCGCGAAGAGGTCCCGGACCGCGGCCTGCTCCACGATCCGGCCGGCGTACATGACCGCCACCCGATCGGCCATCTCGGCGACGATCCCCAGATTGTGGCTGATCAGGATGAGGGACAGACGGAACTCCTCCTGAGTCGCCGCAGCAGATCGAGAATCTCGGCCTGGATGGTCACGTCGAGCGAGGTGGTCGGCTCGTCGGCCACCAGGAGCGCCGGCCGGCAAGCGAGCGCCATGGCGATCAGCACCCGCTGCCGCATCCCCCCCGACATCTGGTGGGGGTAGTCGCGCAGGCGCGCCCGGGCGTCCGGGATGCGGACCAGATCCATCAGACGGGCGGCTTCCTCGAGCGCCTGCTTCTTCTTCATCATGCGGTGGACGATGAGCCCCTCGGCTATTTGATAACCGACGGTGTAGACGGGATTCAGGGCGGCCATCGGCTCCTGGAAGACCAGGGCGATGGCCCGGCCGCGGAAGCGCCGGACTTCGCGCTCGGGGAGGCTCATGAGATCGGTGCCGCGATAGACGATGCGGCCCGCGACGATCCGCCCGGGCGGCGGGGGAAGCCGGAGCAGCGACAGGGCCGTGACGCTCTTGCCGCACCCCGATTCACCGACCAGGCCGAGCGTCTCCCCCTCGTCGACATGGAAGGAGACGTCGTCGACGGCGCGCACGATCCCCTGCTCCGTCCGGAACTGGACCGAGAGACCGCTGACCTCGAGGAGCCTGGGATCCCTGGTCACGGACCGCCTTTCCTGGAACGCCTAGATGGTGGCCACCGGCCGGTACGAGCCGAACACCGCACGCAACCGGTCGGCGATCTCGCCCAGCGTGGCGCGCGCCTCGACGGCCGCGAGGATCACCGGCAGGAGAGCGTCCTTACCCCGCGCCGCGCGCTCGACGGCGGCGAGCGCCGCCTCGGCGGCCGCCGCGTCGCGCCGCGCCTTGAAGGCCGCCAGGCGGGCGCGCTGGCCTGCCTCGAGGCGCGGGTCGATCTTGAGGATCGGGATCGACGGCCCGCCATCCGAGCGTTCCTCGTCGGCGAAGCGGTTGACCCCGACGATGATCGTCTCGCCGGTGTCGATCGCCTGCTGCGCCCGAAAGGCGGCCTCCTGGATCTCGCGTTGCTGGTAGCCCGCCTCGATGGCTCGGACCGTTCCGCCCATGCGGTCGATCGCCTCGAGGTAGGCCACGGCCTTCGTCTCGATCGTGTCGGTCAGCGCCTCGAGGGCATAGGCGCCGCCGAGCGGATCGACGGTATCGGCGACCCCGCTCTCATAGGCCAGGATTTGCTGCGTCCGCAGGGCGATGGTCGCCGCCTTCTCGGTCGGCAGCGCCAGCGCCTCGTCCATGCCGTTGGTGTGCAGGCTCTGGGCTCCGCCGAGGACCGCCGCGAGCGCCTGCAGGGCGACCCGCGCCACGTTGTTCTCCGGCTGCTGGGCGGTCAGGGTCGAGCCGCCGGTCTGGGCGTGGAAGCGCATCTGCATGGCGCGCTCGCTTCCCGCCCCGAAGCGCTCCTTCATGATGCGGGCCCACAGGCGGCGGGCGGCGCGGAACTTGGCGATCTCCTCGAGAAAATTGTTGTGGGCGTTGAAAAAGAACGACATCTGCCCGGCGATCGCCTCGACCTCGATCCCGTGCTCGCGCGCCGCCTCGAGGTAGGCGATGCCGTTGGCGAAGGTGAAGGCGATCTCCTGCACCGCGGTCGAGCCCGCCTCCCGGATATGGTAACCGCTGACGCTGATGGCGTTCCAGCGCGGCAGCTCGCGCCGGCAGTAGGCGAACAGGTCGCTGATGATGCGCAACGAGGCCGCCGGCGGATAGATGTAGGTGCCGCGGGCCACGTATTCTTTGAGGACGTCGTTCTGCACCGTCCCGGACAGGCGATCGAGCGGGACGCCGCGGGCGCGGGCCACCGCCACATAGAGCGCCAGCAGGATCGCCGCGGTGGCGTTGATGGTCATCGAGGTCGAGACGCGATCGAGCGGCAGGTCGCGGAGCAGGTCCTGCATGTCGTCGATGGTGTCGATCGCCACGCCGACGCGCCCCACCTCCCCCTGAGCCAGGGGGTGGTCGGAGTCGTAGCCCATCTGCGTCGGCAGATCGAAGGCGATCGACAGCCCGGTCTGCCCCCGGGCCAGCAGGTAGTGCAGGCGCCGGTTGGTCTCCGCCGCGGCGCCGAAACCGGAATACTGCCGCATGGTCCAGAACCGACTGCGGTACATCGTCGGCTGCACGCCGCGGGTGAACGGGAAGCCGCCGGGGAAGCCGATCGAGGTCGCGTAGTCGGCCTGCGCCGTGTCGAGAGGGGTGTAGAGCCTCGCCACCGGGACGCCGGAGTCGAGCCGGAACTCGGAGCGCCGCTCGGGCAGCCGCTGCAGCGCTTCGCGCAGCGGCCCCTTCTCCCACTCCTCGAGCCGAACGCGCAGGGAGGCCCGGTTCCGGGTCTTCTTCATGGCCTAGAAGCTACCACAGAAGCAAAAGGCGGGACTTGCCGGCGAGGCGCCATCAGGCCGTCCGGGTCATCGAGCGGCTTCCAGGACCCTCTCCGGGACAGGCTTCTAGGAGCCTGTCCGAGTAATAGCATGGGTCGCGCACGTGGGGCTTGCGAGTCCCAGGCGAGGCGCGAGGAGGAAACGATGCTGGTTGCATCGTTGACGACGATCAACGAAGCATGGG
>JBGPLZ010000090.1:0-14416 GCA_041486695.1 Acidobacteriota bacterium | reverse complement strand
GTGGGGATTGCGGCCCCATGCTTCGTTCATCGTCGTCAACGATGCGACCACATCGTTTCCTCCTCGCGCCTCGCCTGGGACTCGCAAGCCCCACGTGCGCGACCCATGCTATGACTCGGACAGGCTCCTAGCTGCCCGAGGCGATCTGGGCGATGATCGCATCGGCGAATTCCGAGCATCTCACGGTCACGGCCCCCTCCATCTGCCGCGCCAGGTCGTAGGTGACCCGGCGTTCCTTGATCGCCTTCTGCACGCCATCGACGATCAGGTCGGAGGCCTCCTGCCACCCCAGGTACTCGAACATCATCGCCCCGGAGAGGATGAGCGACCCGGGGTTCACCTTGTCCTGCCCGGCGTAGGCCGGGGCGGTGCCGTGGGTCGCCTCGAACACCGCCGTGCTGTCGCCGATGTTCGCGCCCGGTGCCAACCCGAGGCCGCCGACCTGCGCCACCGCCGCATCCGACAGATAGTCGCCGTTAAGATTGGGCGTGGCGATCACCGAGTACTCGGAGGGACGCACCAGCACCTGCTGGAACATCGAGTCGGCGATCCGATCGCGGATCACCACCTTGCTCTTGGGGACCGCCTCGCCGAGCTTCTGCGCCTCCTCCTCGGTCAAGGTGTATTCGGGGAACTCTTCGCGCGCCACCTGATAGCCCCATTCCTTGAAGGCCCCTTCGGTGAACTTCATGATGTTCCCCTTGTGCATGAAGGTGACGCTCGGCTTCTTGCGCTCGATGGCGTAGCGGATCGCCTTGCGCACCAGCTGCTTGGTAGCGCGGGCGCTCATCGTCTTCACGCCGATCGCCGCATCCGGAGGGATGGCGCAGCCCATCTCCCGGTTGAGGAACTCGATCACCTTGCGGCACTTTTCGGTTCCTTCGCGCCACTCGATGCCGGCGTAGACATCCTCGGTGTTCTCGCGGAAGATGATCAGGTCGACCTGCTCGGGGTGCTTCACCGGCGTCGGCACCCCCTCGAAATAGCGCACCGGCCGGATGCAGGCATAGAGATCGAGCTCCTGGCGCAGGGTGACGTTGAGGCTGCGGTAGCCGCCGCCGATCGGCGTCGTCAGCGGGCCCTTGATGGCCACCTTGTAGTGACGGATCGCCTCGAGCGTGTCGGCCGGAAGCCATTCGCCGTATTTGTCCCGCGCCCGCCCGCCGGCGTACACCTCGAACCAGTGCACCCGGCGGGACGAGCCGTATGCCTTCGTCACCGCGGCGTCGAGCACGCGCCGCGCCGCGGCCCAGATATCGGGCCCGATCCCATCGCCCTCGATGAACGGGAGGATCGGATCCGCCGGGACCCGCAGCTGTCCCTCTTCGACCTCGATCGTCCGCCCCTCCAGCGGCAGGTTCAGTTTTTCGAATTTCATGGAAGCATCCCTCTCGAGCCCGCTCAGTGGCCGGCGCGCGGTCTCGGATCAATCGCCCGGGAGACACCACCAGGGCGGCGTGTCATTGGAATGGCCGGGAAATTTAACACACGGTGCCGGGGGTGTCAACGAACCATCCCCGGCACGAAGCGCCGCGCCCTGCAGTCACCGGGCACGGGTCCGGCTCGCTGCGCGAGCCTCCCCTCGGTTCGCCTCGCTTCCACCCACCGCGCTGTGGAGCGCGCGGTGGGGCCCCGGTCGCTCGGTCTCACACGACCCGGCGACTGCAGGGCGCGGCGCTTCGCACCAGCGATTGTTCCGGCGCTCAGAGGTTTGGGGGACGGCGTGAGCGGCGCGAACATGCGCCGTCGGAGACGATGCGGCGTGACCACTCATCCAAGGCGCGGCCTCGCCCGCCTATGACCTCCCGCTTGAGTGGCCGATGCCGGTCGTGGCACGCGCTGAACGCGACCGGCAGTATCGGCGAGGGACCCCCAGCGTGAAGCACCGCGTCCTGCAGTTGCCGGGTCGTGTGAGACCGAGCGACCAGGGCCCCGCCGCGCGCTCCACAGCGCGGTGGGTGGAAGCGAGGCGAACCGAGGGGAGGCTCGCGCAGCGAGCCGGACCCGTGCCCGGCAACTGCAGGGCGCGGCGCTTCACACCGGGGATCCGTCAGACCTGCAGGGTGGTTTCAGTACTGCACCAGCGAGCCTTCCTGGCGGGCGCGGCGGACGGCGAGGCGGAAGGCGAAGATGCCGAGCGGCAGCAACACGAGGACGAACAGGATGAGCGCCTCGATGTCGGGCAGCAGCTCCGAGAAGCGGCTGCCGCGGAGGAGCGCCCGGCGAAGCCCGTGCAGGGCGTAGGTGATCGGCAGGAAACGTGAGAACGTCTTGAGGATGGGCCACATGTCTTCGGAGGGGTAGAAGACGTTGCCCATCAGGGCGGAGGCGCTCGCGACGAGATAGGTGATCGGATCGCCGCGCTTGAGATAGAGCACGAACGCCGCCGACAGGATGCCGATGCCCGAGAAGGCCAGGACCGTGAGGCCGAGGATCAGGAACGCCGGCAGCAGGCTGTCGAAGCGGATCACCACCCCGAAGAAGATCCGTCCGACGGCGAGGTAGACGATCACCTTGACCGAGGTGAGCAGGAAATCCCAGAGAGACGACCCGAGCACGATCGTGCCGGTCGAGGTCGGCGTCACCAGCATCGCCTCGAGGGTGCCGGTCGTCTGCTCGCTTCTGATCTTGCCGGCGAACGACATCATCGCCGACGACAGATAGTGGTAGAAGGCCAGGCCCAGCAGGACGTAGGCGAAGTAATCGACCCCCTCCAGACCGGGCGTGGTGCGCGGCGCGCTGACGACCCCGGCGATGAAATACCAGATCAGGACGGTGAAGGCGATGCCGAAGATTTGCATGACGAACGAGGTGCGGTAGGAGATCTCGATCAAAAAGTCGCGCTTGAGGAAGGCTCCAAGGGTGCTGAGGGTCTTCATCGGCTCTCCCCGCGCGCCGCGGCGGCTTCCATCTCGTCGAAAATTTCCTGAAGACCCGGCTCGCGCCGCGAGCAGCCAGTGATCGTCGCGCCGGCGTCGAGGAGCCGGCGGAGGAGATCGGAGAACGCCGTGCCGCCGCGCTCGACCTCGGCGAGAACCCGCGCCGGACCGCCTCCGTCGCTTTCGATTTGAAGTCGCCAGCGCCGGTCGGGCGGAAGATCGGGGAGGCCGATCACGTGGAGGACGTAATGATCGCGCCCCGGCAGCCCGGCCGTGATCTCCGCCAGGCTCCCCTGACGCAGGACACGACCGCGGTCGAGCACGGCGAGCCGGGCGCACAGCTCCTCCGCCTCCTGCAGGTTGTGGGTGGCGAGCAGGACCGTCTTGCCCCCCTCGCGGTTCAGGCGATCGACCACGAAGCGGCGCAGGTGCTTGGCGGCGATCGGATCGAGGCTCCGGGTCGGCTCGTCGAGGCAGAGGATCGGCGGGTCGTGCAGCAGCGCGCGGGCGATCGCCAGGCGCTGCTTCATGCCGGAGGAGTAGCCGAGGAACTGCTGATCGGCGACCGGAGCGAGATCCATCGCCTCCAGCAGCTGCGCCGCGCGGCGCCGGCATTCACGGGGGTCGAGACCGCAGAGCGCGCCGAAGAAGTGCAGGTTCTCGCGGCCGGTGAGGCGCCAGTAGAACGATCGCTCGTCCGAGGTGACGAAGCCGATGGCGCGCTTCACCGCGCGGTCGTCCGCCGCCACGTCGATCCCGGCCACGAAGGCGCGGCCCTCGGTCGGCAGCACCAGCCCGGCGAGGATCTTGAGGAGGGTCGTCTTGCCGGCGCCGTTCGGGCCCAGGAGGCCGAAGATCTCACCGCGGCGCACCTCGAGGGTGACCTCCCGCAGGCCGACGATCCGCTCGGAGCGGCCGAACGGCCGCATCACCAGCTCGCGGAGCGAGCGGCGCTTGAGATAGACCTTGCCGAGACTCTCGGTCGCGATCGCAGCCTGTATCCCCATCCACCGGCCCTCAGTGCGATTCGACGCTGCGTGTGTTGAAGATCTTCCGGTACTCGCGGTGGTCGGCGTCGTCCGGATAGCTCTCCCCTTCGGGGTACGGGTAGGCCGACATGGCGCGGAACGGCAGAGGCTCGACGCTGTCCGGGAAGGCGGTGTGCGGGTCCATGTCCTTGCAGTAGCCGGTGGTCTTCAGAAGAAAGCTGCGGACCGAGCCCCGCGGGACCGCCGGCAGCCCCTTGGTCGGAAACTCCAGCGTCACTTCCTCTCCCTTGCCGAAGATGACGAAGCGGTCGTCCGTCCTGGTCAGGAGCTCGGTCACCCTTCCGAAGCGGGTGTAGTCGCCGGCCATCACCTTGAAAGGCTGTGTGTTGTCGACGATGGCATAGTCGTAGATCTTCGGTTCACGCCCGTCCGGGCTGTGCTCGCGCGGGAAGCCGCGGCGGTGCAGGTGCGCCCCGCTCGGGTCCACCTCGCTGACCTTCACCACGTCCGCCATCTCGGCGTCCCCGAGCGGTTTCGCCAGGAAGATCTGATCCCAGTAGACGCGCATGTTGGTCCGCAGCCGCAACCGGCGGCTGCCGAGCGGGGACGGACCGAGATCGACGGCGATCATGCGCGGCAGCCCGGGAGGGAAGCCCATCGGATCGATGCGCGGCTGGAACAGGCCGTCCTCCCTCTCGACTTCGAGGACGGGAGACTGCAGCGTGATGCCTCCCTGCCAGGCGGCGAAATTGCTCGATGAATACTCGAAGTCGGTGTAGCCATACAGGAAGAGGACCAGCCCTTCCTGCTTCGCCACACTCTCGGGGAACTCGAGGGTGAGATTGTGCATCTCCGCGTACCCGGCGAGGCGGGCGAGCCGGAAGCTGTCCGGATAGGTGCGGTCGATGGCAAGGATCCGGTCGGTCACGTCGCGGTTGTCGTGGTCGGCCGCCCGGATCGGGAGGATGCGCTCGGCGCGCCGGACCGCGTACAGGCGGTGTTCCGGACGATCCGTGCCGCCGAAGATCTCGTTCGGGTAGACGTCGATCCCCTTGGGGTGGTCGATGGTCATCAGACGCGTCTGGTCGAGGTAGGTGATCTCCTCGAGATTCTCCACCACCTGCAGGATGTAGCCACCATCTCTCGGCGCGAGCTGGCCCGGCTCGATCTTGACGTACTCCTCGGGGTCGGGACGTCCGTAGATGCCCGGCGCCGTCCAGAGACCCACCCCGCCGACGCCGAGGATGTCGGTGACGAAGCCGTAGCGCCCGCCGTTCCAGGCGAACAGCAGCGGACAGGAGGAGCCTTTGCGGTCGAGCTCCCCCGCTTCCATCGTCTGCCCGGCCGGCACGTCGAGCTCCGACTGCAGGACGCCGCCGGGCCAGAGCAGACGGACGAAATCGGCCATGACGCGATCGGCGAGGCCGACGTGGACTGCCGCGGGCGACTGCGACAGGTAGCCGGAGCCGGCCGCCGATTCCCGCCGCTGCCAGCGGGCTCCGGATTGCACCTCGATGCGGGTGCCGATGCCGTCCTTGTTGCTGTTGAGGCCGCGAGGATCGATGGCCAGCCAGTGGTTCCGGTGGCCGCCTTCATTGCGCAGCAACAGCGGCCGGCCGCCGTTGCGGGTCACGACCAGATCGAGATCGCCGTCGCCGTCCAGATCGGCCGCCGCCACGGCGCGTCCGTCGCGCAGCGCCAGATCTCCAAGGCCGGCCGCGGCGGTGGCGTCGGTGAACCGGCCGGCGCCGTCGTTGAGATAGAACCGCGGCGCGCTTCCGGCCACGAACAGATCGAGGTCGCCGTCGTTGTCGGCGTCGAAGAGGATCGCGCCGTAGCAGGACAGGTCCTTTGGTTTCGGGATCTCCCGCAGCGTGAACCGGCCGTCCCGGCCGTTCATCTCCAGGTGGATCGGTTCTCCCGGGCCGGTCGGGAAAACCAGGTCGGGACGTCCGTCCCCATCGACGTCGCCGGCGCTGACGCCCCGTCCCGCGCCCCGGGCCGGGAGCCCGGCGGCCCGGCCGCGGTCGGCGAAGCCTTTGTCACGCCGGTTGTCGAGCAGGACGTCCGGCGCCCCGGGCGCCGCCGCGATCACCGCATCGATGTCCCGATCGCCGTCGAGATCGCTGAACACGGCGCCGATCGCCCCGGCGGCCGGCCCAGCCATGTGCAGCTCGGCGGTCCGATCGATGAAGGTGCCGTCGCCGCGGTTCAGCATCAGGAGCGCCCCGCCTCGAGCGCCGCGGCCGGCGAGCGGCAGCCGCGTGATGAAGAGATCGAGATCGCCGTCGTGATCGACGTCGGCCCAGGAGGCGCCGAGCGCGAGGCCCTTGAGCGCCAGCCCGGCCTTCGCGGTGACGTCGAGGAAGATGCCCTTGCCCTGGTTGGCAAACAGCGCGATCCGATCGAGACCGCACAGCAGGAGATCCCGATCGCCGTCGTTGTCGAAGTCTCCGAGCAGCACCGAGGTTCCGAGGCCGTCGAACTTCACGCCCGAACGCGCCGTGACATCTTCGAAGCGCAGGCCTCCCAGGTTGCGGTAGAGCGCCGGCCCGGCCGCTCCGGTCGCCGAGGCATTGGCGAAGATCAGGTCGGGCCGCCCGTCGCCGTCGAAGTCGCCCACCGCGAGACCCGAACCATACCGGACCGCGGCCGCCGAGGACCCGGGGCGCGACTCCGTGGCCGCCGGAGCGGCGCCCGCCTCGCCGCCCGGGCCGCCGTGCACGAAGGTGATGCCCGAGTCCCCGGTCGCGTCGCTGAAGCGGATCGCCACCGGCGGCGGCACGGCGGGCGGCCCGCCGAGGGCGTGGTAATCCGTGAGCACCAGAGCGTACCGCCCGGCCTCACCATACTGGTTCCCGGTCGGCACCGCGAAGCCGGGGTTGGCCACGAGCCTCTGGTAGACCGCCATCTCCTTCTGACCCGCCTCCGCCGCGCCCGCCTGCAGAAGAGCCCGCGCCAGCTGGTAGCGGACCGAGAGGTTGTTCGGGTCGATCTCCCGGGCCCGCTTGAGAAGAGGCACGGCGGCGTCGAAGGCACGCTGGCGTCCCTGGAGCAGGCCGAGGTTGTAGAGGATGTCCGGATCTTCAGGGTCGAGGTCGCGCGCCGCTTCCAGCCGGGCGATCGCCTCGGCCGTCTTGCCGTCGTTCTTGAGCAGAAGTCCGAGTCCGTACCATGCCTGCGGCAGGCGGGGGTCGAGACGGAGCGCCTCCTCGAACGCCCGAAGCGCGCGCTCATGATCGCGGGCGTAGAGCGCCGCCAGGCCGAGGTTGGCGAAGCCCGGGGCCCAGCCGGGCGCCTTCTCGGTGACGCTCTGATAGGCGGTGACCGCCTGGGCATGCTTGAACTGCTCCATCAGGGCCGCGCCGTGGTTGTTGGCGCGGATCACCTCCTCCTCATCGACGCCCGGCCTGAGAAGCGCCACGCCTTCGGCAGGCGCCGCGGGGAGGGCGCCAAGCACGCACGCCGCGAGGAGCGCCAGGCGGACCGTGAACCGCCTCACCGGCCGCGCCTCAGGACGCGCCCCGCGGCGACCGGGCGGTAGAGCCCCTCCGCCACGACCCGGATGCCGTTGATGATCACCTCGTCGATACCCGCCGCCAGACGCCGTGGCTCGCGCAGGGTGGCGCGGTCGGCCACCGCGCCCTCGTCCAGGATGACGAGAACGGCCTTGCACCGCTCCGCGATCCGCCCCCGATCGGCGAGACCGAGCCGGCGCGCCGGCAACCCGGTCATCCGGGCGATCGCCGCCTCGAAGGCGAGCACTTTGCGCTCGCGGACATAGTGCCCCAGAACGCGCGGCATAGCGCCGTAGGCTCCCGGGTGCGGGAACCCCTTGCCGATCTCCCAGGCGTCGGTGACGAACGCCAGGCGGGGACAGCGCAGGAACGGCAGGAGATCGACGTCGGTTTGATCGTCACCCGAGATCCCGAACAGGAGCTGGGTGGCGACCCCGCGCTCCTCGACGAGCAGGTCCGAAAGGGCATCGAACGGGTCGAGCCCCCGCAGCCTCCCGAGCTCCTCGATGGTCAGATGCTCGTAGCGCTTGTTCGCGGCGCCGTCCACGTGCGCCAGGCGGATCCGACCCCAGCCGCACTCGCGGGCGATGTTCATGGTGAAGCGGTCCGGTCCTTCCCAGGGAGGCCAGGTCGCCGTGGCGGAGGCGACCTCTTCTTTCATCCGCCGGCGCAGCCCCGGATCGCGCAGCCGATCGAGGAAGGGGGTCACGCCACCATCCAGCGCCCAGGGTGGATAGAGGGCCAGCATCGTGGTGCAGACCATGGTGTAGGGAATCACGTCGCCGCTGAGATCGATCCCTTCCGTGATCGCCTCGTCTTCGAGGAGCAGCACCTCCTCGGTGCCCGACCAGGCGCGCGGCCCGACCGCTTCCAGATGGGAGTGATGCACCGGCGCCTTCGCCCGGCGCCCCACCTCGATGATCTCGCGCACGGCGGGCAGAAGGGTGTCGCGGCTGCTGCCGCGCTGGTGGAAGGCCGCGAAACCGCCGACGGACGCGGCGGCGCGGGTCACCGACACCAACTCGTGGGTGTCGGCGAACTGCCCGGGCGGGTAGATGAGCCCGAAGGAGACTCCGAAGGCCCCTGCTTCGACGGCCGAGCGGACCTGACGGTCGATGCCGGCTTGCTCCTCCGCCGTCGGCCGCCCGGCGCGGGACCCCATCGCGGCGATGCGCGCCGGGCCGTGGGCGACCAGCGTCGCCACGTTCAGCAGCACTCCCTGCCGCTCCAGACGCTCCAGGTAGGAGCCGATCGAATGCCAGGACCAGTCGACGCCATCTGGCGTGATGAAGCCGCAGACCGCCGCCAGCGCGGAGCGGGTCGCCGGCTCGACCGGCGCGCAGCCGATGCCGCAATTGCCGAGAAGCTCGGTGGTGATCCCCTGGCGGATGCGCCCTTGGAGGAGCTCCGCCTGGCGGGGAAGAGGCAGGGTGACGCACAGGTCGGAATGAGAATGGAGATCGATGAACCCGGGCGTGACCAGGCGGCCGCGGGCCTCGATGCGCTCCGCCACCGGCGCCTCGATCCGTGGCGCAACGGCGGCGATCGTATCCCCCACGATCCCGATGTCGGCCTTGAAGCGGGGCCGGCCCGTGCCGTCCACCACCTCCGCGTTGGCGATGATCAGGTCCAGCCCCCACCTCCTCGACGCGGCGTGGCGTGTCGGCCGCGCCCGGGCGCGGCATCATTATAGAGGGGAGTCAGCGAAGCGTCGAACGGCCGCGGCGGGGCCGGAGCGCCGCGTAGCGCAGCCGGTGGACCTTGATGTTACGCGCGCCCTGCCCGCAATCGGCGCAGCCTTCGAAGGTCTGCCGGTCGTGCCGGTAGCAGCAGTCCATGACGTTGTACCAGACCCCGTATTTCCAGCAGTAGAAGTCGGCGTCGGGCGGCCGGTAGCTGCACTTCATCACCTCCGCGCGGGAATCCGCGCCGGCCCGGGGCGCAGCCGCTGGGGCCTCGTGAGGCTCCACGGTGCGCAACTGTCTCTGGCCGCGGTGGGCTGGTACGGTGGCGCTCATAGGCCGGATATGTTAGTTCATCGAAGGGGTGCGCGCCAGCGTGATCGGGTCTCTCAGTATCTCTGCGCCGCCGCCTTGACCGCGCCGACGAAGCGGAGCACGGCCGGAGTCTGAGGCACGCCGCCGGCCCGGAACACCGCCATCTCGCCGACGTTGTATCCCGCGATCGCCCGGTCGACGTCGCCGCCGAACAGGTCGACGAGGTAACGCACGTAGCTCGTCCCCGCCTCGATGTTCTGGGCCGGGTCGTCGAACTTCCGCGCTCCGAAGCGGCGGCCGGTCTCCGGCATCAGTTGCATCAGGCCGCACGCTCCGCTGCGCGAGCGCGCCTTTGGATCGAAGTTCGATTCGACCTCGATCAGGCCGAGGATGAGACGCGGATCGAGGTCGTGCTTGCGGGCGCTGCGCTCGACGAGGGCCCGGTAGGGCGCGTGCCGAGACTCCAGGGGCGCCGCCTTGCGAACCGGGGCGGCGGCGCACGCGAGCAGCGCCGCGAGCGCTGCGAGCGCGATCGCCGCGCCCAGCGCCCGGCGTTGGGGATCGCCGCGACTCTCCATGCTCCCGAATATGACGTCGCGACCTGAAGCGTGCCAGCGCCGATCCTTGGCCGGCGAAGCCCGGCGGCGGGAATGCTGTTACTATTTCGGCATGACGAAACCGTCGTTGCGCAGGATGACAGCGGCTCTGATCGTTCGCGCGGGGCCCCTGGCCCTGCTGGCGTCGGCGCTGGCCTGCGGTTCCACGCCGCCCGAGCTGCCTCCCGAAGTGGCGGTCACCGTGCCACGCGGCGGCCGCGTGGTCATCTACGTCGAGGCTCCGCGGCGCAACGCCGGTCCGATCCTCAAGGCGTTCACCGAGCAGAGCGGCATCGAGGTGCAGGCGTTCTACCGTGACGTGCTCGGCGCTCAGTTCGGGCCCCGTCTCAAGGAGGACGCCGCCGCCGGACGCGTCGACGTCTTCTGGGGCGCCTCGCCGCTCACCGCGATCGAGCTTCAGGCCGCCGGGCTCGCGGTCCCCTTCCGGCCCGCCGCCGCCCGGCCCATCCCGTCCCAGTTCCACGATCCTGGATTCGCCTGGATCGGCTTCGCGATCAACCCCCGGGTCATCATTTACAACAACAGCCGCATCGAGAAGGATCGGGCGCCGGGATCGGTCGCGGACATGGCGGAGGGACCGTACGCCGGCCTGGGGGCGATGGCGCGCATCGACCACGGGGCGGAGGCGTTTCACGCCGCGTCCCTCTTTGCTCTCTGGGGGGCCGATCGTGCCCGGACGTTTTTCAACCGGGTCAAAGGGAATGGCACGCGGATCGTCGGCAACGACGCCGAAGTGCGCCGCCTGGTCGCCTCGGGCGAGGCGCTCTGGGGGCTGGTCGGCCTCGACGAGGCGATCGGCGCCAAGCGCGAGGCCGAGCCGCTCGATATCCTGTTTCCCGATCGGATGTCTCTGGGGGCGGTCGTCGCCCCGTACGTCGCGGTGCTGCTGCGCGGAGCCCCGAACCTGCCCCAGGCGCAAGGGCTGTTCGGCTACCTGTTCTCCAGCGAAGCCGCCTGGCAGCTCGGGATGAACGATTGCGCCCTGATCACCCTCATCCCCGACATCCCCAAGCCGGACTGGGTCCCCCGCCTCGGTCTCTTCAACGTGACGCGGCTCGACAACCAGGCCGCCTTCGAAGTGTTTCGCGACAATGCCCCCTTCTTCGACGCCTGGGGCTCGGGCGGGGCCGGACCGGCCTCAGGCTCCCCCGCGGCGGGACCGGGCGTCTCGCCGGGTACCCCGGCCGCGGGTCCGCCGGCCAGGCCGTCGCCCAATCCTTGACGCCGCGACGACCGACTGACGCCGAGATCCACGGAAACCCGCGCCGGACATGGATTTGCCGTTGCGAGGCGCCGATCCCGGTGGTATAGAATAACCAACCGCGAGGAGCGCGTGACATCCCCTGGGAGGCTCCTCGGGGAAGGAGAGGCTCCCCGCCCGCTCGGGGCAAAAGATGCACGCAGAGATCCAGGGCACGCCGGCCAAGCCGCCGGTGGCGCCGACGCGGAAGTTCCGGATCCTGGTCGTGGACGATGATCGGGACAGCGTCGATCTGCTCGTCGAGTGGTTGTCGATGGAAGGGTACGACGTCTTCAGCGCCGGCAACGGCGCAGAGGCGCTGCAGCGGATCGCGCACGACCGGCCGGACCTCGTGCTGCTCGATCTGCTCATTCCTCCGCCCGATGGCCTCGCGGTCCTGCGCGCGGTCAAGAAGGACCGGGCGATGTCGGCCATCCCGCTCATCGTCATGACCGTGAAGCGCGACGTCGCGAGCAAGGTCGAGGCGCTGAAGAGCGGGGCCGATGATTTCATCATCAAGCCGTTCCATTTCGACGAGCTCGACGCGGTGCTGCGAGCCTCGCTGAAGAAGCGCTATCTTTACTCCTCCCTCGAGCGCGCCAACCGGCAGCTCCGCGAGGCGAACGAGAAGCTCCTCAAGCTGTCGGTCACCGACGATCGCACCAACCTCCTCAACGATCGCTATCTGCGCCGCCGCCTCCAGGAAGAGTTCAAGCGCGCCGTCCGCTATGGCATGCCCCTGTCGGTCATGGTGCTCGACCTCGATCACTTCAAGCAGATCAACGACAAGTATGGCCACGACTGCGGCGATCAGGTGCTCAAGGAGTTCGGCCGGGTGGTGATCGAGAACGCGCGCGAGATCGACATCGTCGGGCGCTTCGGGGGCGAGGAGTTCCTGATGATCCTGCCGAACACCAGCGGCATCCCGGCGGCCATCGTCGCCGAGCGGGTCCGCAAGGCGGCGGAGGAGCATGTCTACAAGTACAAGGAGTTTCTGGTCCGGGTGACGGTCAGCGCCGGGCTCGCCTCGGTGCCGGCGAACCGCGAAGTGCGCACCGAGGTCGACCTCCTGAAGGCGGCGGACAACGCGCTCTACCGGGCCAAGCAGGCTTCCCGCAACAAAGTCATCCTCGATCGCGCCTCGATGCCGAGCGACATCCTGGAGGGCGATCTCTCTGCGATCTTCCGCGCTTCCTACGAAGACAGCCTCAGTCGCCCGCCCGAGGACGAGCCGGGCTCCTGAGACCTGTCGGGGCGACGCGAGGGGCGGGCGATCGACCCGCGCTCCTGGAAACGCGTCGTGCTAACCTAGCAACCTCCCTGACGCCACGAGCCACTGCGTCCCAGTGCCCGACGCCACGAGCTTCCGCGTCCCGGTGAGGAGGCCAATGGTCGCCCGTCGGAAGGCTGTAAGCGGTCCGGGCCGGTCGCCGGCCCTGCCGCCCCTGCTGAGATGGGGGCTGCGGGCCGTACTGGCCGGTTCGGTCCTGCTGGCGGGGATCCTGACCGTCGCGTTCATCGACGCCAACTGGCGCTTCGCGCGCCTGGAGGCGGCCGCGCCCGTCCGCCTCTACTCGTCCCCCTTCGTCCTCGCCAAGGGTCTCGCGCTCGGCCGCGAAGATCTGACGGAGCGGCTGGTCCGGCTCGGGTACCGGCAGGTCGAAGGACATCCAAAGGTTCCGGGAGAGTTCTCCCGGCGCTTCCGCGGCTACGAGATCCATCTGAATGCGTTCGACTACCCGGAGGGGCCGGTCCAGGCGCTTCCGGTGCGGGTGCGGATCGGCTTCGGCAGGGTGTCCGGGCTCGAGACTCTGGAAGCGGGCGACGACCTCGAGACGGTCCGCATCGAGCCCGAGTCGCTCGGCACCCTGTCGGGCGACGTGCACGAGGAGCGGCTGCCGGTCACGACGGCCGACCTGCCTCGCACCCTGCTCGACGCCGTGGTGGCGGTGGAGGACCGGCGCTTCTACCGCCACTTCGGAATCGATCCGCGGGGCGTGCTGCGGGCGTTGTTCGCCAACGTGAAAAGCGGCGAGGTGGTCCAGGGGGGCAGCACGATCACCCAGCAACTCGCCAAGAACCTCTACCCCAACGGCGGCGACCGGAACCTGCGCCGCAAGCTGTGGGAGACTCTGGCGGCGTTGAGCCTTGAATCGTTCCACAGCAAGCAGGAGATCCTGGAGCGTTATCTGAACCAGATCTACCTGGCGCAGCGGGGGCCGATCTCGATCATCGGCGTGGGGGCGGCGGCGCGCCACTATTTCGGCAAGGAGGTCCGCTACCTCGATCTGCCCGAGGCGGCCTTCCTCGCCGGTCTCATCCAATCCCCGGGGCACTACCAGCCGTACCGGCACCCCGCCGAAGCGCAGGAGCGCCGCGATCTCGTGCTGAGGCTGATGCGCGACGCAGGCTCGATCACGCCGCGGGAGTTCGACGGCGCCCGGGCGGCGCCGCTGCATTTGCGCCCGGAGCCCTCCCATGACCCGCGCCAGGCGCCTTACTTCGTCGACTACATCGCCCAGGAGATGGCCGATCTCGGGCTGCGCGACCCCGCCTCGCATCTGGGGCTGCGCGTCTTCACCACCCTCGACCCGCTCCTGCAAGCCCGCGCCGACGCGCTCTTGGAGCGCAGCCTCGCAGGCTTCGCGAAGGAGTACCGGCAGCTCCGTTCCCTGCCGGGCGGCGAAATTCAAGGGGCCGTGGTCGCGCTGCGGCCGCAGGACGGAGCGATCCTCGTGATGGTCGGCGGCCGGAGTTACTCCCGCAGCCAGTTCAATCGGGTGGCCCAGGCCCACCGTCAGCCGGGGTCGCTGTTCAAGCCGTTTGTCTATCTGGCCGGCTTCCGGAAGGCCCAGGATGCGCAGGATTCGAGCTTCACGGCGGCCACCGTCCTCGACGACTCGCCGCTCGAGCTGGAAGTGTCGGGGCAGCCACCCTGGTCGCCGCGCAACTTCGACGAGCAGTATCGCGGGCCGGTCAGCGCCCGCCAGGCGCTGGCGATGTCCCTGAACGTCCCGACCATCCGCGCCGCCCAGATGATCGGCCTGCGTGACGTGGTGCGCACCGCCCGGCGTTGCGGCATCGATCGGGTCATGGAGGGTGATCTGGCATGGAAACACGTCAATGGCGCCTGTTTCCTGGTCGAAGATGTTGACCTTGAAGCTCCTCGTGCGGAG
>JBGPLZ010000089.1:0-14618 GCA_041486695.1 Acidobacteriota bacterium | reverse complement strand
TGCCGTAGCCGAGGGGGGGCAGCCAGGCGAGCCATGAGCCGAACACCAGCATCAGCATGAGACCGAGCCAGAAGACCGGGGTCGAGGCCCCGACGAGCGCCAGGAGCATCACCAGGCCGTCGGTGAGCCGCCCCTGGCGATACGCGGCCAGCGCGCCGAGCAGCAGCCCGGCCCCGGACGACAGCAGGACCGCCGCGGTCGCCAGAATCAGGGTCGCCGGGAAATGATCGATGATGATCGCGATGACCGGCCGGCGCTGGATGTAGGAGGTCCCGAAGTCGAGGCAGAGCAGCTTGCCGAGGTAGCCGAGGTACTGCCGCCAGGCGGGGGCGTCGAGTCCCCACTCGGTCCGGATCGATCGCAGCACGTCGGGGTCGAGACCCTGGCCGCCCGCGATCAGACGGGCGGGGTCGCCCGGAAGAAAGAACAGGAATAACCAGACGATGGTCGCCGCCAGCACCAAGACCGGGACCAAGCCGGCGATCCGCCTCAGGATGTAGCTCGTCATCGATCACCCGGGCCTGCGGCCCGGATCTCCTCCGATGAGACGGTGGGGGGCTACGGCTCGATCCGCAGCCTCTCGAGCGGAATGCGGAACTCGCCGAGCGGCGTCAGCACGATCCCCTGGACGTATGGCTTGAACAGCGTGGACGACTGGTAGTAGTTGAGGAACAGCCAGACGGCGTCGTCCATCACGGCGATCCGTTCGGCGCGCCGATAGCGCTCGGCGCGCTCGTCGGGATCGGTCAGCGTGAGGGCTTCATCGACGAGGCGGTCGAATTCGGGATTCCGGTAACGGAAGAAGTTGCCGGCCGGCCCGAAGTTCGCGGAGTGCAGCTGCGTCCTCATGATCGAGTCGGCGTCGGGGTAGTCCAGGTTCCAGCCGAACCGGAACATCTGCGCCGCGCCCGGCTGCGTCTCGGTTCCCTCGACCGCCGCCAGATAGGCGCTCCAATCGACCTCGCGGATCGTCAGGGTGACGCCGATCGTCTTCAGATCGGCCTGGATCTGCTCGGCCACCTTGCGGTTGTCTTCGCTGGTGTTGACCCAGAGGGCGATCGGCGCCAGGCCCCGACCGTCGGGATATCCGGCCTCAGCCAGCAGACGCTTCGCCTTCGCCTCGTCGTGTGGATAGCCGGGCAGGTCCTCATCGTAGCCGGGGACGCCGGGCGGGATGATGCCGTGCGCCGGAATCTGATCGTGCGGAAAGAGCACCTCCCAGAGATAGCGCTTGTCGACCGCGTAGTTGATCGCCTGACGCAGCTTGACGTTCCCCTTGAAGGGAGGCAGGGCATGGTTGAAGCCGACGTAGCCCGTCGCGATGTAAGGATATTTCTTGATCTCCGCCCCGAGCTCCGCCAGCAGGGTCTGCTCCCCGGAACCCGGTGGTTCGTCCAGGCTGTCGAGGCCGCCGGCCCGGTATTCCTGAAGCGCGCTGACCCTGTTCTCGATGATGCGAACCAGGACGCGATCGAGGGCGGGACGGCCGCCGTAGAAGCCGTCGAAGGCCAGGAGCTCGATGAAGTTCGATTGCTCCCAGCGAGCGAACCGGAAGGGACCGCAGCCGATCGGGGCGCGAAGATAAGCCTTGGCGGGGTCGTCATAAATCTCGCGGGGCACGATGGCCGCGGAGACCATGGCCAGCATGCCGAGAAACGGCGCGAACGGGTGCGCCAGCCGGATCACGATGGTCCGATCATCCGGAATCCGGATCCCCGCGACCCGCGCCGACTTCCCCTCGGTGTAGTCGCGCGCGCCCTCGATCGGCTCCAGGATCGGCCGGCGCGGCGAGTTGGTCGCCTTGCTGAGGATCCGGAGATAGGAGTATTCGACGTCGGCCGCCGTCACCATGCGACCGTTGTGGAAGGTGACGCCCGGACGGAGGTGAAACGTATAGGTGCGATGATCCGGCGCGATCTCCCACGAGGCGGCGACCGCGGGCCGGACCTTGAGCGTTTCCGGATCGAGCTCGACGAGTGAGCGGTTCAGGTTGACCAGGACCGCCTCGGACAGATTGTCGCTGGAGAGGGCGGGGTCGAGCGTCGGCGGGTCTTCACGCAGACGGAAGCGGAATACCTGCTCCGCCCGCGTCGCTTTGGGGGTGGAGCGGGTACAGGCGAGCGCGCCGCACGCCAGAGCCGCCCCCAAGAGCGCCATGGACAGCGCGGCAATCCAGATCCGGGGTTTCGGGACCGGCATCGACACGAACGGGCTGCGCGCTCTTGCAGGTTCAGACACCGAGACTCCTTTTGCGGGGATCGATCAGGTCCCGAACTCCGTCTCCCAGAAGATTGAACCCGAGAACCACGAGAAGGATCGCCAGGCCTGGAGCCACGGCGACCCAGGGTTTGCTGAGAAAGTAGGCCTGTCCCTCCGTCACCATCGTGCCCCACGACGGCAAGGGCGGCCGCGCGCCGACCCCGAGGAACGACAGGTAGGCCTCCATCAGAATGTTTCCTGCGATGCCGAGCGTGGCCGCGACCAGGAGCGGTCCGAAGGCGTTCGGCAGGAGATGTTTGAGAATGATGCGGGCGCCGTGCGCCCCGATCGCCTCGGCGGCGCGGGCGTATTCCTGCTCCCTGATCCTCAGCATCTCGCCGCGCACCAGCCGGGCGATGGTGGCCCAGCCGAAGCCTCCCAACACCAGAAACACGACGCCGACGGAGGGGTGGGGCAGGAGGCGCAACAGGGGGGTGGTCTCGGGCTCCGGCACCGCGGCGATGATCGCCAGGGCCAGGAGGGGCGCGGGGAAGGCCAGGACGAGGTCGGCGGCGCGCATCACCAGGGCATCGAGCCGCCCGCCGGCGTATCCGGCGATCGCGCCCAGGCCGGCGCCGAGGACGACCGCGATCACCTCGGCGATCAGGCCGACCTCGAGAGAGATCCGCGAGCCGTGGATGAGCCGGCTCAAGACGTCGCGCCCGAGACCATCCGTGCCGAGCAGGTGAGCGCGATCCGGCGGCGTCGGCGGCGTCACCGTTCGGGAGGCCACCTGCGCATACGGGTCGGAGCCGGTAAGACGCGTGAGGAGTGGAGCGAACAGGGCGCAGATGACGAACGTCGTCACCAGAAAACCGCCGACCGCGACCGCGATCCGGGGACGCGACAGAAAGAGTCGGCGCGCCAAAGTCGGCGTCTCGGGCGTCACGCGATGGACTATAACACAGACGTGCGCGCCTTGATTCCCCGGCAGGGCTATGCTAGTTTGCCTCTTCGAACATCCGGGACGCTACGGGAAACGCGAGGATCGGCATGACCAAGGATCAGCTCCAGTTCTTGATCTCGGGGATCCTGTTCGGGTTCCTGATCGGCTTTCTGATCGCTTACGGGGTTTACGAACCGCGGGTCGTGGAGCACGCCGCACCGGTGCCGGCCGCGGGCAATCAGGGCATGGGCGGGGGTTCGGAAGCGGCCGGCGGTCCCGCTCCGTCAGCCGGCGGGCCTGAGGGAGCCGCCCCCGAGCAGACGATGAACCGGATCTTCGAGGAAGTGAACGCGCTCAAGGCGGCGCTCGCCAAGGACCCGCGGGACCGCGTCTCCCTCACCCGCATGGCCAACATTTACCACGACGCCGGAAAATACGACCAGGCGGTCTCCTTCTATCAGAAAGTACTCGAGATCGATCCCAAGGACGTCGATGCCCGGACCGACATGGGGATCTGCCTGCGCGAGATGGGGAAGCCGGACGAGGCGCTGGCGCAGTTCCGCACCTCCCTGAGCTACAACTCCCAACACTGGCAGAGCTGGCTCAACCTTGGCGTGGTCTCCCTCTTCGACAGGAATGACGTTTTGGGGGCGACCGAGGCCTTCGCCAAGTTGGAGTCGCTCAACCCGGGGTTCAAGGACTTGCCGCTGCTCAAAGAGGCGCTCAAGAAGGCCCGCGAGAGCGGCGTCCGGAAGGCCTCCTAAGCACCGGCCCTTCATCGGCTTGCCCGCCCCTCCACGCCTTCCCGGCGAGCCAGTCCAGAGACCTCACACAAATTGACTTCGGCACCACGGGGCATAAATTAACCCAGGGTGCGGGGCCTGATCTCGCCCCGACGGGCGGTGTCGTGATCGACGACGAAAAGCTGCAGCAACTCCTCTCGAAGGCCTCCTCTCTCTACAACGGTGGGGAGTACAAGGGGGCGATCGAGGCGTGGCGGGAAGCCCTGGGTGTCGATTCCTCCAGCCAGAAGGCCAGGGAGGGGATTCGCATGGCGACCCTCCTGATGGGTGATTGGGAGCCGGCGGCGCCCGAGGCGATCGCCGTGGAACCCCAGGAAGCGGCGGACGGTGGCGGAGCGGGGGCCCCGGCTCTCAGCCCGGAGGAGCTGGAAGCGAAGGTCGACCTCGGCATCGCCCGGGTCAAGCAGCTCCTGGCGCAACGGAAATACTCCGAGGCGGTCGACGGCGCCAGGGGCCTCCTGCCGATCAACCCCGATTCCGAGGAGGTTCACCAGCTCCTCGAGGAGGCCCAGCACGCGTTCGAGGCGGTGCCGTTCATCGATGAGCACCTGACCCTCGCGCGCGAGCTGATGGAGCAGGAGCGATATCCGGAAGCCGAGACCGAGTGCAAAAAAGTCTTCACGCTCGATGGGGAGAATCCCGAGGCGCAGGCCCTCCTGGCGACGATTCGCGGCAAGGTTCAGGGCGGTCTCAAGAAGGCGGTCGCTCAAATCGGTGGCATGACCGTAAAGCTCACGGTACCCGAGGTCCTGGCGGCAGCGAAGGGAAAGACGCCGGCCGCCGCTGCCGCTGCCGGGCCGAAGGGCCGTTCCTCGAGATCGGCCGGGAACCACGCCGGCGATCTCGATCTGGAGGGCGCCGACGAACCGGCGATCCCTCTGGCGGGCTCGAAGCGCCCGGAGGACGGCCACGCAGCCTCTTCCCAGGAGGAGGTTGCGGCGCGCAACGCCCTCGATGCGGCGTTCGAACAAGCTGGTGTGGACCAGGATCTGCCGGTCGCGGTGCCGATCGACGATGCCGACGCGCTGAAGGACAAGGGAGCGTTCGACGCTCCCGCGCCGCCGCCGAGCTCCGACCAGCCCGAGGTCGTGGAAGCGCAGACGGTCGTTCCGCCTTCGGTCCGAATCGTGCCGCGCCACCCACCCTCGCCGGAGCCCGCCAAGGCCCCGGCCTCTCCGACCCCGGCCCCCCGATCTCCGGTTGCAGCGAAGCAAGCCTCGCCTCCGAAGGCGACCACCCCGGCGCCGGCGTTCGACGAGACCGCCTGGGAGGCCGAGCTGGCGCAGCTCAACATCAAGCAGGATGAGAGGACTCTCCTGAAGGGAACCTCGGCCAAGATTGGATCGGCGCCCCACGACGCTCAGGCCGACGCCGACCTGATGTCGTTCCTCGACGACGATCTGGGCGGGAAGTCAAAGCCTTTCGGCGGAGCCGCGGCCGACGAAGCTCTGGCCGGCGCCGCGGGCCCCTCCATTCCGCTGAAGAAAGAGACCAAGCCGGCCGTCGGAGCGCCGAAGCCGAAGCGTGAGACCCCCGCGATCGATCCCGCCGCCGCGGTCGCGCCGGAACCCACCCCGCATCCCAGGCCCGCCGCGAGAGAGACGGCCCCGCCACTTCCGGGCCCGAAGTCACGCTCTTCTCTTCCCAGACTATTCGCCCTGCTCGGCCTGATACTGCTGGCAGGAGCCGCCGCGGCGTGGTGGTTCCTGTTCCAGCCGAGGGCCGCGGGAGGGGCCGGGAATCCGGGGCCGCCGGCGGCCCCGCCCTCCTCTTCGGCGCCGGGCGCCCTGGCCACCGAGGGACAGGGCGCGATCCCGACCCCGATCGGCTCGACGAGCCGGCAGCCGGCCTCGGGTGGACAAGGTGCCGCCGTGGCGAGCGCCGCTCCGGGCGTCACGCCACCTGCGCCGGCCGCACCGTCGCAGGCGGCTTCACCCGTCCAGGCGGGCACGGCCCCCCCCTCGCCCGAGGGGAGCGGGGCGGGCACGCCGGCGGCGCCGGCCGCCGTCGAACCGATCAAGCCGCCCGCGCCGGCGCTGTCTCCGGAGGAGGCGCATCGCAAGATCGTCGAATTTCTCGCCGCGGGGAAGCAGCTGATCCAGGCGGGAAAATGGCGCGAGGCGCGCGCCAAGCTCGGAGCCGTGCTGGCGATCGACCCGGCCAACTTCGAGGCCAAGGACCTGTCGGACAAGGCGCAGTCGAAGATCGAGGCAGACCAGCACATTTATGACGACTTCGAGTCGGCGAAGAAATTCTTCGCCGACAAGGACTACGAAAATGCCCTGCGGAAGTTCTACCGCCTGCCGCGCGACAAGGATCTCGGCAACATCGACATCTACATCCGCAACTCCTGGTTCAACTGGGCGGTGATGTCGATGCGCGGTGGCAACGCCACCGACGTGCTGCAGAAACTGAAGGAACTCCTGGATGTCGATCCGGACGATGCCGAGGCTCTCAAGATCCAGGAGGTCGCGGAGCACTACATTTCGCGGGCGAAGGACCGGGTCTTCTACGCCTTCACCGACACCCTGAAGCTGCGCTCCTTCGATCAGAACTGACTCGGACAGGCTCCTAGTGGCGGAAGTGCCTCGTGCCGGTGAGGATCATCGCCAGGCCGTGCTGGTCGGCGGCCGCGGTCACCTCGCCGTCCTTGACCGATCCGCCCGGCTGCACCACGGCGGTGATGCCGGCGCGCGCCGCCTCGTCGAGACCGTCGCGGAAGGGAAAGAAGGCGTCCGAGGCGAGCACCGTCCCCTCGGTCGGCTCCTGGGCCTTCATACGCGCCAGACGCACCGAGTCGACCCGGCTCATCTGTCCGGCGCCGATGCCGACCGTGCGGTCGGCGCGGGCCAGAATGATGGCGTTCGACTTGACGTGCCTGGCCACCTTCCAGGCGAAATCGAGGGCCTTGAGCTCCTCCGCCGTCGGCGCCCGGCGCGTCACGACTCGCGCCCGTGACAGATCGGTCGCCGCGATGTCCCAGTCCTGCGCCAGGATGCCGCCCGTGATCCTACGCAGATCGAGGCCGGAGTAGGGAAGGACGCCACCCCCCGCCTCCATCACCCGCAACCCCTCCTTGCGCGCCAGGATCGGCAGGGACTCCGGCGCATATCCCGGCGCGATCACACACTCGAGAAAGAGCGAGGCGAGCGCGTCCGCGGCGCGCGCGTCGATCGGGCGGTTGAGGGCGACGATGCCCCCGAAGGCCGAGGTCGGGTCGGTGGCCCGCGCCTTGCCAAACGCCTCCTCGAGAGAGGCGCCGATCGCCACGCCGCAGGGATTGTTGTGCTTGATGATGGCGACCGCGGGTGCCTCGAACTCGAGCACCTGCCTCCAGGCGGCGTCGAGATCGAGGAGGTTGTTGAACGACAACTCCTTGCCCTGGATCTGCCTGGCGGCCGCCGTCGAGGTCGCGGGCGCCTGCGGCTCGACGTAGAGCGCGCCGCGCTGATGCGGGTTCTCGCCATAGCGCAGGACCTGGCGCAGCTCCAGATCGAGACGCAGGCGCGTCGGGAGCGATTCGGCGCCGGGCGGAGGTTCCTCCGCCCGGACCAGGCCCAGACGGGCCGGCAGGGCATCGCGGATGGCGCCATCGTAGGCGGCGGTGTGGGCGAAGGCCTTGGCCGCGAGCCTCCGCCGGGTCGGCTCCGTCAGGGCGCCGTCAGTCTCGATCTCCCGGAGGATGCCGAGGTAGTCGGACGGATCGACGACCACCCCGACATGCTTGAAGTTCTTGGCGGCGGCCCGGATCATCGTCGGTCCGCCGATGTCGATCATCTCGAGCACCTCGTCGAGCGGGGCGTCGGCCCGAGCCGCGACCGACTCGAACGGATAGAGATTGACCACCACGAGGCCGATCGGCTCGATGCCGCTCCGGATCAGGTCGGCGCGATGGCTCTCTTTCGCCGGGTCGGCCAGGATGCCTCCGTGCACGCGCGGATGGAGGGTCTTGACACGCCCTTCCAGAATCTCGGGATGGCCGGTGTAATGAGCGATCTCGACGACCGGGACACTCGCCTTGCGGAGCGTGTCCGCGGTGCCGCCGGTGGACAGGAGCGTGTAGCCGAGCTTGACGAGCCGGCCGGCGAGATCGACGATGCCGTTCTTGTCGTAGACGCTGATCAGGGCGCGCTTCTTGGGTTGGATCACGGGATCCTCCCGGTCTTGGGCGTCGGCGCCGGCGAGGGAGCCGGCGTCGCAGATGGCGATGTTGGCGGCGTGGGCGATGACGCGGGTGCGGCTGCGGGTGGCGCGGGCAGCGGTTTCCCGCGCCGCACCTGCCGGGCGGGAAGGGTCACCGCCTCCGGCGGCGGCATCGTCAGGGCGAGGGTGCCCTGCATGTCCCCTTCGACGGAGGCCCAGAGGTGCATCCAGGCCCGTAGGATGCCATTGACCGCGCCCGAGTAGGACAGCGACGCGATTCCGAACGGCACCGAGCGCTCGTCGACCGCCTCCGCGGAGCGCGCTGTTCCATCATCTTTGAAGGCCGGCCCGATAAGGGCGTAGTTCCGGCCGGCACGGCGCGCCATGGCGGTCAAAGTGCCGCGCAGATCCTCCTTGGCCGCGGCGGCGGAAGGGATGCGCTCGAGAACGAAAGGGATCTTGTCGAGCATCGTGCCGACGTAGCTCCGGTAGGCCTCCCGGTAGAGCGGCTCGCGCGGGTCCCTGTCCGAGGCGTTGAGGGGGAAGGCGATGTCCGAGACCAGGTGCGCGAAGACACCCATCTCGAATGCCACCCGCCGGAAGGAGCGCCGCGCGGCGAGCAGGGCCCGGATCTCGTCTTCCTTGTGGAGCGCGGCATCGATCGCCAGCCCGCGGGGGTCGTCCGCGTTCTGGAAGTGCACCTCCTCATTTTCGCGTCGCGAGGGTTCGAGCATGCCGCGCCCGAGGTCCCGCTCGTGCCGGGCGAGGATGGCGCGCAGGGCCGGGGGCGAGATCTTCAGGGCGTCGCGGATCATGCGCGTCCGCGTGGCGTCGTTCCACGCGTGAGCGGGCGCGGCGGGCCAGGCGACAAGCAGCAGGAGCAGAGCGGATCCCACGCGACGTGGCGACATGGGCGGATTCTAACAGGGGGCCCGCGCCTTGACAACGCGGGCCGGCCCCGCGGCGCGTTCCGCGACCGGGGCGCCCGCTATTCCGGCGCGGGAACGTCCCTCTCCGGCACCGCCGCCGCGCGCACCGCCCCCGCGCGCCGGCGCTTGAGGATCTCGTCGACCCAGGAGCCGGCGATCACCGCGAACAGCATCAGGGAGTAGCAGAGAAAGAAGCCGGCCGTGAAGCCGCTGGCATAATGCGCCCCGATCTGAACGTAATACTCCGGGATCTTCGTGAGCCTCCGGCCGCCGGCGACCTCGTTGTGCGCCACGGAGAGGATGAAGCGCGCCACGGCCACCGCCGCCATGGAGCTGCCGGCGACGGAGACCACGAGGCCGGCGATGCGCAGCCTCGTCTTGCGGACCGGATCGAGCACCATGCACCGCAATATAGGTTCCGGCACGGCGCCGGGCCACGCCGCGCGCCCTCCGGGAGCGTGGGCGCCTCCATAGTATAATTCCGGCTTCATGGACAATCTCTGGCGCGAGGAGGACGCGAAAGGGCTGTCGGGGATCGATCTCCTCGTCTATCGCTCGCGGCTCGTCGGGCGCGATCCGGCGCTGGTCGTCTGGGGCGGCGGCAATACCTCGGTCAAGCAGACCGAGCCCGATTTCCGCGGCCGCACGGTGCGCGTCATGCGCATCAAGGGGAGCGGCTCCGATCTCAAGACGATCGAGGCGAAGCATTTCCCCGGCATCCGGCTCGACGACCTCGAGCCCCTGTTCGACCGTCCGTCCATGACCGATGACGAGATGGTCGCCTATCTGGTTCACTGCCTGATGGAGCCGGGCTCGCCCCGTCCGTCGATCGAGACGCTCCTGCACGGCTTCGTTCCCCACACGCACATCGACCACACGCATGCCGACGCCATCCTGGCCTTGACCAACACGAACGATGGACGGAGCCACGTTGAGGCCGTCTTCGGAGCCGAGGCGGTCTGGGTGCCGTACCGGCGGCCGGGGTTCATCCTGTCACGCGAAGTCGCGGAGGCCGTGCGCCGGCAGCCGAAGGCGCGGGCGGTGGTCCTCGAAAAGCACGGTCTCATCACCTGGGGCGCCACGGCCAGGGAATCGTACGACGCCACCGTCGAGATGAACAGCCGCGCCGAGGAGTACGCGCATTCCCGGGCGCGCGGACGTGCGGTCTTTGGATTGATTTCCCCGCCGCGCCTGTCGCCGCAGGAGCGCCGTCACGCCGTGGCGCGGATCGCCCCCTTTCTGCGCGGGCTGCTCGCGGGCCGCCGTCCCGGGACGGCGGCGGTAGGCGCGGCCCCGGACGCCGCGCCCGGCCCGCGCGTCGTGCTGCGCTACGATGACGGTGACGACATCCTCGAATTCGTCGGGGCCGAGGCGGCGCCTCAGCTCTGCCTGGTCGGGCCCGCCACGCCGGATCATCTTCTCTACACCAAGCCCCGCCCCCTGTTCATTCAGGGAGCCGCCGGGCTCGACCCGACGACCGCCGCCGGGATTTCGCGTCTCAAGGAAGCCCTGGCGCACGACCTGGTCAAGTACGCGGCCTGGTACGATCTCTATGTCAGAAAAAACGCCAGCGGGACAGAGCCGCGGCTCGACCCGCTCCCCCGGGTCATCCTGGTTCCGGGCCTCGGCCTGATCGCCGCCTGGAAAGACGCGAAGCACGCCCGCATCGTCGCCGACATCTACCACCACACCATTTCCGTCATGCGATCCGCCCAGGCGATCGGCGAGTACCGCTCGCTCAACATCAAAGAGACCTTCGACGTCGAGTACTGGCCGATGGAGCTCTACAAGCTGACCCTGGCGCCGCCGGAGAAGGATCTGGCGCGCCGGGTGGCGATCGTCACGGGAGCCGGCAGCGGCATCGGCCGGGCGATCGCCCGCCGCTTCGCCGCCGAAGGGTGCCACGTGGTGGCGACCGATCGCCACGAGGAGCCGGTGCGCGATCTGGCGCGCGAAATCGTCGAGAAGCACGGCCACGGCCGGGCCCTCGCCCTCCGCCTGGATGTCTGCGACGAGGCAAGCGTGCGCGCCGCGTTCGAAGCGGCCGTCGTGGCCTACGGCGGGATTGACGTCCTGGTCTCCAATGCCGGCATCGCCCACGTCGCGCCCATCGACCAGATGCAGCTCTGCGACTGGCAGCGCTCCCTCGACGTGAACGCGACCGGGCATTTTCTGGTGGCGCGCGACATGATGCGCATCCTCAAAGAGCAGGGAACCGGGGGCAGCCTGGTCTTCGTCGCCTCGAAGAACGTCCTGGCGCCCGGAAAAGAATTCGGCGCCTACAGCGCCGCCAAAGCGGCGGAGAGCCAGCTGGCGCGCGTCCTGGCGATCGAGGGGGGCGAGTATGGGGTGCGCGTCAACATCATCAATCCCGATGCGGTGTTCCAGGACTCGGCCCTGTGGTCCCCCGAGGTGCGGGAGGAGCGGGCCCGGGCGCACGGCATTCCGGTCGGGGGGCTGGAGGATTTCTATCGCCAGCGCAATCTTCTCAAGGTCAGGGTGACGGCCGAGGATGTCGCCGAGGCGGCCCTGTGGTTCGCCGGCGATCGCTCGGCGAAGACCACCGGCTGCATTCTGACGGCCGACGGCGGCGTGCGAGAGGCATTCCCGCGCTGAAGTCGGAGGTGGCGCGCCGTCGCAGCGCGATTCCGCCGCGCCCTCGCGGGAGGGTCAGGGCGCCTTGGGCGTTTTGGCCGGCTTAGCCAGGGGGGGCGCAGGAGGCGGGAGCGCCGACTGCACCGGTAGTCGCGAGACGCCGCCCCGGTCGAGATAAGATTGCGCCATGGCGGCCGCAAGGTACCGGTTGGAGACGACCGCCGGGTTTTTCTTCACGTCCCCCAGTGTGGGGTCGAGCTCGAAGGCCTTCTGGTAGTTCCGCAGCGCCTGGTCGAACTGGCGCTTCGCGTCGTAGGTGACCCCAAGGTTGTAGTAGGCCAGGGCATAGGTCGGGTTGTCGTCGATCGCATGCTGGTAGGCCCACACGGCGCGGGTGGTGTTCCGGCGCGCCATCTCCACGACGCCGAGATTGTTCCATGCGATCGCGAAGTGCGGGTCGATGTCGAGGGCCTCGCGGTATTTCGCGCCCGCCTCGTCCAGGCGGCCGTGCTGCGCCATCTGGTTCGCCGTCTCGTTGAGCGCCACCGCCTTCCGATAGTCTGGAGAGGTCTTCCAGGGAGGCGCCCAGGTCGACGTGGCGCCATCGGACCCAGCCGGCGTTTTCCCGGGAGTCGGCTTCGGCTTCGGAGTCGGCTTCGGCTTGGGCGCGGATTTTGCCGGTGGAGCCTTGTCGGGCGCGGGCGGCACGGGATTCGGGCTGGGCGCCGGTGTCGGTGAGGGCATTGGACCGGGCGTCGGCGGAGGCTTCGGCGGCGGCGTCGGCGGGGGCGTCGGGTTTGGCGTCGGCGTTGGAAAGGGAAGCGGTGCCGGATTCGGCGTCGGGTTTGGCGTCGGCGTCGGAAAGGGAGGCGGTGTCGGATTCGGCGTCGGGGTCGGAATCGGAGGCGGCTGGTCCGGCGCCGCCGAACCCTGATCATTTCCTGATGGTGGAGCCTGGCCGGTCCCCTGAACAGGGGCGGGGCCAGCCTGTTGGGCCAGCGCCGGGAGGAACCACCCTCCCGTGGCGATCAGTGTGCAGACAGAAAGTGCGACCGCGAAGGTCGCCGGATGCCGAGTCAAGGAGCCTCCTACTTGGCGGGCTTGGCCTTGATGCTGACCTTGTTGTCTTTGAAGTCTAGCTTAAAATCGATCGCCTGACAATCGACCTTCCCCTTGAGCGCGGCCGCGTGCCGGCCGATCTCGCGGGCGAAGGCCTCGAAGCTCGGCTGCTTCCGGTCACCCACCTGGTTCTTGGCGGCGATGAAGTTCTCGTAGAGGTTGCGGATGGTGGCCTCGTCCCGGCGGTCGGTCGGGACGCGCCAGGTTCCCTTCGGCTTCTCCCGCGCCGGGCGCGAAACCTTCGAGGCGGCTCCCGGTTTGTAGGAACCGCCGTTCTCGGCCGCCGCCGACTGATGCGCGGCCCGCACCGCCAAAGGATGCACCCGCGCCCCCTCCTCCTTGACCCGCATCGACTTCGACCAGAGTTCGGAGTAGGCGTTGAAGCGGTTGACGATGCTGTTGTAAAGGAAGCGCTCGCCGAGAGTCTTCATCGGCACGTTCTGGCACTTCTTAATCTGTCGATCGAGCTGATCGCGTTGATCGAGAGGAGGCTTCGGGTTCGATCCGATGAAGTAAAGATCGAACGCGATCTTCAGCTTGCGGATCTCAGTCTCGATCTGGCGGAGTTCTTCCTCGAGCGTCACCTTTGCAGTCCCTCGTCCGCCAGCCGGCGGACACTCCAAATATAGGGTGGCCGGGCGGCGAATTCAAAAGACGGAACTTTGACAGGCCCGGTGCACGTGTGGTGAAATGCGCCTTCCCACGCGATTGCGATTTCGTGCTCGCGCCGCTCCGGACGGATCCCCCGGAAGAATCGGGGCGGCTGCTGAAAGCGGAGAGTGCCCCGATGGCGACACCGCGACGCGCTGCCGCGCGCCCCGCTTCACACCCCTCCGGCGCCCGGCGCAGAAGATCCGCGCCACGCCGCCCGATCGGCCGCGGGGCGGACGGCATCGGGGAGCTCTTGAGATCGCTGCCCCGGATCGATGATCTCCTGAAGCGGGAGGAGCTGGTCGCGGCGGCCGGCCGCCATGGCCGGCCCCTGGTGCTCGCTCTCCTGCGCGAGCGCCTGGACGCGTTGCGCTCGGAGGCTCGAGCCGGGCGGCTCGAGACGCGCGGGCTGGCCGAATCCGTGGCGGGGCTGGGAGCCTGGGTCGAGGCCGAGGCGCGGGCGCGAACCACCTCATCGATTCGTCCGGTGATCAACGCGACCGGCGTCATCCTGCACACCAACCTGGGCCGTGCCCCGCTTTCCGAGGCGGCGGTGCGCCGTATCGTCGAGGTGGCGCGCTCCTACACCACGCTCGAGTACGACCTGCCCACCGGACGGCGCGGCTCGCGCTCGGTTCATCTCGAACGGATCGCCAGGCTTCTTTTTCCCGGCCACGCTCTCCATGTCGTCAACAACAATGCCGCGGCCCTGATGCTGGCGCTGAATACCCTGGCCGAAGGCCGGGAAGTGGTGGTCTCCCGCGGGGAGCTGGTGGAGATCGGCGGGTCCTTCCGGATTCCGGACATCATGCGGAAGAGCGGCGCCATCCTGCGCGAGGTCGGCACGACGAACCGGACCCGCATCCAGGACTTCGAGCGCGCCATCGGCGACCGGACGGGGCTTCTTCTCAAGGTGCACCCGAGCAACTATCGGATCGTCGGATTTACGGCGGCGGTGCCCCTGCTTGACGTCGCAGCCCTCGGCCGGCGGCGCGGCCTGCCCGTGCTGATGGACCAGGGGAGCGGCAACCTCCTCGACCTGGCTCGCTTCGGCGTCCGCGACGAGCCTTCGGTGCAGCAGGCCCTGGCCGCCGGAGCGGACCTGGTCTGCTGCAGCGGCGACAAGCTCCTCGGCGGCCCGCAGGCCGGTCTGCTGGTCGGCCGGGCGCCGCTGATCCGCCGGGCCCGGGAAAACCCACTGAGCCGAGCTCTGCGGATCGACAAGCTCACCTA
>JBGPLZ010000088.1:0-15080 GCA_041486695.1 Acidobacteriota bacterium | reverse complement strand
AGCTGCAGCGCGGTGCGGACGATCTTCCTGAAGCCGAGACCTGTCAAGTATTTGCTCCGGGTTGGACGGTTCGAATATACCCCGGGCTCCGGATGCCGACAACGAATAAGGAGGTGGGGCGGCGGGAAGGCTGCTGCAAACGCGCCGCGCCGTTTCGGGCGATCAGGCGCCCGGGGCCGGCTTCGCGCCGGGCCGGCGGTGGCTGGCGGTCACGACCGTGTGGATGCCGCCCCGGATGTTGAAGTCGCCGACGATGGTCATCTCCCTGGGGTCGAGCAGGGCGACGAGGTCGTCCAGGATCCGGTTGGTCACGTCCTCGTGGAAGTGGCCCTCGTCCCGGAACGACCAGATGTAGAGCTTCAGCGACTTGAGCTCGACGCAGAGCCGGTCGGGGACATAGCGGATCCGCAGGGTGGCGAAATCGGGCTGGCCGGTCTTCGGGCAGAGGCAGGTGAACTCCGGACATTCGAAGGCGATCTCGTAATCGCGGCCGGGGCGGGGGTTCGGGAAGGTCTCGAGCCGCTTCGAAGGGCTGGTCGGCATCGTGGTCAGTCTCCCGACGTCCAGGGATACCACCACGATTTCGGCGCCGCCTCGATGTCCCAGTGGACATGCTTCGTCTGCTGGAACTCCTCCAGCCCCTCCTCCCCCAGCTCCCGCCCGAGGCCCGACATCTTCATTCCTCCGAACGGGCCGGCCGGGTTGTCGACGAGAGGGTCGTTGACCCAGACATTGCCGACCTGGATCTCCTCGAAGTAACGCCGGACCCGGCGCGGGTCGTTCGAGAACAGCGTGGCCCCGAGTCCGTAGGGGGAATCGTTGGCCAGGGCAAGCGCCTCGTCGAACGTCTTGAAGGTGATGACCGGGGCGACCGGGCCGAAGATCTCCTCCTGGAACAGCTGCATCCCGTGGCGCACGCCGGTCAGAACGGTCGGCTCGTAATAGAACCCTTTCGGGTGCTGGGGCGGGCGGCGGCCGCCGGTCACCACCTTGGCTCCTTCCCTCTGCGCCCCGGCCACGCGCGCCTCGAGCCCGTCGCGCTCCTTGCGGCCGATCATGGGGGTGACCTCGGTGTTGGCGTCCAGGCCCGGACCGACCACCAGCTTTTTCGTGAGCGCGGCGAAGCGCTCCAGGAACTCGGAGGCGATCGGCTGCTCGACGTAGATCCGCTCGGCGCTGGTGCAGACCTGGCCGGCGTTCAGGAAGGCGGTCCAGGCGACGGCGCGGGAGACGCTCTCGAGGTCGCTGTCGGCGCAGACGATCACGGCGTCGCTGCCGCCCAGCTCGAGGTGCAGCTTCTTCATCCGGTCGGCTCCCAGCCGGTAAATATGCTGGCCGACCGCGGTGCTGCCGGTGAAGGCGATGCAGGGGACATCGGGGTGGCGGACCAGCGCGTCGCCGGCCTCCGCGCCCGATCCGGTGATGATATTGACCACCCCCTTCGGCAGATGGTCGAAGACGCGATGCAGATCGAGCGTCAGGAGCGGGGTCTGCGAGGCCGGCTTGATCACCACCGTGTTCCCCGCCGCCAGCGCCGGCGCCACCTTCCAGGCGAGCAACATCAGCGGGTAGTTGAACGGCACGATGCAGCCGACCACCCCGAGCGGCTCCTTGAGCACCAGGTTGAGCTGACCCGCCTCGGCCGACGGGATGACCCGCCCGCGTTTCTCGCGGATGAGCCCCGCGTAGTACTCGAAGCAGGTGGCCGACCAGTCGGCGTACCCCCGGTTCTTGCGCAGCGTCCGGCCGGTCTCGTGCGTCAGGGTGACGGCGAACTCCTCCTTGTGCTGGCGCAGCCGGCGCGCCACCTCGACCAGGAGCTCGGCGCGCGCCCAGGCGGAGGTCTTCTTCCAGGCCGGGAAGGCAACTTTGGCCGCCGCCACCGCCCGGTCGACGTCGGCCGTGCCCCCCTTCGGCACGGTGTCGACCACCTCCTCGGTCGCCGGGTCGACGACGGTCATGGTGGCCCCGCCGAGGGCGTCGACGAACTCCCCTCCTATCCAGAGTTTCCTCATGAAGCCTCTCCCGCACGCATGGGTGGAAGGGCTTGATTCTAACCCAGGAGCCCCCCCGTTCACCCGCGCCAGCCCCGGCCCCATTTCAGATATGATGGCCGGCACGAGGGTCGCCGTGCCGCAGACACCCCACACCGAGAAACATTTCACGTCCAAGGACCGGGTGCGGGACATCGTCATCGGCATGGCCGACGGCCTCACCGTCCCGTTCGCCCTGGCCGCCGGCCTGACCGGCACGATCGCCTCGACGAGCGTCATCGTCACCGCCGGCCTGGCCGAGATCGCCGCCGGGTCGATCGCCATGGGCCTGGGCGGCTACCTCGCGGCGCGCAGCGATGCGGAGCATTACCAGAGCGAGCGGCTGCGGGAGCACCGGGAGGTGCGGGACAGGCCGGAGCTCGAGGCGGCCGAGGTGTCGGAGGTCTTCGAGAGCTACGGCCTGACTCCGGAGGAGTCGGCCCCGGTCGTCGAGGCGCTCTGCCGCCGGCCCGAGGCCTGGGTCGATTTCATGATGCGCTTCGAGCTCGGCCTCGAGAAGCCGGACCCGCAACGGGCCCTGGTCAGCGCCTCCACCATCGCCTTCGCCTACATCGTCGGGGGGATGATCCCGCTCACCCCGTACCTCGTCATGACCCGGGCCGGGCAGGCTTTAAAGGTATCGGTCGCGGCGACGCTGCTCGCCCTCGGGATCTTCGGCTACGGCAAGGGGCGCTTCACCGGATTGCGGCCGTTGCGCAGCGCGGCGCAGACGACGCTCATTGGCGGCCTCGCCGCGGGCGCAGCCTTCATGATCGCCCGTCTCATCTCATAGGCTCGAGGTCTCGGGACCACCCGTCCCGGCGGGAGGCCTATGAGGAAGACCGTCCCCTTCCGGGAATCGCCGTCCCATTAGCGGACAGGAGATCCGGACCGGCGTCCTAACCTTCTAGCCTGAACCTCTTGCCTTACGTAGAGTTGAGCGATGGGTCGTTTCTGGCAGCGATCTCGCATTATTTCGCGATTGAGGCGATCACCATGGACATCCAGCGTTCCCCGACTCACGCCCGGAAGCGGCGCCGGTCACAGGTCGGCTACGCCCTGGCCGGGCTGGCTGCGATCATGACCATCACCCTCGGCCTCTCCCGTCTCCGGCCGGCCGCGCCGAGCGTCGAGCGCGGCTCCTTCTGGATCGACACGGTCAAGCGTGGCCCGATGCTCCGGCAGGTCCGCGGCCTCGGCACGCTCGTGCCTGAGGAGGTCCGCTGGATCCCGGCGACCACCGAGGGTCGGGTGGAGCAGATCGTCGTCAAGCCGGGGGCGGCGGTGAAAAAGGAGACCGTCCTTCTGGTGATGAGCAACCCCGAGCTCGAGCTGGCGGCTCTCGATGCCGACTGGCAGGTCAAGGCCGCCGAAGCCGAAACCACCAGTCTCAAGGTGAAGCTCGAGAGCCAGTTCCTCGATCAGCGGGCCCAGGCCGCCTCGGTGCAGGCGAACTACCACCAGGCACAGCTCCAGGCCGAGGCCGAGGAAGAGCTGGCCAAGAGCGGTCTGGTCTCGACCCTCACCCTGAAGATCTCGCAATCGAAGGCGGAGGAGCTGGGTACCCGCAAGGAGATGGAGGAAAAGCGCCTCGACATCTCGGCCGAGTCGACGCGGGCCCAGCTCGCGGCGCAGGAGGCGCGCGTCGAGCAGCTCCGCGGCCTGGCGCGCCTGAAGCGCGATCAGGTGCGGTCGCTCCGGGTGCGCTCCGGGATCGAAGGAGTGCTGCAGCAGTTGCCGGTCCAGGTCGGCCAGCGGATGACCCCGGGCACCACCCTGGCGAAGGTGGCCGACCCACGCCGCCTCAAGGCCGAGCTCAAGATCGCCGAGACCCAGGCCAAGGACATCCAGATCGGCCAGGCGGCAACGATTGACACGCGCAACGGTGTCGTCGCCGGGCGGGTGGTGCGCGTCGACCCGGCGGTGCAGAACGGCACCGTGACGGTCGACGTGGCCCTCGACGGGACGCTGCCGAAAGGGGCCCGGCCCGACCTGAGCGTGGACGGCACGATCGAGCTGGAGCGGCTGGACAGCGTGCTGCATATGGGACGCCCGGCCTCCGGCCAGGAACGGGGCACGGTCGGTCTTTTCCGCCTCGAGCCAGACGGCAACGCGGCGGTCCGGGTGAAGGTCGCCCTCGGCCGCAGTTCGGTCGACACCGTCGAGATCGTCGACGGGCTCAAGGAGGGAGATCGGATCATCCTCTCCGACACCTCCGCCTGGGATGCCTTCGATCGGCTGCGCCTGAAGTGAACCCGCGACCGCGACAGGGACGACACACCGACGAGCACCATGACGCCCCACCGGGAGAACCGTGATGAGCGCTGATGCGAAACCGTTGATCCGCCTCGAAGGGGTGACCAAGGTCTTCTACACCGACGAGGTGGAGACCCACGCCCTGTCGAACATCCAGATGGAGATCACACAGGGCGAGTACGTCTCGATCGCCGGGCCCTCGGGCTGCGGCAAATCCACTCTCCTCTCGCTTCTCGGCCTGCTCGACTCGCCGACCGAAGGGAAGTACTGGCTGGACGGCAAACAGGTGTCCGACCTCACCCTGTCGGACCGGGCCCGCATCCGCAATCTGCAGATCGGGTTCATCTTCCAGTCGTTCAACCTGATCGGCGACCTGTCGGTCTACGAGAACGTCGAGCTGCCGCTGACCTATCGTCGGATGAAAGCCGAAGAGCGCCGCGCGCGGGTCACCGAGGCGCTCGAGAAGGTCGGCATGGCGCACCGGGCGCGTCACCTCCCGAGCCAGCTGAGCGGTGGCCAGCAGCAGCGCGTGGCGGTGGCGCGCGCCGTCGCCGGCCGCCCGCTGATCCTCCTTGCGGACGAGCCGACCGGGAACCTCGACTCCCGCAGCGGCGAATCGGTGATGGAGCTGATGCGCGAGCTGCATCGCGGCGGCGCCACGCTCTTGATGGTGACCCACGACTCGCGCTATGCCCGGCACGCCGACCGCACCATCCAGCTCTTCGACGGCCGGATCGTCGAGGAGAGCGCCGCGCAGGCGGGGCATCCCGAACCGCACCGATTCGAGAACCGCACCGATCTGAGCGCCTGACGGCGAACCGCAAAGGGAGAGGTGACACGATGGAAACGCTTTTTCAGGACATGCGCTACGGCTTCCGGATGCTGTTCAAGAGCCCGGGGTTCACGGCGGTGGCCGCCCTGTCGCTGGCCCTCGGCATCGGCGCGAACACCACCATCTTCACGCTCATCAATGCCATCTTCCTGAACCCGATCCCGGTGGAGAACGCCCCCGGCCTCGTGACCCTCTACACGATCGATGCGCGGGTCAAAGAGGACGATGCCGGGGGAGGGAACGTCCTGATGCCGACGTCGCGCCCGAACTTCGAAGACTACCGCGACCACAACTCCGTCTTCGCCGGGCTGGTCGCCACCTCGGGGCTGCCGCTGAACCTGCTCCAGGGCGGGACCCCGGAACAGATCGGCGGCGAGATCGTCTCGGGGAACTATTTCTCCTTGCTGGGCGTGAGGCCGGCTCTCGGGCGCGCCTTCCTGCCCGAGGAGGACAAGATCCCCGGCGCCAGTCCGGTGGTGGTGCTCAGCCACGCTTTCTGGACCAAGCGCTTTGGCGGCGACCCGGGAATCGTCGGCGGCCGGCTGACCTTGAACGGACTTCCCTTCACGGTGGTCGGAGTGGCGCCCAAGGGATTTCTCGGGACGAATCTTCTTCAAACCCCCGATCTCTGGGTGCCGATGATGATGCACAAGCAGGTGCTGGCCGGCTTCATAGCCGATAATTTCGACGACCGGCGGGCGCTCACCTTCAACATCTTCGGCCGCCTGAAGCCGGACGCCACGATCGAAACGGCGCAGGCCGAGCTTCGGACGATCGCGTCAAATCTCGAGAAGGAGTATCCCGAGCCGAACCGGGGCCGGAGCGTGACGCTGATGCCTTTGGCGCAGACCACGATTCATCCGGCGCTGCGGCGCGCGTTCATCAAGGCCGGGGGCCTGCTGATGACGGTCGTCGGGCTGGTCCTGCTGATCGCCTGCGCCAACGTGGCCAACCTTCTCCTGGCCCGCTCGACGGCCCGGCGCAAGGAGATCGCCATCCGTCTCTCCCTGGGGGCGAGCCGGGCGCGCCTGATCCGCCAGCTCCTGACCGAGAGCCTGCTGCTCGCTCTTCTGGGCGGGGCGCTCGGGCTGCTGATTGCCGTCTGGGGCCGCGACCTGCTGCTCGCCTTCAGGCCGCCACAGTTCTTCCCGAACGGGCTGACGCTCGATCTCGACGGCCGCGTCCTCGGATTCACCCTGGCGATCTCGCTCATCACCGGAGCGCTGTTCGGCATCGCACCGGCGCTGCAGGCCTCGCGGCCCGATCTCGTGGCGGAGCTGAAGGAGCGCACCGGCTCGCAGGCGGCGCACCGCGGCGGCCGTTTCAGCCTGCGCGGCGCCCTGGTGGTCACGCAAGTCGCCCTCTCTCTGATCTCGCTCATCGGAGCCGGCCTCTTCCTGCGCAGCATGCAGAACACGCAGCGGATCGATCCCGGCTTCGACGCCAAGAACCTTTTGACCGTCGGCTTCGATCTCGGGGCGCAGGGTCTCGACATGGTGCGCGGCCGCGCCTATCACGATCGGCTCCTCGAGACGATCCGAGCGCTGCCGGGGATCCGCTCGGCGGCCCTGTCGGCCAACCCGCCGATCGGCGGCGGCATCGGCAGGACGATCTTTCCCGAGGGTCAGGCGCCGAACACCGGAGCGGTCGGACAGTTCGCCACCACCAACTCGATCGGCCGGGGCTACTTCACCACCCTGGGGATCCCGATCCGTCGCGGCCGCGACTTCGTCGAGACCGATCGCGAGGGAGCGCCGCGCATGGTGATCATCAACGAGGCGATGGCGAAACACTTCTGGCCCGGCCAGGAGGCTCTGGGGAAGCGCTTCAAGTTCTTCGGTGACGAGAGCTTCGCGGAGGTCGTCGGGGTCGCCGAGAATGCCAAGGTCGAGTCCCTGACCGAGGATCCCCAGCCGATCGCCTACCTTCCGGAGATGCAAGCCTACGAGCCGGCGATGGTCCTGAATGTGCGGACGGAGGGGGATCCGCGCCCGCTCCTCGACACCGTGCGCCGGTCGGCGCAGGCCCTCGAGCCGTCCATGCCGCTCAACAACGTGCAGACGGCGGAGGATCTGATCGCCGCCAGTCTCTGGGCGCCGCGGATGGCGGCGATTCTACTGTCGATCTTCGGCATCCTGGCGCTGGTGCTCGCCTCCGTCGGCATCTACGGCGTGATGTCGTATGCCGTCAGCCAGCGGACCCGGGAGTTCGGCATCCGGATGGCCCTCGGCGCCCAACCCTCCGACGTGCTGACCCTGGTCCTGCGTCAGGGGATGCGGCTGGTCGGGCTCGGAGTGGCGATCGGGCTCGCCGCGGCGCTCTGGACCACCCGGCTCGCCGCGGCGCTCCTGGTCGGCGTGAGCGCCACCGACCCGGCGACCTTCGCCGCGATCGCCCTGTTGCTCGCGAGCGTGGCGGCGTTTGCCAGCTTTCTGCCGGCCCGCCGCGCCACCCGAATCGACCCGACGATCGCCTTGCGCTACGAGTAGGCCGGCGCCCGGCCGGGGGCTGCATCGATGTCTGGAAGCCGGCCCGACTGATCGGATAGGATCGGGCCGATCCTGATCATGACGCAGCGACGATGATGCCTCGCGACCGCGCCCCGGCGCGACTTCTGATGGCCGACGACCAGCCGGATGTGCTGGAGGCCCTCCGCCTGCTCTTCAAAGGGGAGGGGTTCGCCCTCGACATCGCGGCCTCCCCGGCCGCGGCCCTGGAGGCGGTCAAAGCCCGCCCCTATGACATCTTATTAATCGATCTCAACTACACCCGCGACACGACCTCCGGACAAGAGGGGCTCGATCTCCTGTCACGCCTGCAAGCGGTCGACGCCACGCTGCCGATCGTGGTGATGACCGCCTGGAGCAGCGTGGACCTCGCCGTCGAAGCGATGCGGCGTGGGGCCCGGGACTTCATCCAGAAGCCGTGGGACAACGCCCGGCTGCTGGCCGTGGTCCGCACCCAGGTCGAACTGAGCCAGGCGCTTCGGCGGGAGCAGCGGCTGGAGGCGGAAAATCTCCTCCTGAGGGGCGATGGCGGGCCGCGGCTGATTGCCGAGTCGCCCGCCATGCGGCCCGTGCTGCAGATGATCGCCAGGGTCGGCCCCTCGGACGCCAATGTCCTGATCAGCGGCGAGAACGGCACCGGCAAGGGGGTGGTGGCCGCGGCGCTGCACGCCGCATCCGAGCGCGCCGCCCGTCCGATGGTGATCGTCAACGCCGGCGGTTTCTCGGAGGGTGTGTTCGAGAGCGAGCTGTTCGGCCACGTCAAGGGCGCCTTCACCGACGCCCGCGGCGACCGGGTCGGCCGGTTCGAGCTGGCCGACGGCGGGACGCTCTTCCTCGACGAGATCGCCAACGTGCCGCCGGGCCCGCAGGCGAAGCTCCTTCGGATCCTCGAGACCGGTGAGTTCGAGCCGGTCGGCTCGTCGCGCACGCGCCGGGTGGCGGTGCGGATCCTGTCGGCGACGAACGCCGACCTGCACGAGGAGGTGGCCGCCGGCCGGTTCCGCCAGGACCTGCTCTTCCGGCTCAACACGATCGAGATCCCGATCCCGCCCCTGCGCGAGCGGCGCGAGGACATCCCCCTGCTGGCCCAGCATTTCCTCGCCCAGCACGCCCGGCGCTATCGCAAAACGCTCGCCGGCTTCGACGACGCGGCCCGGAGGGCGCTCCTCGAGCCTCGCTGGCCCGGCACCATCCGCGAGCTCGACCACGCCGTGGAGCGGGCCGTCCTGATGGCCCGCTCCGGCCGCGTGCAGGCTGCCGATCTGGCGCTGCGCGCTCCCGGCGACGGAGCGGGGCGGCTCGACGAGATGAGCCTCGAGGAGGTGGAGTCGTACCTGATCCGCAAGACCCTGGCGCGCCACGATGGCAACGTCAGCCAGGCGGCGAAGGCGCTCGGCCTCAGCCGCAGCGCCCTTTATCGCCGCCTGGAGCGCCACCAACTGTGAGCCGGTCCGATCCCGTTCGCCCCCCGGCCGCGCCACCGCCGCGGCCCCGCCACGAACAACGGCTCCTCGGCATGATCCTCCTCGGGGGCTTGCCGGCGCTGGTGATCGGCCTCGTCCTTCTCCTGTTCGGCGACTTCACGCCCAAGGTCCGCTGGACCTTCTCCACCCTGGCGATCCTGAGCTGGGCGGGCTTCGCCCTGGCGGCGCGCGAGCGCGTAGTGCGGCCTCTGCAAGTGATCTCCAACCTGCTCGCGGCGCTGCGCGAGGGAGACTTCTCGATCCGGGCGCGCGGCGCCGGTTCGGGCGATGCCCTCGGGGAGGTGCTGTTCGAGGTCAACAGCCTGGCGGAGACCTTGCGCCACCAGCGTCTCGGGGCCCTCGAAGCCTCCGCGCTCCTGGGCAAGGTGATGGCCGAGATCGACGTCGCCGTCTTCGCCTTCGACGGCTCGGAGCGGCTGCGTCTCGCCAACCGGGCCGGGGAGCGGCTGCTGCGCCAGCCGATCGAGCGGCTCCTGGGCCGCAGCGCCGCGGAGCTGGGGTTGTCCGAGGCGCTGCGCCCGGAGGCGCCGCGGCTCCTCGATCTCACCTTCCCCGGACGCGCCGGCCGCTTCGAGTTGCGCCGCCGCGCCTTTCGCCAGGGAGGCGTCACCCACCATCTCCTCGTCCTCTCCGATCTCAGCCTGGCGCTGCGCGAGGAGGAGCGGCAGGCCTGGCAGCGGTTGATCCGGGTCATCGGGCACGAGCTCAACAACTCTCTGGCGCCGATCAAGTCGATCGCCGGCAGCCTCGATCGCCTTCTCGAGCGCGACCCGCGCCCGGCCGACTGGCAGGACGATGTCGGGCGGGGTCTCACCATCATCGAGGCGCGGGCTGAGTCCCTGGCGCGATTTATGGAAGGATATGCCCGCCTGGCGCGCCTGCCGGCGCCGGCGCGTCGCGATCTCGAAGTCAGCCCGCTCGTCCTGCGCGTGGCGGGGCTGGAGACCCGGCTACCGGTGAAGGTGTTGCCGGGCCCGGCGCTGACCATTCAGGCTGATGGCGACCAGATCGAGCAGCTGCTGATCAATCTGGTCCGCAATGCCGTGGAGGCCGCCCAGGAGACCGGCGGCAGTGTCCGGGTCGGGTGGTCGCGCGGCGACGGCGACCCGGCTCGGCTCGAGCTCTTCGTCGAGGACGACGGCCCGGGGCTGCCAAGCCTCGCCAACCTCTTCGTGCCGTTCTTCACCACCAAGCAGCACGGGTCGGGCATCGGGCTGGTGCTGAGCCGCCAAATCGCCGAGGCCCACGGCGGCACCCTGACTCTCGAGAACCTGATCCCGGGATGCCGCGCCAGGCTCCGGCTGCCGCTTTCGGAGTAGGTGCCCGTCCGGGTCTTGTGGAGGGGGTCCGGCACGAGGGGCCGGTTCAGTTCACGTTACGAGGTGGGGGATCCTGTCCCGCCGCGACCTTCTCCGCCTCCGCCACCATGTCGGTCACCTCGAACGGTTTGAGCAGGTAGGGACGGCCGGAGCCCTCCAGGAAATTGCGGGTCTCGGGCGAGACGCTGTCCCCCGAGGTGAAGATGATCCGGGCGACCAGCTCGGGCGCGTCGGTGCGCAGCCGGGCGAACAGCTCCTGGCCGCTCATCCCCGGCATCTTCAGATCGCTCACCACCAGATCGTACCGGCGCGACTTGATCGCCTGCAGGGCCAGAAGGCCGTTCTCGACGGCATCCACCGTGTGACCCCGGGCCGTCAGGGCGTCGCGGATCAGCTCGCGCATCGACGACTCGTCGTCCACGACCAGGATCGTCGAGGGGGAGATCGGCAGCGGCGCGCGGCGCTTGGCCTCCACCTTCGTTTCCTTCCCGACGACCACCGGCAGGTCGATCGTGAAGGTCGTGCCACGGTCGACCGTGCTCGTCGCGGTGATCGAGCCGCCGTGCTCGCGGACGATCGCCTTGCAGATCGATAGACCGAGGCCGGTCCCCTTGCCGACCGTCTTCGTGGTGAAGAAGGGATCGAAGATCTGCTTGAGATGCTCCGGCTTGATCCCGGGCCCGTCGTCCTCCAGGGTGATCCGGATCCGGCCGTCCACGACCGCGGTCCCCACCTTGAAGTGGCCCTTCCCGCGCGCGTCCTTCATCGCGTGCTCGGCGTTGACGATGACGTTGAGGAAGACTTGCTGCAGCTGGTTCGGATCGGCGAAAGTCGGCGGCAGATCCGGATCGAACTCGGTCGAGACCTTGATGTCGCTCACCCGCATGTCATAGGCGCGCAACTCCAGAGTGCGCTCCAGGATCGTGTTGATGGAGATGCGGGAGCTTTCCGGCTTGTGCTTGCGCGCGAAGGTCAGGAGGTTCTTGACGATCTTCGCCGCGCGGTCCGCCTCGTCGCGGATCCGCTCCAGGGTCTTGCGGAGCTTCGGGTCCTCGCTGCGCTCCAGAAGGAGCTGCGCGAAGCCGGAGACGCCGGCCAGCGGGTTGTTGAGCTCGTGCGCCACGCCCGACACCAGGCTGCCGACCGCCACCATCTTCTCGTTATGCAGAAGCTGCTCGCGGATCTGCTTCTCCTCGGTGATCTCCCGGCAGATATGAATGATGTAGAGACAGTCCCCGGTCTCGTCGAAGCAGGGAATCGCCATCAGGGTGAAGACGCCACGCTCTCCCTGGATCTCGCGCATCAGCGTCCGCCGGGTCTGCAGCGCTTCGAGGTGCGGACAGCCGCCAGACTTTCCGACCACAATCTCGAGGAGCTCCGAGCAGTCGCGGCCGAGGAAGGGGCGGATCTCGCCGCCGAGGCGGACCTGGAGCGACTGGTTGGCGCGCAGCATCCGTCCGTAGCCGTCATGGATCGAGAGCATGTCCGGGATCGCGTCGAAGGTCCGCTCCCACTCCCTGCGCTCCACCTCGATCTGGCTGAACAGCGCGGCGTTCTCCAGGGCGATGGCCAGCCGGTCGGCGAGCAGCGCGAAGGTGCGGCGCTCTTCGTCGGGGAAGGCGGCCGCCGAGCGATGACGCAGATGCAGCAGCCCCAGCTCGCGATCGCCCTTGCGAATCGACAGATCGATCTCCGCGGTCGGCGCCACGGCGCCGGCGGGGGGGCCGCTCGGGAATTCCCGCAGCGCCACATCGGCGACCCCCGTGATCCAGACGTCGATCTCGGGATAGGCTTCGGTGATCGCCCGCGCCGCGCGCCTCACCATGTCGGCCGGGCTTCCCATCGGCCCCGCGTCCGATTGCAGCGCGCCCAGGATCTGGAGGCGCCGCGACCGTCCGCGCTCCGCCTCATACAGGCGGGCGTTCTGGATCGCCATGACCAGGTTGTTCGCGAAGCGCTCCAGGACTTTGCGCCCCCTCTCATCGAAATCCTCGGCCCGGTCGGAGCGGACGCTGAGGACGCCGAGAAGATCGTCGGAGCCGACGAGCGGCAGGGCCATCTCGGCGACCCGGCTGACGTCGTCGACGCTCAGGTCCCGGGCGATCTGCGTCTGGCGGCTGCCGGCGGCCCGCCGGGCAAGCATCTCCGGCTCGCTGGGCGCAGCGCCCGCGTCCGGCCCGGAGGCGATGCGCTCCTCTTCGCCTGCCCAGGCGCGATGCACGAGCTCACCCCCAAGGGACAGCGTGGCGATGCGCGCCTGGCGGTAGCCGAACGAACGGCACAGAGCCTCGACGGCCTCCTGCAGGACGGCGCCGACGTCGCGCAGCCGGCCGACCGCCTGCTGCACCTCTGTCAGGAGATTGAGCTGGCGGGCCCGGTCCTCGTTGGCCTTCATCAGACGCCCGGTTTCCAGAGTGACCGAGATGTGATCCGCGACGGCGCGGACCAGCTCCATCTCCTCCGGGGCCCACTGACGGGGCTTGCCGGAGGTCGCCACGGCCACCAGGCCGCTCAGGCCTTCGCGTGACAGGATCTTGGCCATGATCAGGCCGCGCAGATCGAACTGCGCGAACAGCGCCTCGTGATCTTCGGTCAGATCGGGGCGGATCCGCAGGTCGTCGACCACGAGCGGCTCCTTCGAGTAGAGGACCGCGTTGCCGAGCGCGGTGCCGGCGAACGGGATCGACCCCTGACCGCGCAGCGCGGGAAGATTGTTGCGGACATGCTCGAAGTCGACCCTCACCGCGCCCTGCTCCTCATCGGTCCTCGAGCCCATGATCCAGCAACAGTCGGCATCCAGGGCCGCGCTGAGCTCTCCGGTCAGGGAGCTCAAGAACTCATCCAGCTTGAAGGGCCCTCGCAGACAGGAGATGATCTTGTTCAGCACCTCCTGGTGAACCTTCTCCTTGCGGGTGCGTTCCAGCAGCTGGATCCCCGCCAGAGTCCCCGACAGGTGGGCGGCGAAGATCCGGCCTGCCTCGAATTCGCGGGTCCGCGCGATCAGCAGATCACGATAGCCGAGAGCCCAGGCGCCCGCGAGCCGGCCGTCCATCTCGAGCGGCATGATGAGCAGGGCTCGCACTCCGGCCGCGGCCAGCTCGGTGGCGGGGGAGACGCTGCCCGGATCGATGATCAGGGGGCGATCGCGTGAGACGAGGAGCCCCGCGAGCTGATCCTCCAGCGAGCGCTGCGCCTCGCGCACCGCCGCCTCCTTCAGCCCGGTCGACAGCAGGATCTCGGTCCCGGGAGGCGCGGTGCGGCGCGCCATCAGCAGCACGACCTCCGACTCCATCAGCTTCTCGGAGGCCTCGATCAGGATCCGCCCGAGATCTTCCTGCGTTTGCGCCGTGGCCAGCTGCAGCGTGAAGGCCGGAAGGAGCGCCATCGGTCCGCCCGGCGCCGCGGCCGGCGCATCGCCTCCGGACGCCGGAGCGTTGCCGGGGCCGCTCGGCGCGTAGGTCAGGACGACGAGCGAGCCGGCGGCGGAGCGCAGGCCGGTGACCTTGACGTCGGCGGTGAAGGGACGATCGTCCTTGCCCGAGCAGGAGACCGCCCGGATCACCTCCTCCATCTGGTTCGGCCGGCTCGCGCTCCCCAGGATCCGCTCGAGGTCCCGGAGATCGTGCAGGTGCGCCAGCTCGAGCGCGGGAAGATCGCCCGGTCCGTAGCCGCTTTGTCGGTAGAAGGCGTCGTTGGCCAGCAGCACCTTGCGTCCCGCCAGATCGACGAGGAGCGCTCCCTCGGGGAGATGCATCAGGATCCGCCCGAGATCGTCGGTCCCGATCTTCGGTTCCTCGGCGTTGGCAGCCGATGGCTTGCGGCTCGTCCGATCCGAACTCACGACGTGACGCCCCCCTGGTCGACGGACCTCCGGCCCCTACAATATTGGGGCTGGGAGATGGAAGGGCAAATGCGTCAAACGCTTGGCGGACAATGCTTCACGCCGGCCCGGGGCCGGGCCGGCTGCCCGTGGGGTCGGACGGTCAAACCCCGAAGATCTCGGGATTCCAGGCGATTCCGAGCTCGGAAGGGGGGGCCATGTAGCCGGCCAGGGCGGAAGCGGCGACCACCGCGGGGCTGGCGAGGTACCCCTGACCGCCGACGCCCATGCGATTCTGCCAGTTGCGGTTGAACGAGGTGATGGCCCGCTCTCCCGGACCAAGGGCGTCGGAGCCCTGGCCGAAGCATGGACCGCACCAGGATTGGCGCAGCTCCCCGCCGGCGTTCCGGAAGACTTCGGCGATCGACGACCCGCCGAGGCGAGGATCGGGACGTTCGATCTGCCGGCCGACGGCGCCGCTGCCGGGGAAGACGACGAGGCTGACCCGCGGCGCGACCCGGCGGATGCCGGCGTCCCGGGCCGCCCGGATGACCAGGGCCGCGCCGAGCAGATCCTCGTAGGAGCCGTTGGTGCAGGAACCGACCAGCGCCTTGTCGAAGGTGAGGCGCTCGCGCGCCACCTCGGCCGCCGGGAAGGCGTTGCCGGGGCTCCACGGCTTGGCGATCATCGGCACGATGCCCTCGAGCTCGATCGACTCGTCGATGTCGAAGCGGGCCGCCGGGCCCGAGACCAGGCACGGATACGGCAGGCCGATGCTGCGCTCCCGGAACCAGGTCTCGGTGATCGCATCCTGCGCGAAGATGCCGTT
>JBGPLZ010000087.1:0-15148 GCA_041486695.1 Acidobacteriota bacterium | reverse complement strand
GAGGAAGGGTGGCTAGGATTCGAGGGGCGGTCTGCCGGCTGTGTCGCCGGGAGGGGATGAAGCTGTTCCTGAAGGGGAATCGCTGCTTCACCGAGAAGTGCGCGATCGAGAAGCGCAATTTCGCTCCCGGCCAGCATGGGAAGCGGCGGGTCAAGATGCAGGGCTACGGCATCCAGCTTCGCGAAAAGCAGAAGGTCAAGCGCGTCTACGGTCTGCTCGAGAAGCAGTTCCGCCTGGCCTTCCAGGCCGCAGCCCGGAAGAAGGGTGTCACGGGCGAGATGCTGCTGCAGAACCTGGAGCGGCGCCTCGACAACATCGTCTTCCGGCTGGGCTTCGCTTCGTCGCGCGCTCAGGCGCGCCAGTTGATCGCCCACGGTCACGTGCGCGTGGACGGCCGCAAGCTGGACATCCCGGCCTACCTGGTGAAAGCGGGCCAGGTGGTCGGTCTCAAGGACAAGATCAGCAAGAACGCGGCGGTGCAGGCCGCTCTGGATGCAGCCCGCGGTCGCGGCATCCCGGCCTGGCTGACGATGGACGCCGAGGCCCAGAAGGGCACGGTTCAGAACCTGCCTCGGCGCGACGAGATCACCCTGCCGATTCAAGAGCAGCTGATCGTCGAGCTGTACAGCAAGTAACGATGACGGATCGCCGCCCGTAAAGGTGATCCACAAGGAGGAGCGCGGAGATGCTGTGGAAAGGGTTTCAGAGGCCGAAGCGCCTCGAGTGTGACCGTGAGTCGTTGACCTCGACCTACGGGAAGTTCTGGGCCCAGCCGTTCGAGCGGGGCTTCGGAACGACGATCGGCAACGCCCTGCGGCGGGTGCTGCTTTCCTCCGTGGAAGGCGCGGCGATCACGGCGGTCAAGATCGACGGCGTCCTGCACGAGTTCTCGTCGATTCCAGGAGTGGTCGAGGACACCGTCGATCTGATCCTCAACCTCAAGCAGATCCCGCTCAAGATGAACGTCAGCCATCCGGAGACGATCACCTTGCGGGCCGAAGGCGCGGGAGAGATCAAGGCCGGTCACATCGAGAGCAACCCGAACGTCGAGATCCTCGATCCCGAGGTGCACATCGCCACCTTGTCCGAGGAAGGGCGGCTCAACATCGAGATGCGGGTCAAGCCTGGGCGTGGCTACGTCGCGGCCGACCGCAACTTCGATCAGGATCTGAGCATCGGTTACATCCCGATCGATTCGGTTCACTCGCCGGTCAAGAAGGTCAGCTATGTGGTCGAGGATGCTCGTCTCGGACAGACCACCGACTACGACAAGCTGACCATCGAGGTCTGGACCAACGGAGCCGTGGTGCCGCACAGCGCCCTGGCGCTGGCCAGCAAGCTCTTCAAGGACCACCTCTCCATCTTCATCAACTTCGAGGAAACGCCGGAGATGAATGAGGAGGAGGTGGACCGCGAGAAGGAGCGCCTGCGCGAGAACCTGCTGCGCTCGATCGAGGAGCTGGAGCTGTCGGTTCGCTCGTACAACTGCCTCAAGAACGCCGATATCAAGACCATCGCCGACCTGGTGCAGCGTACCGAGGCGGAGATGTTGAAGACCAAGAACTTCGGCCGCAAGTCGCTCAACGAGATCAAGGAGCTGATGGCGGAGATGGGGCTGTCGCTCGGGATGAAGGTGGACCACATCCTGGCGCCTCAGGAGGAGTAGGGACCAATGCGACACGGCGTTCGCCTCCGCAAACTGGGCCGCACTTCGAGCCACAGGCGCGCATTGCTGCGCAGTCTGTCAACGTCCCTGTTCCGGTACGAGAGGATCACGACGACCCTGCCGAAGGCCAAGGAGCTGCGCCCGTTCGCGGAGCGGCTGATCACCCTGGCGCGGCGGGACGAGCTGCACGCGCGGCGTCAGGTGGTCAAGCACGTGAGCGACAGGGACGTGGTCAAGAAGCTCTTCGACACGCTGGGACCGCGCTTCGCGACTCGCCCCGGCGGCTACACGAGGACGCTCAAGCTCGGGCCGCGGCTTGGAGACGGCGCCGAGCTGGCAATTGTCGAGCTGATCGGATCGGAGCCGACCTTCAAGAAGCAGAAGGAAGACAAGAAGTCCCGCCGGGAGCGCAAGGCCAAGGGAGCGGAGGAGGCCGGCGCCAAGCACGAGGGGCACGACCACGAGACGCCAGGCGGCGACGCCGAGTCGAAGCGGCCCGGCCCACCGGTCAAGAAGGGGCGTTCCGTGGGGAAGGGCGCCCGCTAGCGGGAGGCGATCCGCTTCAAGAGGTCGGTTGTCGCGTGCCGTTTCGGGTCGCCCACGACCCTTACCTCACCGCCGTAGGCCCGCACGATCTCTCTCTCCGGAACCGTTTCGGGACGGTAATCGGTGCCCTTGCAGTGCACCTCCGGCCGCAGACGCTTCAAGAGCTGCGCCACGGTCGCCCTGCCGAACACCACCACGGCGTCAACGCTTTCGAGCGCGGCGATGAGGTGCGCCCGATCGCGGGCCCTGATGACCGGCCTTCCGGGGCCGCGCAGGCGCCGGGCGGATCGATCGTCGTTGACGGCCACCACCAGAAAATCCCCGAGGGCCCGCGCCGCTCGAAGGTAGCGCAGATGGCCGACATGAAGCAGGTCGAAGAGGCCATTGGCGAGGACGATGCGGACCCGGGGGCTGCGCCGCCTGAGAGCGGCGACCCGCCGTCGCAGGGCGCGGGTCGACAGGATGGCCCCGGTGGACGGGGTACGCCGCCTCATCCCGGCTGCAGACGGCGCTCGAACGCGGCGTCCGTCCGCACCGCCTGGCGCAGCTCGTCGCGGGTCACGGTGGCCGTGCCCCGCTTCATCACCACGATCCCGCCGGCGTAGTTGGCCAGGATGGCCGCCTCGCGGTAAGCGCTCCCGGACAACACCGCCAGGGCGAAGACGCTGATGACCGTGTCGCCCGCGCCGGTCACGTCGGCGACCTCGTCGGTCCCGTACACCGGCAGCGCGGACGGCGGTCCGTTCTTCTCGAACAGCGTCATGCCAAAACTGCCCCGGGTCAAAACCAGCGCCTCGGCGTCGAGCCGGCGGAGCAGATGATCCCCGGCACGTCGCAGAGCGTCGTGATCGTCCCCGATCGGCTCGCCCAGCGCCGCTTCCGCCTCGTGCAGGTTCGGGGTCGCCGCGGTCAGGCCGCGAAACAGCCCGAGGTGGGAGCGGGAATCGACCAGCAGGGGGCGCGTCCCGGCCGAGCGCATCGCCTCGGTGAGCGGCGCGACGCTCCCGGGATGGACCAGGCCGAAGTCGTAGTCGGAGATCAGCACGCCTCGGGCGCGGGCGATCCGCTCGCGCACGTTCGCCAGCAGAGGGGAGCCCGCAACCGGGGCGGCCGGGCCGCCGCCGCGATCGATCCGGACGATCTGCTGCCGCACCGAGTGCGCGCTTCCCGCCAGAATCCGCCGCTTCACCGGCGTGCGGAACGAGGGGTCACGCCAGATCCCGGAGATCTCGATGCCGCGATCCCGGAACAGGCTCAGAAGATGGTCGCCCGGCTCGTCCTGTCCCACTCTTCCGACGACCAGGGGGACGCCGTCGAGGGCGCGAAGGTTGTTGACCGCATTGGCGCCGCCGCCGGGCAGCCGTTCGGTCGTCCGGTGGTTCAGGATCAGCACCGGCGCCTCGCGGGAGACGCGGCCGATCTCGCCGTACTCGAATTCGTCGAGAACGAGATCGGCGACCACCAGGAGAGGAACGCCCGCCATCCGATCGATTGCCTGCGACAAATGGTCCCGCGATGGCAGGGAAGCGGTCATCGTCCCTCCTTCTCGAGGATGAAGCGGACCGCCTCGAGGAGGTTGTCCGTGATCGTCAGTGGCTCGACTTTAAGATGGTCGCGTTGGTTTTCGACCAGCCCGCGGCCGTAGCCGGTCAGCACGAGGACCGGTTGCACGCCGGCCGCGGCCGCGGCCTCCATGTCGACCCGGCTGTCCCCGATCATGTACGAGCGCGTCAGGTCGATCTCATGCTCCCGGGCCGCCCGATGCAACATTCCCGGCCGGGGCTTGCGGCAATCGCAGTCGACCCGGAAAGGCGGGGGCCCCTCGCGCGGATGATGCGGGCAGTAATAAATGGCGTCGAGCCGCGCGCCGCTGTCGCGCACCCAGCTCTGGAGCCGTTCATGAACCTGAGCGACGAGAGCCTCGGCGAAGTAGCCGCGCGCCACTCCCGACTGGTTCGTGGTCACGATCGCCAGGAAGCCGGCGTCGTTGATCAGCCGGATCGCCGCGAGGCTATGCGGCAGGAGCCGGTAGCGTGATAGATGGTTGACGTAGCCGACCTCCTCGCTGATCGTTCCGTCGCGGTCCATGAAGATCGCCCGGCGCGTCATGGCCCCTCCTGCGCCAGACGCCGGCGCAGGGCGCCGACGCCGGGAGCCGGTGGAGACGATCGGCGCGAGCCCGCCAGGGCAGGCGGGGGCGCGTTCGCGCCGGCGGGCCGGGCGGCGGGGCCTGCGGGCGGCCGCGTCCGCCAGCGGTTGTGCATCCAGAACCAGAGCTCGGGATGGCTCCGCACCTCTTCTTCCAGCAGGCGCGTGCAGGCGACCGTGAACGCGACGATGTCTTCCTGAAGCGTGCCCTGGCGCCGGGGCTGCAGGGCCGGCCGATAAACGATGCGCAGCCGCCCGTCCGGCTGCGGGTAGGAGAACACCGGCACCACGGGGGCGCCGCTCTTCAGGGCGAAGGTCGCCAGGGAGGGAGTGGTCGAGGCGGGGGCGCCGAAGAAGTCGACGAAGACCCCGCCTTCGCCGCGGACATTCTGATCGATGAGCAGCGCCACGCCGAGCCCTTCGCGCAAGGCACGCAGGACGCCGCGGGCGGCGGCGCGCTTCGGCAGGAGCACGTTTCCCGAAAGACTTCGCAGGTGAGACAGAAGGCGATCGAATCTCGGGTTGTCGAGCGGCCGGACGACCATCGCCATGCGGACTCCGAGGCGGTGCTGCAGGAGGGCCACCATCTCCCAGTGGCCGAAATGCCCCGAGAAGACCAGGACGCCCCGTCCCTGCGCGGCGGCGGCGCGCAGGTGCTCGGCTCCCTCGTAGACGGCGATCGCCTCCGTGGGCAGCCGGAGGAGCCGTGGAAAATAGGCGGCGTCGGCGCAGATCATGCCGACATGGGCGAAGGCGGCGCGGGCGATGCGCGCCCGCCCACGGGCGTCGATCACATCGGGAAAGGCCCGGCGCAGGTTCCTTAGCGCGACCCGCCGGTGCCGGGAGGACGCGAGATAAAACGTTCGCCCAAGGAGCCGCCCGCACCGGAGCCCCAGCCAGCGCGGCAGGAGCGCCAGAACTCCGAGCACCCCGCGGCAGAGCAGATAGACCAGGAAGGCCCGGAGGGGACGCGGAGGCCTCTTCATCGAAGTCGAACCGCTCCGGCGGCCGTGGCCAGCCGGTCGAGGAGGAAGGCCGGTAGTTTGTCGCTCTCCCCGATGACGACGGCCTGCGCCAGGGCATAGAGGGGCAGTGCGTCGGCGGGTGTCTCGATGAGTCGCACCAGGTCTTTCTCGGTCGTCACCAGCACCTCGGCCCGGGCGGTCCGGGCAGCGGCGACGATCGCCTCGAGATCGCGGCGATCGAAGCGATGGTGATCGGCGAAGCGCCGCGTCCCGGCGAGGCGCACGCCGAGGTCCCGGAGGTCGGCCTCGAACCGATCCGGACGGGCGATCCCGGAAAATGCATAGGCGGTCAATCCTTTGAGCGCGGCGGGCCCGATGGTCTCGCCGTCCCCCCGGACGAACGCGCGCGCCTTCATGCTGCAGTGAAACACCGCGGCAGCCGGGTTGTTTCGGGCCAGGGCCGCCGCAAGTGCTGACGGAAGACGCCCCTCCGATCGGGTGACGAGGACCGCGTCGGCGCGCAGAACGGCCGAAAGCGGCTCGCGGAGCGGCCCGCGTGGCAGCATTCTACCATTCCCCCACGGGTCGCGACCGTCCACGAGAAGCAGATTGAGATCGCGCCCCAGCTGGCGATGCTGGAAGGCGTCGTCGAGCACCAGCACGTCGCAGGGCGATGCGGAGAGCAACAGGTGGGCGGCGGCGAAGCGATCCGAGCCGACGGCGACCGGCACGGCCGGATTGTCGCGGGCGATGAGTGACGGCTCGTCTCCGGCGGCGTCGGGCTCGGCGAGGATCGAGCGGCCATCCGAAACCAGGAGCGGCGCCCCTCTGCCGCGCCGCCCGTAGCCCCGGCTCACCACGCCGACCCGATAGCCGGCATCCCGGAGGAGCCCGGCGACGAACGAGGTCAGCGGCGTCTTGCCGCTGCCGCCCACGGTCAGATTGCCGAGGCTCACGACGACGCAGGGCAGGCGCCGCTCGTGTCGCAAGCCGGAGTCATAGAGGAAGTTGCGCAGGCGGACTGCGGTCCGATAGAGACACTCGGGGCCGGCCAGCGCGATCGAGGCGGCGCCCCGCGAGCCGCGCCACACGCTCACGCCGCCGCCGCCGGGGCGGAGGGTCCGGAAGGAGGCTCGAGGAGCGGGGCCAAGAGCGCGACGGTCCGATCGAGGGCGCCGCGGTTGGCCTCCACCACGAGCCGTCCGCGCTCGCCGGCGGCCCGGGCGGCCAGGCGATCGCGCGCCAGGCGCACCACAAGCTCGGCGAGCTCCCGGCCATCCCGGGCCACGAATCCCGCCCCGGCCTCGACGAGGGCCGCAGCGGCGGCGCGAAAGTTCTGAGTCTGGGGCCCGAACAGCACCGGCTTGCCGAGCGCCGCCGGCTCCAGAACGTTCTGCCCTCCGCGCGATACCAGGCTGCCGCCGACGAAGGCCAGATCGGCGGCGGCATAGATCTCGGGCAGGACGCCCATCACGTCGACCAGGAGCGCATCGTAGCCGGCCTCGTGATCCTTCAGCGCCCCGGTGAGCCGGCTGTACAGGCGCACCCGCAGCCCCCGCGCCCGCAGCGCCTCATCGGCGCGGGCCACATCTTCGGGATGGCGCGGGGCGATCGCCAGTCGGCTCGAAGCCTCGAACCGCCGGAGCGCCGCGAACGCATCCAGGATCGGAGCTTCCTCGCCGGGAGCAGTGCTCCCCGCGACGAACAGAAGCGCTTCCCGGGGGAGGGCCAGGTGCCGGCGCGCCTCGGCGGCGTCCAGCAGGGGGAGGGGCAGATCGTACTTGAGGTTGCCGGTCACCCGGACTCGATCGGCCCGGGCACCCAGACGGCGCACCCGCTCGGCATCGTCCTCGGACTGCATGGCGAACAGCCGCACCGCCCGCAGGGCGCGCCCCAGGAACTTCCGGATTACCAAGTACCGAGGGTAGGCGCGGCTCGAGATCCGTCCATTGACGAGGGCGACCGGCAGGCCGCGCCCGCCGCAGAGATTGAGCAGAGTCGGCCAGAGCTCGGTTTCGACGATCAGGACCAGCCGTGGCCGAAGGCGGTCCAGGAATCGCCCCATCGGGCCGGGAAGGTCGAAGGGAAGCGCCGAGACCGAATCGGGCCCGCCGCCCGAGGCCGCGCCACGGGCGGACTCGGCCAGCGCCCGCCCCGTTTCGGTGCTGGTCGTCAGGTGGACCGCCAGTCCTGGTTCGTGGCGCTTCAGGCGCGCCACGAGGCAGAGAGCGAGGCGGACCTCCCCGACCGAGACGGCGTGCACCCAAACCCCGCCGGAACGAGCCTCGCGCGGTCGCCCGAGCCTCTCCTCGAACCGCGGACGGGGACGCCCCGTCAGGAGCGCGATCACGGTTTGGTAAAGGATCACGGCGGCCCAGGCGAGGCGAATCAGAGCGCCGTACAGGCGGTCCATGCGGAGGGAAGTATAGACCAGCGCTTCACGGGGGGTCAACGCGCTACACCCGGGGGAGCTCTCAGGCCTGCCGCCCGGTCTCCTCTCCTGCCGCGCCGATCACCGTTTTGCAAGGCCGTCGGGTCCGCTTGTCCCCCTCCCGAAACGAACCCTATATTTCAGCGAGATGCCACGTCAGGGCCCATGGGTCGGTCTTCCGGTTAGAGGGCGCCTGCCGTGCGGGAGGTGCCGATGAGCCGCCGGGCCCTGGTCATCCTCGAGCCCGACGCGGGCACGCGGGCGCTTCTCAAGGAGAGAATCGCCGCGGTGTCCCCGCCCGAGATCGAGGTCCTCACCGCGGACTCGGCCGAGGAAGCGCTAGGCATCCTGTACGCTCTGCGTGATCAGCACCGGCCGATCGAGATGGTGATCGCGGCGCAGGCGACGCCGGGGATCGCCGGCACGCGCTTTCTCGAGATCGTCAGCGCCCAGTTTCCGACGGTGGGCAAAATCCTCCTCTCCGGCCGGCCGAGCCTCGACGAAGCGATTCACGCCTTCAACAACGCCGGCATCGACAAGTACATCCCGATGCCCTGGGAGCCCGAGGACGTCAAGTTCACCATCACAGCCCTGCTGCGCCAGCGGGAGATGAAGCGGCTGAACGAGAAACTGCTGTCCGATTTGCAGATCCGCAACCGGGAGCTGACCGTCGCCCTGACCAGCCTGGAGAGCGCCCGCAATGAGGTGGAGCACTCCTACATCCAGACCGTCGAATCGCTCGCCGTGGCGCTCGAGGCCAAGGACCGCTATACGTCCGGGCACTCCCAGCGGGTGCGCAAGTTCTCGGTGCTGATCGCCCGCTCGCTCGGGCTGCCGAAGGAGGAGGTCGATGTGATCGGCCAGGCCGCGCTGCTGCACGATATCGGCAAGATCGGGATGCTGGACAAGATCCTGAACAAGCCGGCGAACCTTACTCCCGAAGAGCGCGAGGCGATCAAGGCGCATCCTGTGATCGGGGCCCAGATCCTGGCTCCGGTGCGGACCTTCGAGAAGCACGTGGCCGGCATCAAGCACCACCACGAGATGTACGATGGGACCGGCTACCCGGACAAGCTGAAGGGGACCGACATCCCGATCGCCGCGCGCATCGTCAGTCTCGCTGACGCGTTCGACGCCATGACCTCCACGCGCCCGTACCGCATCGGCCTGCCGCTCGACTTCGCGATCAAGGAGATGCGGCGGATGGCGGGGACGCAGTTCTGCCCCGACTGCGTCAATGCCTTCGTGCGGGTGCTGCAGTCGACCGAAACCGCGGAGGCGCCTCCGGGAGCGGCGGCCGCGGGCGCCGCTCCTGAACGATGAGATGCCGCCGCTCCTCTGCGACGAGGTCCCGCCGCTCTAGTGAACCCGAGGTTAGTTCCGCTCACTTCGCCGCGAACGCCTTGTCCTTGCGGGCCTGACGGTAAGCCTGCCAGCCGGGGATGCCGTTCACGCCTCCGCCGGCGTGCGTGGCGCAGGAGCCGTGGTACAGCCCCTTGATCGGCGTGCGATAGTCGGCGTACCCGGGCGCGGGTCGTAGGTGGAAAAGCTGATCCACCGACAGCTCGCCGTGGAAGATATTGCCGCCGATCATGCCGAGATCGCGCTCCATGTCGTAGGGACCGATCACCTGCCGGTCGATCACCGCGCGCTTGAAGTTGGGGGCCAGCTCGGTGTAGAGGTCGATGATCCGGTCGGCGTAGGCCTCGAGCTCCTGCCGGTGCGGCTCGCGGGCCCAGTCGTCGGGCACCCACTGGCTGAACATCGAGAAGATATGCACCCCCTTCGGCGCCAGAGTCGGGTCGAGCGAGCTCGGGATGGTGCCGTCCACGAACGGAGCGGTGGCGGCCTTGCGCTCGATGTGAGCGTCCTGGAAGGCGCGCTCGGCGTACTGGGACGAAAAGCAAAGCTCGACCGAGCCGGTGTGGTGCTCCTGCAGGTGGGTGCCGGGGTTGGCCTTGAAGCTCGGCAGCTCCGACAGGGCGACGTTGATCTTCACCACGCCCGAGCGGGTCTTCCAGCGCTCGATGTCGGTGACGAAGTCCGCGGGCAGCTCCTTCCGGTCGAGCAGATCGAGGAAGGCGATCTTCGGGTGAATCGTGGTGACCACGACCGGTGCCTGCAGCTCTTCGCCGCTCTTGAGCGCCACGCCCGTGACCCGGCCTTCCCGGGTCAGGATCTTCTTGACCGGGGCGCTGGTCCGGACCTCGCAGCCGAACGACTCCGCCGCGCCGCGGATCGAGTCGGAGACGGCGCCCATCCCGCCCTCTTGGAAGCCCCAGGAGCCGAGATGGCCGTCACCGACGTCGCCGATCGAGTGATGCAGCATGACGTAGGCGGTGCCTGGCTCGTCCGGGCCGGCCCAGGTGCCGATGACGCCATTGATGGCGAGCATCCCCTTGATCGCATCCGACTCGAACCAGTCGCTCACCAGGTCGGTGACGCTCATGGTGAACAGCCGCGTGACATCGGCCACGCCGCGGACCCCCAGCTTGCGGACCTTCCAGCCGGTCTGGGCCTGTGCGAAGAGATCTCCGAAGGCCATCGAGCCGAGCTTGGGCGGAACTTGAAGGAGCAGCGGCCCGAGGACGTCGGCGACCCCCTTCAGCCAGGCTTCCCATTTCGGCATGGTCTCGGCGTCCTTCTTCGAGAATTGCGCGATCGACGCATGGCTGCGCGCGGCGTCTCCGGCGAAGACCTTGATGGCCCGGCCGTCGGGGAACGCTTGGTAATAGGGGCCGAACGGCGTGACCTTGTAGCCGAAATCCTTCAGCTTCAGCTCGCGGATGATGGTGGGGGGCATCAGCGACATGACGTACGAATAGGTGGTGACCTTGATCTCCGGATGATTGGGGAACGGAGCGCTGGTGTCGGCCGCGCCGCCGACCTTGGGGCGCGCCTCTACCACGACACTTTTCGCGCCGGCGCGGGCGAAGTAGGCGCCGCTCACGAGGCCGTTGTGCCCACCACCGATGACGATCACGTCGTATCTTTTCGCAGGCATGCCGCGTCCCCCCTTCCCTGAGTCGATCCGCCCCGCGCCCCTGGCAATCTGTTCCGCACTCCGGAACAGGTCGCGATGCGCTGCGGGGGCGGCGGATTATGGACCGTCCGGCAGGCGACGATCAACCCCGTGCGCGGCCCGGTCAGGTGCCATGGACGCGGGCGCCTTGACCCCCGGCGGCTCGGGGTGTAAAATCTCGATCGAAAACTATACATAGTTTATATACGAGGCTCCGCCGGGGATGAGCAAGAGGATCCGGACCTTCACCGCGACCGAGCAGGAGCTGGAGATGCTCTCCGCCTTGGCGCGCTACCACGGGTTCTCGAAGAGCGGGACGATCACGAACCTCCTCAAGAAGGAGTTCTGGAGGGTCTTCCCGGCCGGCAACCGCACGATCAAACCCGATCGCGGAGCGCGCGTCATCACGCGAGCGCTGGAGAAACCGGATGAGCGCCCTTAAGCCCCTGTCGATCGCCGCTGACGACTATGTGCCGGAACCCTGGCGCGTCGCCGACCCGCAGGCCACGGCGCGAGAGATCAAGGAGGTGCGCGGCCTGGCGCGCGAGCGCAGCGCGATCATCCTGGCCCATAACTATCAGGTTCCCGAGGTGCAGGATGTCGCCGACTTCGTGGGCGACTCCCTGGGCCTGGCCCTCGAAGCGCAGAAGACCGACGCCCGGACGATCGTTTTCTGCGGGGTGCATTTCATGGCCGAGTCGACGAAGATCCTCAACCCCGGCAAGACCGTGCTCCTGCCGAACCTTTCCGCCGGCTGTGCCCTGGCCGACTCGATCACCCCCGAGTCCCTCCTGTCCTGGAAGGAGCGCTACCCGGAGCACACCGTCGTCACCTACATCAACAGCAGCGCCGAGGTGAAGGCGCTGTCGGATATCTGCTGCACCTCGGCCAATGCCGTCTCGGTGGTGCGCTCGCTCCCGTCGCGAAAGATTCTGTTCACCCCCGATCGCAACCTGGGCCGCTGGGTCGCCCGCCAGGTGCCCGAGAAGGAGATCGCCATCTACGACGGCGCCTGCCCGACTCACGATGTGCTGCGCGATGCCAGCGTGGAGAAGGTCCGGTCGGCGCGGCCCGAAGCGGTGGTCATCGCCCATCCGGAGTGCCGCGAGGACGTGCTCGCCCTGGCCGACGAGATCTGCTCCACGACCGGGATGATCGCCGCCGTCCTGCGCCATCCCGAGGCGCGCACCTTCATCATCGCCACCGAATGGGCCCTCATCCACCAGCTCCGCAAGCGCTACCCGGGGCGCGAATTCCTGTCCGCCGACGGCTGCATCGGCTGCCGCCTCCACTGCCCCTATATGAAGATGATCACCCTCGAGGGAGTGCGGCGATCCCTTCTGGAGGCCGTCCACCCGATCGAGGTCGACGCCGACGACGCCAGAGGGGCCCGACGGGCCCTCGAGCGCATGATGGCCGTGCCGCGCGATCGCTGAGCCTTCCTCCTCGCGGTTGACTCGACCCGGTCCGGGACCTATAATCCGGCCGCGTCATGTCCCACCCGGTATCTTTCCGCGGCGCTCGTCTCCGAGGCAGGTGATTTCACCCTCACGATGACCGCCAACGCCAGCCGAAAATCCCCCGACCAGTCCCGCAGACCCAAGCACAAAATCGTCTACTGGTTTCTCGTCGTCATGGTCACCATGGCCCTGGTGCCGCTCGGGATCTCGGCCTACAAGCTGATCGACATCGGCCGGGAGGCCCTGGTCACCTCGCAGCAGGAGGTCCAGCTTCAGGTTGCGACCTCGACGGCCCGGCAGCTCAACGCCGCCATCGACGGCCTGCGCGGCCAGATGGCCCGGCTCGCGGAAGGGATCGCGGTTCTGGTGAAGACGCAGGCCGGCCAGATGCCGCCGGGCGGTGCGCGACCGGCGGCTCTGGGACAGGGGCTGATCGAGCGCTTCCTCGGCCCCGATCTTCTGCTGCTCCGTTATGCGCCGCGTTCGGGGGCGCCCCTGGAGGCGCGCCAGCCCGGCTTCCCGTCGCCGCGCCCCATCGAGGAGGCGATCGCCGCGGCGACGCGCGCGGCCCTGGAGGGGAACCCGTACGTCGGCGACCCGGTCCAGGTGCCGGTCGGCGAAGACTCGACCCGGGCGGTGCTGGCGGTCGGCGTTCCGGTGGGCGACGTCCGGCCGGCGCAAGGCGCCCTCGTCGGCCTGGTCGATTTCGCGACCTATTGGGATCCGCTGGTCGGCGGCCGCCGGGCCGCCTACATCATCTACGCCCTCGACTCGAACGACAGACTGTTCGCCTCCCAGGACGACGAAGGGCTGCTGAAGCGGAACGACTACCGGTCGTTCGGGGTGGTGCAGGAGTGCCGCGGCAACCGCGGCCGCTCCGCGCTGACCACCGAGTTCTCGCTGATCTCGGAGGGCCGGCGAAACGATTACCTGGCCTCCTGCGATACCACCCAGCAGGGGTGGGGCATCTTCGTCCAGCTCGAGAAGAAGCAGGCCTACGCCTCGGTCAACCAGATGATCCAGACGACCCTGATCTGGGCCGGGCTGGCGACGCTCCTGGCGCTCATCCTCGCGTACCTCCTGGCCGCGAACGTCACCAGGCCGATCAACGCGCTGGTCGCCGGCACCGAGGCGTTTGCGCGCGGCGAGCTCGACCACCGCGTGGAGGTGAGGAGCCGCAACGAGCTCGGGACGCTGGCCGAGATGTTCAACACGATGGCGCAGGAGATCCAGGGGTACATCCAGCGCCTGGCCGCGGCGGCGCAGCAGAACAACGAGCTGTTCATGGGCACCATCAAGGCTCTCGCCGAGGCGATCGACGAGAAAGACCCGTACACGCGCGGCCACTCGGAGCGGGTCAACGGCTATGCGGTCCTCCTGGCCAAGCAGATGGGGATGACCAAGAAAGAGCTGCGCGAGATTCACATCTCGTCGCTGTTCCACGACATCGGCAAGATCGGCATCGAGGACAAGATTCTGCGCAAGCCGGCGGTGCTCACCGACGAGGAGTACACGATCATGAAGGCGCACCCCGAGAAGGGGGCGCAGATGCTGTCGAAGATCAAGGCGATGAAGGACATCATCCCCGGAATGCGCTTCCATCACGAACGCTGGGACGGCACCGGGTACCCCCTGAAACTGAAGGGGGAGCAAATCCCGGTTGCGGCGAGGATCGTGGCGGTGGCCGACGCCTTCGACGCCATGACCACCAACCGCCCCTACCAGAAGGCGATGTCGTTCGAAAAGGCGATCGCGCGGCTGTTCGAGCTGTCTGATCGAGCCTACGATCGCCGCGTCGTGACCGCCTTCGCCGAGGCCTTCAAGGCCGGAGCCTTCAAGGAGCCCAGGTACGAGCAGGAAGAGCGGTGACGCGCCTCTATCGGGCGGTGCTTTTCGATCTCGACGGCACCCTGACGACGGTGGAGAGCGTCTGGCAGCATCTGCACGAATCTCTCGGATTGTGGAAGATCGAGGCGCACCGGCACCAGGAGGAGTTCGAGCGCGGGGCGATCGATTACCAGGAGTTCTGCCGGCGGGATGCGGCTCACTGGAAGGGGATGGCGGAGAACGACCTGCGCGCCGTGAGCGACCAGATCCCGTACCGGCCGGGGACGCGCGAGTGCGTCCTTAGCCTTCGAGCGGCCGGACTCGTGGTCGGCGTGGTCTCGACCGGGCTGACTCTCCTGGCCGAGCGGGTCCACCGCGAGCTCGACCTGGCGTTCACCATCGCCAACCGCCTGGTGGCGCGGCGGGGGTGGTTGACCGGCGAGGTGAAGGTGAACGTCGAGCATGCCGGCAAGGGTGAGGCGGTCGATCTGTTCTGCGGTCAGTTCGGCGTCGATTACCGCGAGGTGATCACGGTCGGGGACAGCGACGGCGACATCTCGATGTTCGAGCACTCCGGATTCTCGGTCGCGTTCAATCCCAAAAGCGAGGCGACGGCGCGGGCGGCGACCGTGACGCATGTGGGTGAATCGCTGCTCGATCTCCCCGACCTTCTGCCACTGGGCCGGCCCCAGTAAGAGGAGGGATGGATGAACGATGAACGGGAGGGCGGGCTCGACCGGAAAGGGATCAAATGGGCCCTCAAGGAAGCGCTCGACGAGCTTCTCGGGCTGAGCGACATCCGCCTGGCCTCGCGCTTCGAGGGCGGGACGCTGGTGCTGCGGCCCGGCACGCCCGGCACGCAGGAGAAGGTGATCCCGATCGATCTCTTCTTCCACAAGATCATCATGGTGCGCGACCGCCTGCGCGTGCTTGAGCAGCGGATCAACAGCCACCCCAAGCTGGCCGACGACGATCGGGTCGAGCTGCAGCAGTACGTCACCCGGGTCTACGGGTCGCTCACCTCCTTCAACATCCTGGTCAAGAACAAGGACGCCTGGTTCGTCGGCGCGCGCGGCGCGTCGG
>JBGPLZ010000086.1:0-15586 GCA_041486695.1 Acidobacteriota bacterium | reverse complement strand
CCACTTCCACGAGGACGTGACCAACCGGATCCTGGACGACCTCGTCGCCCTGCTCGACCCCAGGGAGATGACCATCGTCGGCGACTTCAATATCCGGGGCGGCATCCACACGGTGGTGACCGCCACCCACCGCCGGCCCGGCCCGGAACCGACCCCGGGCGCCTGACCGCCCGGAACTGACGCCGGGCGCCTGATCGCCTGGAAGGGCGCGGCGCGTTTGCAGCAGGCTTCCCGCCGCCCCGCGCCCTTCTTCGTTGTCGGCGCCCGGGGCTCGGGGTATATTTGAACCGTCCAACCCGGAGCAAATACTTGACAGGTCTCGGCTTCAGGCAGATCGCCCGCACCGTGCTCCAGCTGGCCACCCTGGCTCTCGCCCTGGCGCCCGCCATGGCGACCGTCGTCCCGTGGATGAGCCTCGAGGAGATGACGCGCGAGGCCGGGGTCATCGTGGTCGGAAGCGTGGAGACGACCGCGAGCCGCTTCAGCGCGGACGGCCGGATGATCATCACCGCGATCACCGTGGTGGTGGAGAAGCCTCTCAAGGGCGGCCCCCGGGCCCGTGTCGTTCTCGAGGTCCCCGGCGGTCACGTCGGCGATCAAACGCTGGTCGCCTCCGGCGCTCCGGTCTTCGCCCGCGGCGAGCGCGTGGCCCTTTTCCTCCACGGAGAGGAAGGGCGCCCGCTCGCGGTCGTCGGTTGGAACCAGGGGAAGATGACGGTGAAGCGCGATCCGCGCACCGGCCGCGACCTGGTCCGCGGGCAGACGGCCGGCGTCCTGCTCGTCGATCCTCAGGGGCATCCGGTCGGGCCGGACCGCGAGGCAGTCGGTCCGGTCGAGCTCGGCGACTTCGTGAAGCAAATCGAAGCTCTCGTGGCCGGGCAGCGGGGCAAGGCGGCCCGGCCGTGAGGAGAGGATGGCGCGGAGTTCGGACATCTGCTGCTCCGGGCGTCGCGGCGCTGCGCGCCCTCGCCCTCCTGCCGCTCCTGGCAGCCTGCGGCGTCTCGGCGCTCCTCGGGTACGTTCAAGGGAACCTCGTCGACCAGGGCCTGGGCGACTACGGCCTGTTCCAGTCGGGTGGCAACCTGGTCCTGAGGCTGGAGAAGGACGCCTCGTTCCGGATCACCGATGGCTCCGACATCACCGCCCTGGTCGACAGCATGAAACGGTGGACCGACATCACCACCTCGAACGCCAATGTCACCAGGGGAACTGACTTCGACCTGCCGGACCCGATCGATGCGCGCGATGGGCTCGCCGACGATGGCATCAACCGGGTCTACTTCGCCGCGACCGACAGCAAATCATCCACGCCGGTGCTCGGCAGCGCCATCGCGGTCTCGTTCTTCTACGTCGGCGGTTCCGGACAGATCGTCGACTGCGACATCGTCCTGAACGAAAGTCTCTACACCTTCAGCACCGCGACCCCCGCCAACCCCAATCAGTCCCTCGGCCCGGGGACCTACGATATCGGCGAGATCGCCACGCACGAGATGGGACACTGCCTCGGATTCGACCACAGTCCGATCGCCGGGCGGTTTTCCTCCACCACCGGGCTCGAGGTCAGCGGCTTCAGCTCCGGCGATTTCACCTACCAGGCGACCCTGTACCCCTACGGCACGCACACCATCCAGGGTCGCAGCCTCTCCCAGGACGACATCTCCGGCGCCTCGTTCATCTATCCTAACTCGACGCTCACCACGACCACCGGGACGATCGCCGGCCGGGTGCTCGACGGCGGCAGCTTCGCGCGCGTCAAGGGGGCGCATGTCGTGGCGGTGTCGACGGCGGCGCCCGACATCCCGTTCGTCGGGGTGCTGTCGGACGTCCAGGCGGGCGGGGTCGGCGGCGAGTACCGGATCGTCGGGCTCCCGCCGGGGAGCTACTACATCCGGATCGAGCCGCTGGTCGGCACCAGCAACCGGTTCACCGCCGCCAACACCGGTTTCTCGAGCTTCGACACCAACTTCCCGTGGGAGTATTACAACGGCGCCGCCGAGAGCGGTTATGACACCGCCACCGATCGCACCGCGATCACGCTGACGGCGGGGCAGACCGTCACCGGCATCGACATCCTGACGAACGTCGCGGCGCCCGACCCGAACGAGCCCAACAACACCCGCGCCTCGGCGACGCCTTTCGCCTGCGAGCAGTCGGTGTCGTCGTCGATCGTGCCAATGGGTGACGTCGACGTCTACGCCCTGCCGATCACCAACGCCACTCATCTTCAAGTGGATGTGAGCGCTTCACGAATCGGCTCGTCGCTCGACCCCATCCTCGGCATCTTCGACGCGGCCGGCAACCAGCTGGTGTTCGCCGACAACACCATCGGTCTCGATCCGATCGCGGATGCCGACCTGTTCCTGAGCGGAACCTATTATGTCGCCGTCGCCTCATACAATGACAGCGGCTTCATCGGCGCCGACGCCCGCACGGTCGGGAACTACACCCTGACCGTCCATTGCACCGTGCCGAAAGTGCGCGCCGGCACCTGCCCGGGGCGCGTGCTCTACGCCGCATCGAATCAGAGCGGGTACATCAACGCGATCGCCGACGTCGACCGCGATCTGCGCTACGACGGCCTGTCGGTCTTCACGACCGCGGCCGGGACGGGGCAGGGCAAGCTCGCCGCACGCCGCGACGGCGGCATCTGCGCCGGCAGCAGCGGCACGACCGTCGCCGCCTGGTGGGACGACACGGGTGATTTCACCGCCGACCGCTTCGCGCAGGTTGCGCCGGGCCTCGCCGACGCCATGTCGGTCGCCACCTACCGGCACGCCGGCATCGAGTCGCTGTTCACAGGAGATCTTTTCGGGGGCGGCACCGTCATGCAGCTGGACGATCGGAACGGCGATTTCCTGCCGGATCGCAGCACCACCTTCACCGACCTGCCATTCTCCGTCCAGTCCCTCGCCGTCGACGAGACCGGGACGGTCTACGTCCTCGACTCCTTCGGGCCCCAGGGGCTCGCGGCCATCGACGCCTTCCGGGACCTTGACGGCGACGGCATCGCGGACGTCTCCACCATCTTCCTGCCCGAGGCCTCCGCCTACGCCGTCATCGCCGCGCGCCGCCCGGGCGAGCTCTATGCCACCGATATCTTCGCCGGGCAGATCGATCGGATCGTCGACAGCAACGGCGACGGCGTCGCCGACAGCGTGGCGCCCTATGCGATCGGTCTGTCGCTCGACGTCGGCTACGGCCTGGCGATCGATGCCGACGACATCCTTTATACCGTCGAGGGGGGGAACCGCGTGCTGGCCCTGCCGGATGACAACGGGGACGGCGTCGCCGACCGGCAGGTGCAGCTCTCGCCGCTGCTCGGCGGCCTGGCCGGCATCACGTTCGGACCGGGCCCTCCGGAGATCGTCTCGCCTCCGGGCGCCTATCACCCGGTCACCGTCGCGCCCGCTGCCGGCGGGACGTTGCGCCTGACCTGGGAGGACCAGGGACCGACAGTCCCCTCCTACGACATTTACGAAGGAACGCTCGGCTCGTTCTATTCCCACGCCCCGCTTCTCTGCCACGTCAAAGGCACGCTCGACGGGACGGGCGCGCGCGTTCTCGACATCACCCCGACCGGCCTCGGAAGCCATTACTACCTGGTGAGCGCCAGCGACGCCTGCGGGGAGGGGAGCGCCGGCCGCTCGAGCGACGGCCGCCGCCGGCCGATGCCGAATGGCACCTGCGGCTAGGAAGCCTCGGAAGGCTCGTCAGGCGTCAGAGTGAAGACCTTGATGTTCGAAGGGATGACAAAGACCGACTCTCCCTTGCGCAGACCCAACCGACGAAAGCGATCCTCCGGCATCTCGGCCGAGAGGACCCCCGCGCCGTCGGCGAGATCGAGCTCGAGCCGCACGATGGGGGAGAAGATGCGCAAATCACGAACCACCGCCGAGAGCGCCGGGCGGCCGTTCCCGGTGCGATCGATCTCGATCTCGTGGGGCCTGATGTAGGCGACCGCCTCGGCGTTGCGCGCCCCGGCATGCTCCGGCGCCGGCACCTCCATCGAACCGAGCCGGGCGAGGCCCCGGTCGACGTGGCCGCGGAGCTGGTTGGCGCTGCCGAGGAAGCTGAAGACGAACGGGTTGGCGGGGCTGTTGTAGACCTCTTCCGGCGTCCCGATCTGCTCGATGCGCCCTTCGCTCATCACCACCACGTGATCGGCGACTTCGAGCGCCTCCTCCTGGTCGTGGGTGACGAAGACGCTGGTGATGTGCACCTCGTCGTGCAGCCGGCGCAGCCACCGGCGAAGCTCCTTGCGAACCCGGGCGTCGAGCGCCCCGAACGGCTCGTCGAGCAGCAGCACGCGCGGCTCGACCGCGAGCGCCCGCGCCAGGGCGACGCGCTGCCGCTGCCCGCCGGAGAGCTGCGACGGGTAGCGATCGGCCAGCAGATCGATCTGGACGAGCTTCAGGAGATCATTGACCCGGGCGCGCAGGACCCGCTCGCGCGGTCGAACCGCTGCCGGCCGGACGCGTAGCCCGAACGCGACGTTCTCGAACACGCTCATGTGCCGGAACAGAGCGTAGTGTTGAAAGACGAAGCCAACCTGCCGCTCGCGCAGCGCCCGGTCGGTGGCGTCCTCTCCGTGGAACAGGATCCGCCCGCGATCGGGGATCTCCAGCCCGGCGATGATTCTCAGCAGGGTCGTCTTCCCGGAGCCCGAGGGGCCGAGCAGCGCCATCAGGTCGCCGGTGGCCACCTCCAGGGTGGCGTCGCGCACCGCCACGACCTTCCCGAAAGTCTTGCGGATCCCCTGGACGTGAATGCTCATGGCAGACCTTCCGGCTCGTGACGATGGCTCTCCACCAGGCCCTTGACGGCGAGCGTCACCAGCGCCAGGAGCGTCAACAGCGATGCCACGGCGAATGCGGCAGCGAAGTTGTATTCATTGTAGAGGATCTCGACGTGCAGGGGCACGGTGTTCGTCTCGCCGCGGATGTGACCGGAGACGACCGACACGGCCCCGAACTCCCCCATGGCCCGGGCGTTGCACAGAATGACGCCGTAGAGCAGAGCCCACTTGATGTTGGGGAGAGTCACCCGCATGAACGTCCTGAGGCCGCCCGCCCCGAGCAGCAGCGCCGCCTCCTCCTCCTCGCTGCCGCGCTCCTGCATGATCGGGATCAGCTCCCGCGCCACGAACGGGGCCGTGACGAAGACCGTGGCCAGGACGATGCCCGGCACGGCGAAGATGATCCGGATCCCGTGATGTTGCAGCCACGGCCCGAAGACGCCCTGCGCCCCGAACAGCAGGACGAAGATCATCCCGGCGATCACCGGCGAGACGGCGAACGGCAGATCGATCAACGCCAGGAGCAGCGTCCTGCCGGGGAACTCGAACCGGGCGATCGCCCAGGCGGCGGCCAGCCCGAAGATCAGGTTCAGGGGAACGACGATGGCGGCGGTCAGGAGGGTCAGCTTGATCGCCGCCAGGGCCGCCGGCTCCTTCAGGGCGGCGAAGTAGGCCCACAGCCCCTTGCTCAGGGCCTGCGCGAAGACCGACAGCAGCGGCACGAACAGAAACGGCACGAGGTAGAGCAGCGCTGCCCCGATGAGGAACCGACGCACCAGGGGTGACTCACTGGTCACGGGGCGGGAGGGACCGCGGGGCTGAAGCGTCCCCGGATCGGTCAGGGCAAGGGAGCGCGCCCTCACGGCACCACCTCCAGCCGTCCCCGCCACCACTGCAGGAGATTGATGACCAGCAGAAGCGCGAACGAGACGATGAGCAAGAAGACCGCGATCGCCGTCGCCCCGGCGTAGTCGAACTGCTCCAGCTTCGTCATGATGAGCAGCGCCGAGATCTCGGTGCGCATCGGCATGTTCCCGGCGATGAAGATCACCGAGCCGTACTCGCCGACCGCCCGCGCAAAGGCCAGGGCGAAGCCGGTCACCAGGGCCGGCAGGAGCGCCGGCAGGATGACGCGGCGAAAGGTCTGCAACCGGCCGGCGCCCAGGCTGACGGCCGCCTCCTCGACGTCGATCTCGAGATCGAGGAGGACCGGCTGCACGGTCCTGACGACGAACGGCAGCCCGATGAAGGTCAGGGCGACGATCACGCCGAGCGGCGTGAAGGCGACCTTGACTCCGAGCGGCGCCAGCAACCGTCCGATCCAGCCGTGCTCGGAGTAGATGCTGGTCAGGGCGATGCCGGCCACCGCCGTCGGCAGGGCGAACGGCAGGTCGACCATGGCATCCACCAGCTTGCGTCCCGGGAACCGGTAGCGGGTCAGCACCCAGGCGACCAGCAGGCCGAAGACGGCGTTGATCAGGGCGCCGATCAGGGAGGCCCCGAACGTGAGGCGATACGAGGCCAGCGCCCGCGGCGTGCTGACGGTGGTCCAGAATTGATTCCAGCCCAGCGTCGCCGATTTGAAAAACAGGGTTGAGAGCGGGATGAGAACGATCAAGCCGAGGTAGGTCATCGACACGCCGAGGGAAAGCCCGAACCCCGGCAGCACCGATCGGCGCGGCTTCGAACTCATCCCGCTCTCCGCCTTTCGATCAACGCGACCCGCTTTCGATCAATGCGACCCGACCTGAAACTGGTCGAAGACTCCGCCGTCCGAGAAGTGCTCCCGCTGCGCCTTCTGCCAGCCCCCGAACACCTCGTCGATGGTGAACAGCGCGATCGACGGGAACCGGTCGGCGTACTTTTTGGCCACCGATTCGAGGCGCGGCCGGTAGTAGTTTCTGGCGGCGATCTCCTGACCTTCCAGTGTACAGGAAGTCGAGGTAGGCCCTGGCCACCTCCAGCGTGCCATGCCGCGCGGCGACCTTGTCTACGAGAGCGACCGTCGGCTCGGCCAGGATGCTGACCGAGGGGACGACGATCTGGAGCTTGCCGGCTCCGAGCTCCTGAACCGCCAGGAAGGCCTCGTTCTCCCAGGCGATCAGGACGTCGCCGAGACCGTTCTGCACGAAACTGTTGGTCGCGCCGCGCGCCCCGGAGTCGAGGACCGGGACGTTCTTGTAGAGACTCTCCACGAACTCGCGCGCCTTGTCCTGCCGGCCGTCGCGCCTGAGGGCGTAGCCCCAGGCCGCCAGATAGTTCCAACGCGCCCCGCCCGAGGTCTTCGGGTTCGGGGTGATCACCTGGATGCCTGGCTTCACCAGGTCGTCCCAGTCCTTGATCCCCTTCGGGTTTCCTTTGCGGACGAGGAAGACGATCGTGGAGGTGTACGGCGCGCTGTTGTTCGGCAGGCGCCTCTGCCAGTCGGCCGGCAGGAGCCTGGCCTTCTCGGCGATCTGGTCGATGTCGTAGGCGAGGGCCAGGGTCACGACGTCGCCGTCCAGCCCGTCGATCATGGCGCGCGCCTGCTTTCCGGAGCCGCCGTGCGATTGCTTCACGGTGAGCTTCTGGCCGGTCTTCGCCTGCCAGCGTTTGGCGAAGGCTTCATTGATCGCCTGGTACAGCTCGCGCGTCGGATCGTAGGAGACGTTGAGCAGCCTGACCTCGGTCGCGGCCGGGGCGGCGGCGTCGGCATGCAGGCCGGCGGCCCGGAGGAGCAGCACCGCGGAGATGCCCACCGCCAGGATCGACACGGCCCGCTCGATTCTTTGGCCGGATCTTTTCACGCTCATCTCCTAGGACGCGATCTGCAGCCGGAAGAAGAAGGCCTTCTCATTGTCCCGGTCCGCGCCCGATGGCCCGCCCTCGTCGAATCGGGTCACTTCGTAGTCGAGGACGAACTTGGTGTTGAGATTCAGGTACCAGTTGAAGCCCGCCCCCCAGGCGCGCGCGCGCCGGGCGCTGACCGTGTTGTCCGCATAGATCGGGAACGCCTTATCGTCGACGGTCAGGCTGCCGGCGCGCCCGACGAACTCCAGGGCGCCCCAGCCCGCCCCCTTGCCGGTCAGGGGCTTGCCGGGAATCACCCCGTCGTACGAAGCCTTCTCGCCGGTCAGCACGAACGAGGCGGTCGCCTCCCAGGCCCTGGTCTCGATCTCGTCCGTGCTGGCGCCCAGGGTGACCGTCTGCTTGGAGACGATCTGCTCCCCCAGGAACCCGAACGGTCCGACGTAGTAGTAGAGCTGCGGCGCCAGCCGCTGCAGCCGCCCGTCGGCCACGGCGGTGGAGTTGTACTTGAAGAAGGTCACCTGGCCCGCGGTCCCATAGCTCGGCAGGGTCGGAGCCGCCGCGGTGCCTGTCTGCGTGCCGCGACTGGCGGCGATGCCGATGCCGAGATTCTTCAATCCCGTCACCGTGGTGCGATTCCACGGCTTGTAGAAGACGCGCGCCACTGCGTCCTTGCCGTCGTTGGTGTCGCCGTCACCGCCGTTCACCCCGTCGGGCACCCCGTTGAAAAGTCCGACCGCGTAGACCACGGTCTGATCGAGGATGTCGCCATGCACTTGCAGGCCGACATCACGGTTCGGCACCAGATTGGTCGGTAGGGCACGCTCGGCGAAGGCCAGGTTGGTGGCCGGCTGCAGCCGCTCCAGCCCGATCGGCGGCTTGAATTTTCCGAAGCGGAACTGCACGGCCGGCCTGAACTTGACGTTCAGGTAGCCGTCGAACAGCACCGATTTCCCCTGCCCGAAATCGGGCTGGATGCGCAGGTCGAAGTGCTGGAAGAACGACGCATCCAGGATCAGGCGGGCCCGACGGACGATGAAGGTGTCGGTCGCCAGCTTCTGAGTGTCGCCGGCGTAGAAACGGCCATCGCTTTGCAGATACCCGCTCAGCTTGAACTGGACGCTGCGGTCCTCGTTCCGGTAGACCAGCCCCTTCTTGTACTCGATCTTGCCTTCCGTCGCCGGCGATCCGCCCGGCGTGCCCTGCGCGAACGCGCCCGCGGTCGCGACCGTCAGGGCGAAGACCACTCCCATGACCGGCGCCACGCGGGGCCTGAATCCCCCGAGCATGACTGATTGCGGAATCATGAACGACGATCTCCTCGTCCTCATGCGGCGTATGGCCCCTCGAGCCCCGCGCTGCGTTACTCACCGGCCCGTCGAACCTCCGGCGCACAAAAATTCCCCCTGGCCTCGTTAAGGCCGGCCGGCGCCGCGCGATGAGAAGGGGTTAAATCAGGTCGTTTTGGAGGTTATCGACGCCGTCCCCGCTCATCCGCTGGCCCGCCGGCCCCATACAGACAGGCCGACAGCAGCCCGCCCGCTGGGAAACCTTGAGACAACGATGCGTGAAGACGGTACTCATAGATGGCTGCTTATACAGTAGGTTCGCCGCCCCGTCAAGCGGAATGTGCACCAGCGCGGCCGTCGCTTGGCTGGAGCAGGTCGTCCACAAGCACCTGCGCTGACCCGGTCGGCGCGTGCGCCGTCCCGCGCCGGCGTCGAATCTAACGTTCCATCCCTTCCAAGGGATCCCGGACATCGAGGAAGTCGAACTTGCGAAAGTCTCTGTCCAGGGTGTAGAGCGTGCGCACCCCGTGTTGGCGGAGCAGGGCCGCCAGGTGCGCATCCGGGACGAGATTCCCCCGGGTCGGCACACGCCGGGTCACATCCTGATAGACGTCCCAGAATCCCTCGTCCTCGGACAGGACCCGCACATGGGGGGCCGCGAGCAGAGCGGCGATGTTTGAGACCGCAGCCGCGTGAGCGAGGGGCTGCGCAAAGACGGCCGGGTGCGTGGCGATTCGCAGGTAGCTCATGAGGGTGGGCCAGCCGAGGCAGAAAGTCTCGCTCCCCCGGACGCAACTCTTCAGGAAGCGGGCGGCCAGGGCGTGGAACTCGCTGCCCTGGTCCGAGGCGTACAGAAGGACGTTGACGTCGATCGCGAAACTCATGATCCCGAAGATCCCCTCGGGGACCTCGGAGGGCGGTCCTCCTCCATGACGGAGAAGACGGCCTCTGGATCGGCCAGGTTGACGCGGGCTCCCATCGGCTGCGAGATCCACTTGAAATCCCGCACCGGCGCCTTGCGGTTCTTCATCTGGCCGAGGGCCATGGCGAGGAGGTCGGAAACGAGCCTGCCGAGTGATTTTCCTTCGCGCTTCTGGAGGCGCTTGAGGTCTCCGAGGATGGGGTCATCGATGTCCAGGGTGGTTCTCATGATGCGGTGATGATATTTCAGGCAGCATCAGATGTCAAGCCGCGATCCTGACGTGGAATCTTGAGGCGCCGGGGTGCCCGCCCGGTCGCTCCTCCGATCTCAGGTTGACGGATTGCCCCTTACCGGGCGTACTATCGCAGCTTGAACGGCCTATGCGCTCGCCCGATTGTTCGCGAGGGACCCGTCGACGTCGAACGGACCGCCGCCGGCTGGAACGTCGCGTTCTCAGTGGTCGCCGTGTGTGACCGGTGAAGCGAGGCGGCGTGCGTCGATCGTCACTTCCAGATGTCGACGATCTGGTGGGCCGAGCCGGTCTCCCCAACGACGACCGGATCGCCGACGCCTATCGTCGCTGGGGTTATCTCCAAGCCGACCTCGACCCGCTAGGCCGGATCGCGCCCTACCGGCATCCCGACATCGACGCCTTCAAAGCCAGCGGGGCGAGCGGGCCGGCCGCATCCGCCGAGGCGGAGCGCTGGCGGGCGATCTACTGCGGCTCGATCGGGGTCGAGTTCATGCAGATGCCGTATCCCGACCGCTGCCGCTTCGTGGCCGAACGGATGGAGGCGCCCTCCCCGCCGCCCGATCGCGGCCGGTTGCTGCGCCGCATCGCAGAGACCGAGCTGTTCGAGCGCTTTCTGCACCAGCGCTTCGTCGGCACCAAGCGCTATTCCCTCGAGGGGGGCGCGGGCGTCATCCCGCTGCTCGACGCCATCCTGGACGCCGCCGCCGGCGGCGGGGTGGAGATCGTGCTCGTCGGCATGAGCCATCGGGGACGGCTCGACGTCATGAACCAGATCGTCGGGGTGCCGCCGGCGCATCTGTTCTCGCGGTTCGAGGACATCGAGCCGCGCAGCGTCCTGGGAGGCGGCGACCTGAAGTACCACAAGGGAGCCACCGGCACCTACAACTCCGCATCGGGTCGAGCCCTGCACGTGCATCTGGTCTCGAACCCGAGCCACCTCGAGGCGGTCGACCCGGTGGTGATGGGGCGGGCGCGGGCCCACCAGCAGCGGATCGCCGCCGAAGCCGGGGCGGCGGAGGCGGGGAGCGGCATCGGCCGCCCGAGAGTCCTGCCGGTGACGCTGCATGGCGACGCCGCCTTCGCCGGACAAGGGATCGCCGCCGAGACCCTCAACATGTCCGAGCTTCCCGGCTACACCGTCGGCGGCACGATACGGATCGTGATGAACAACCTGATCGGCTTCACGACCGAGCCGTGGGCGCTCCATTCGTCCCGCTACGCCTCGGACGTCGCCAAGCGGCTGGCGATCCCGATCCTGCATGTCAACGGTCAGGACCCCGAGGCGATCGTCCGCGCCGGACGGCTCGCCTTCGAGTACCGCGCCGCCTTCCAGACCGACGTCGTCATCGATCTGATCGGCTTCCGGCGCTACGGCCACAGCGAGGTGGATGACCCGACCACCACCCAGCCGCTGCTGTACGCCCGGATCGGCGGTCTGCCGATGCTCTGGGAGGCCTACGCCGAAAGGCTCGGCGTGCCGCCCGACGAGCGGGCGCATTTGGAAGAAGAGATCGTCGGGCGCTATCGGGCCGAGCTCGATAAGAGCCGCGCCATGACGAAGACTCCGGCCATTCGTGCCCTGCCGGGCTACTGGGACCGATACGTCGGCGGCCGCTACGACCCCGCCCTGGAGGTCGATACGGCCGTCGATGCGGGTCGTCTGACCACGATCGCGAGCCTCATCGGCAGCGTGCCGGCCGGTTTCCATCTCCATCCGAAAGTGGCCAAGGGGCTCGAGCAACGGCTCGAGATGGGCCGCGGGGCGCGCTCGATCGACTGGGGGATGGCGGAGGCGCTGGCGTTCGGGTCGTTGTTGACCGAGGGCGTGCCGATCAGGCTCACCGGCCAGGACACGCGGCGCGGCACCTTCAATCACCGGCACGCGGTCCTGATCGACGTGGTGGATGGCCGCGAATGCTACCCGCTCCGGCAGGTCGGCGCCGATCGCGACGGCGGCGCAACGGGAGGGCCGCCGGTCCGCTTCGAAGTCTATGACTCCCCGCTGTCCGAGGCGGCCCCGCTCGGCTTCGAGTATGGCTACAGCCGCGATTATCCGGAGGCCCTGGTTCTCTGGGAGGCGCAGTTCGGCGACTTCGTGAACGGCGCCCAGGTGATCCTCGATCAGTTCATCGCCGCCGGAGAGGACAAATGGGGTCTGCTCTCGGGCCTGGTGATGCTGCTGCCGCACGGCTACGAGGGGCAGGGCCCGGAGCACAGCAGCGCCCGCATCGAGCGCTTTCTCGACCTCGCCGGCGAGGATGCCATCCAGGTCTGCCAGCCCTCGACCGCGGCCCAATATTTCCACCTGCTCCGTCGCCAGGCGCTGCGGCGCTGGCGCAAGCCGCTGGTGGTCTTCACTCCGAAGGGGATGCTGCGCGCCCCCGCCGCCTGCTCCGCGCTCGCAGATTTGGCCTCGGGTCGCTTCGAGCCGGTCCTGGGAGACGTCGCGGAGGGGGGTCAGACGGCGGCGAGCGGGGACGCCGCGGAGCGGTCCGAGGCGACCCGCATCCTGTTCTGCTCCGGCAAGATCGCTCACGAGCTGCGCGCCGAGCGGCGGCGGCGCGCGGCGCGCGGCACCGCCATCGTCACCGTGGAGCAGTTCTATCCTTTCCCCGAGACCGAGGTAGTCCGACAGCTGGTGCTCCACCCCCGCGCGCACGAGATCGTCTGGGTGCAGGAGGAGCCGCGCAACATGGGCGCCCTCGATTTCGTGCGGCCGCCCCTGCAGCGCCTCGCCGACTCTCGTCAGGTGACGGCGGTACACCGCTCCGAAAGCGCCAGTCCCGCCACCGGCTCGGCGAAGGCGCACGGTCTCGAGCAGGAGGCGCTGCTCGCCCTGGCGATTGGGCGCCCGGGCCCCGTCTGATTTTCTCAGCCCGCGACCGCCCGACCGATCGCCCGGGCCAGGACGTCGAACGCGGCGTCGAGCGCCTTCTGGATCGAAGCCTTGCTCACCGCCCGGACCATCGACAACCCGGCCTCGAAAACCAGGCGCGTGTTCGCCAGCTGGCGCTGCAGCTCCTCTTCGTCGATCTCGCCGGCGATTCGGGCCGCGGTGATCTGCCGGAGCGCGTCTTTCTGATCGTCGAGGACGCGCCGCAGCGCCTCGCCGGCCTGTTTCGACTGGCCTCTGATCGTGGCGCGGGCGGCGGCCGCCATCTCCTTCAGCGTCGCGTCGAGATCGAAGCTCATCTCAGGGAGCCCGCAACCCGGTCTCGGCCCGGCTCCGGTCGCCCTCGCCCGGCTTGGCTTGTTCGGCGGTCAGGGCGTAGAGGAACAGACGTCCGAACGATTCACGATCGAGCCGGGCGGAGCCGCCGGGGTAGCCATCGCGCCTTTTGTGCAGGTCCTTCGTCTGCTGCCAGAGCAGCAGGATCTTTCGGGCGATGTCGGTCGAATCCTGGTTGAGCGGCCGGGCCTCGTTGCGCAGCACCAGCGCGCGCAGCTCGGTCTCGACCTGCACGTAGCGCGGCGCCGAAGCTACGTAGGGGCGCTTCGCCTCATCGGTCTCGAGAAGCTCGCCGTAGAAACGATCGACCAGGCGCGCGTCGGCCAGGATCTCGTTGCGCGTCTGCTCGTCGAAGCCGGCGATGAGCCGGACGCAGCCGGCGAGCAGCGCGGCGAGCAGGAGGCTGCCGTGGAGGAGGCGGGAGCCCGGGAGCCGGGAGGCGTGGCGCATCGCGTCAGCTCGACAGCCCGATCCCCATCGCATCGAGGATCTTGAGCAGCAGGCCCGGTTTTTTCCCGGCGTCGACCCGGCGCAGCGCCCGGCTCACCAGACCGACGGCGAGGCTCCGGAACGGTTCGGGCGGATAGGGGAACGGTTTCTTCTTCACGATCGACAGGTCGAGGAGCGGGCTCGGCCGATCGAGCGTCAGGTGCGCCAGGATCTGCCCGGCCAGGTGCGTGCTGCCGATGCCGTGGCCGGTGTAGCCGAGCCCGTAGAGGATCCGGCCTCCCGCGGCCTTGCCGAAGAACGGCGTGAACCTTGTCGTCGAGCAGATCGGCCCGCCCCAGGCATAGGGGAACTCCAGATCGCGCAGGGCGGGGAAGTGGGAGGCGAAGCTGGCGCGCAGCTCGGCATAGTGGCGGTCGGAGTGATCGCACGAGGCGTCGACGCGGTTCCCTCTGTAGTAAGCGGCCTCGCTCGTTCCCCAGAGGATCCGGTTGTCGGCCGTCAGGCGGTAGTACTTGAAGAAGGCCCGCGTGTCGGTGACGCTCTGGCGAGCGCGCCAGCCGATCGCTTCGTGCTGGGCGGGCGTCAGCGGCTCGCTCACCAGGATGTAATCGTAAAGCGGGATGAAACGGCTGCGGAGGCGGGGGAAGATCAGGTGCGTGTAGGCGTTGGTGGCCAGGACCACCCGCCGCGCCGTGATCTCGGCGCCGTCCGCGCGCAGGCGGACCGTGTCGCGCGACGGCTCGATCGCCGTCACGCGCGTCCTCTCGTGGACCGTCACGCCCCGGCGCTCGGCCTCGCGCTTCAGCCCCTCGACCAGCTTGACCGGATTGAGGATGGCGCAGTGCGGGTTGAACAGCGCTCCATAATATCGCTCGCTGTGGATCTGGGCGCGCGTCTCGGCGGCATCCAGGAGCCGGTAGTGCGTCATGCCGAGGCTCCAGGCGCATTCGGCCGCCGCGCGCAGCTCCTCGAGGTGGGCCGGCAGGAGCGCGACGTAGAGCTGGCCGGTCCGCTCGACGTCGCAGTCGATGCCGTGCTCCATGAGGAACCTCAGCAGCCCTTCGGTATTGGCCAGGCCGATGCCGGCCAGCTGCTGGGCTTCGTCACGGCCGAAGTGGGCGATGGCGAGCTGGTGCGAGTGGTCGACCGACTCGCCCAGCATCCCGGCGTTCCGCCCGCTCGCTCCGTAGGCGGCCATCCCCTGCTCGAGGATGGCGATCTCGAGACGCGGCTCGAGGCTCTTCAGGAAGTTGGCGGTCCACAACCCGGTGAACCCGCCGCCGATGATGGCGACATCGACCTCGCGGCGGCCCGCCAGCGGCGGCCCGGCGGAGCGCGACCGCGTGGCCATCCAGAAGCAGGCCTGCTCGATCGGCCGGGTCTCGGGAGCGCGTGTCGGGGTGGCGGCGAGGGTTGTCATCGACGGATGCGGGGAGTCTACGCAGGAATGGGGCGGCAAGTAAAGTAGCTTCCGATCATAGTCTCGATGACCGCACGACGGCCCGATTCATACGGATCACGCGAACCCGGTCATGAACGCCTCCCCCCGCCCCGCCCCCGAGCCCCGGAGTGGCCCACGAAAGTCCTTGTCCCACAAGGAATTCGGAACATCTCGCTCAACCGACGGGCCAGACCGTGCTCCTGGTATGGGGTTTGCTTTAAGAGGGAGCAGCATCCAACAATCGAGGGGGAGACGATTCATGAAGCCACGAGCTATCCGTCTACTGTCGTTGCTGGCGGTCTTTTCCGCCACGTTGCTTTTCGGGAAGAGCGAGGCCCTGGCCCAGGGCTGTATCGCGATCCGGAACAACGAGCCACTGTTCGGCGACGGCAGCTCGCTGCCGCGCTTCCAGAAGGAGTG
>JBGPLZ010000085.1:0-15680 GCA_041486695.1 Acidobacteriota bacterium | reverse complement strand
GGGATCTCGCCGACCGAGACGCCGCCGATGGCGAGGCCCTCGAAGCCGCCGGCGCTGATGGCGGCGGCGCTCTGGATGCGCAGCTCGCGATCGTCCCCGCCCTGCACGATGCCGAACAGGGCCCGGCCGTCCGCCGGGAACAGGTCCCGACAGCGGCGTGACCAAGCCGTGGTCCTGTCGATCGCCGAGCGCAGTCGTTCCCGCTCCGCCGGGAGCGCGGGGCAATCATCGAAGGCCATGGCAATGTCACTGCCCAGCGCGTCCTGGATCGCCATGCTGCGTTCCGGCGTCATGCTCAGGATCGAACCGTCGAGATGGGACCGGAAGGTGACGCCGTCGTCGGTGATCGTCCGTCTCGACGCCAGACTCAGGACCTGGAACCCGCCGCTGTCGGTCAGGATCGCCCGCTCCCAGCCCATGAAGCGATGCAGGCCCCCCAGGCGGTGGATGGTCTCCTCACCGGGCCGCAGAGCAAGGTGGTAGGCGTTCCCGAGAATCATCTCGAAGCCGAGATCGACCAGCTCCTCGGGGGTCATCCCCTTGACGCTTCCCGCGGTGCCGACCGGCATGAAGGCCGGCGTTTCGATCGGGCCGTGCGGTGTGGTGATCCGGCCGCGACGCGCCGCCGTCCCGGCCGAGTAGCCTGAAGGCGAACGGCCCCGCGGCCCGCGGGTCGCTCATCGGATCAGCATAGCGTCGCCGTAGGAATAGAAGCGAAACCGGCGCGACACCGCCTCGCCGTAGGCGTGGAGGACGAGCTCGCGCCCCGCGAAGGCGGCCACCAGCATGAGGAGGGTCGAGCGGGGCAGATGAAAGTTGGTCACCAGAGCGTCGACCACGCGGAAGCGATGCCCCGGCGTGATGTAGAGATCGCAGCGCCCGTCGCCCGCCAGCACTCCCCGGTCGTCGCGGGCGCGCGCCTCGAGAACGCGGGTCACGGTCGTCCCAACCGCCACCACCCGGCCCCCGCGGGAACGGCAGGCGTCGATGGCCGCCGCGGTCTCGTGAGGCAGGGCGAAGGCCTCGGGCTCGAGGCGGTGCGCCTCGATCTCGTTGGTGCGCACCGGCTGGAAGGTGCCGGGGCCGACGTGAAGCGTCAGCCGGGCGAAGGCGATCCCGCGCCGCTCCAGCCGGCGCATCAGCTGTTCCGTGAAATGCAGCCCCGCAGTGGGCGCGGCGATCGCCCCCGGGTGCCGGGCGTAGACCGTCTGATAACGCTCGGCGTCCCGTCCTGCACGGCTATCGTCCGGGTCACGCTGGATGTAAGGCGGCAACGGCATCCGTCCGTGCCGCGCGATGGCCGCGTCGACGTCTCCGCCGTCCGCGATCAGGCTTATCCGCCAGCGAGGCCCATCCCCTCCCTGAAGGATCGCCGCCTCGAAGCCCGGCGCGATCGCCAGGCGCACGCCCGGCCGAAGCCCCCGCCCGGTCGAGACCAGGCAGGCCCAGCGCTGGCCGTCGCCCTCGTCCGGCTCGCGCTCGGTGAGCAGCAGCTCGACCTCCCCGCCGGTCGGTTTGCGGGCCAGCAACCTGGCCGGGAGAACGCGCGTGTCGTTGATCACGATCAGGTCCTTCGGATCGAGATGCTCCCCCAGCGCTGCGAACGTGGTCTCCGCAACGCCGCCATCGATGCGGTCTAGGATCATCAGCCGGGCGGCGTCACGATGGTGGGCGGGCTCCTGCGCCACGAGGTCGCGGGGCAGATCGTAGTCGAAGGCCTCCAGCTTCACGGCGTCATGCCCCGGGGGCCGCCATGTAGGGGATCGGATCGGCAACCCCGGCCTCGTGGAAGCCCTTGAGCCGCAGCCGGCACGACTCACAGCGGCCGCAGGCGGCAGCGCTCTCGGTGTAGCACGACCAGGTGAGATGGAGCGGCGCCTGCAGGCGGACCCCCTCGCGGACGATGGCCGCCTTGCTCATGTGGATGAGGGGCGTGACCACCTCGATCCTGGTCTCGGGTCGCGTGCCGAGGCGGATCAGCCGATTGAAGGCCTCGTAGTACTCCTGGCGACAATCGGGATAACCGCTGCCGTCCTCCTCGACCGCGCCGATGAAGATGCGGCGCGCGCCGATCACCTCGCCCCAGGAGACCGCTACGGCCAGGAGGTGCGTATTGCGGAACGGCACATAGGTGTCCGGGATCGCCGAGCCGGGGCGCCGGGCATCGATGGCGTCGCGCGCCGGGTCGGTCAGCGCCGAGCCCCCGATGGCGTGCAGGTGATCCAGGCGGGTGACCAGGGTGCGCAGGACGCCGTAGTGCCGGGCGATCGATTCGAACCCCTGCCGCTCGCGTCGTTCGGTCCTCTGGCCGTATTCGAGATGCAGCAGCCCCAGATCGTGGTCCTCGCGGGCGATAGCCGCCGTGACGCAGGAGTCCATGCCGCCGCTGAGGAGCACGATGGCCAGCGGGCGGGGAGGGGCGATCGAGGCGGCCGGCACGCCGTCCCTCACACGCCCCGCGTGTCGGGCGGCCAGATGTATTTGTGCAGCTGGATCTGGAGGCGGACCGGGAGCCGGTCCGCCAGCACCCATTCGGCGAGCGCCCGCGCGTGCAGCTGACCATGCACCGGCGAGACGAGCAGGCTGCATCGTCTGGCCAGACCGCGCTCGCCGATGACCGCGCGCGTCCACTCATAGTCGGCGCGATCGGCGATCACGAACTTCACCTCATCGGTGCTCTTCAACCGATCGAGATTCTCCCAGCGGTTCTTCCCGGCCATACCGCTGCCGGGACACTTGAGATCGAGGACGATCGCCACGCGGCGATCGACGCCGGAGATGTCGAGGCTGCCCCCCGTCTCGAGGGCGACCTCGTGTCCCCGATCGAGGAGCTCGCCGAGCAGGTCGTGCACGCCCTGCTGAAGCAGGGGCTCCCCGCCGGTCACCAGCACATAGGGAGTGCCGTGGGACGCCACCTTGTCGAGGATGGCGGCGACGCTCAGCTCGCGCCCCTCCTCGAAGGCGTAGGCGGTGTCGCACCATGCGCAGCGCAGGTTGCACCAAGTCAGACGCACGAACACGCACGGCCGGCCGGTCTGTCTCGATTCCCCCTGGATGCTGTGGAAGATTTCGTTGATCTTGAGAAGAGTCGCCGTGCGCGGACGCGCGGACACGGCGGTGGTCACGCGCCCGACCTCGCGGCAGGCCCGGGCGCGGCCGCCACGAGGCCGATCAGGGTCGTCAGGTTTTCCACGTCCTCGTGACAATCATCGCTCTTGGGGGTCTCGAGGATCAGGGGGATGTCGAGAAAGCGCCGATCATTCATCAGCAGGCGGAAGGCCTCGAGACCGAGAAATCCCTTGCCGATGTGTTCGTGACGGTCGACCCGCCCGCCGAGATCCTTCTTCGAGTCGTTGACGTGCACGGCTCGCAGCTTCCGAAACCCGAGGAGCGCCTCGAAGCGCTGCATCGTATCCTCGTAGGCCTCGGGAGTGCGGAGATCGTATCCGGCGGCGAAGATGTGGCAGGTGTCGAGGCAGACGCCGGTGCGGTCCGGATCCCGGGTGCCGGCGATGATCGCGGCCACCTGCTCGAAACGGTAGCCGATCACCGTCCCCTGTCCAGCGGTCATTTCGATGGCGATCGAGGCGGCGCGCGCCGGGACCCGCGAGTAGATCGCATCGATCGCGTCCGACATCCGGCGGATGCCGAAGGCCTCGCCCTGGCCCATGTGGCCGCCGGGGTGAGCCACGAGCCACGGCACTCCCAGGGCCTCGCAACGCTGCAACTCGACCCCGCAGGCGTCGATCGACTTGTTCCATAACGCGTCGTCGGGCGAGCACAGGTTGATCAGGTACGAGTCGTGCGCGACCACCTGACGGATCCCGGCGCGCTCGAGTCCAGCGCGAAATTTCTCCGGCTCGCCCGCGGCGAGCGGCTTCGCCGCCCACTGATTGCTGCTCTTGGTGAAAATCTGCAACGCCGTGCAGCCCACGGCGGCCGCTCGCTCGACCGCGCGATCGAAACCGCCGGCGATCGACATGTGGGCTCCGAGGGGCCGCCGCGGAATGGTCCAGGCCACGCCGGGTCCCTGTTCCTGCTTGTCCGCCATTGAAGCCTCTTCCCGTTCTCGAGCGACCCGCAAGCGTACCATCGGCAAATCGGGGGGGTCAATTCACCGCTGATGAGCGCCTAGCAGGATGGTGAAACAGTCTCCTCATCATTGATCACTCGGGCCCCGTGTGAGGTAGATCCTTCATAGGGGGGGCCGATGCGCGGAGACGACCGACGTGAAGGGGCGGTGTTCGGCTACGTATCTCCGGAAGCCCTGGTCCCGAAAGACCATCCTCTGCGGCGCATGGTCGACACCGTCCTGACAACCTTGTCTCCCGAGTTCGATGCGTAAGCTTCCCCTCCTGGTAGACACTCTGAAACTAGAGGATTCTGGCAGAATCAGGGCACCAGGAGGAAGCAGTGATGAACACGCCAGACATCCTTCGTCCGATTCGGACCTCCTTCATGCCACTGCTGATTGCTCTGCTTTGCGGCTTTACCGTCGGGCCAAGCCGTCAGGTAGTCCCGCCCGGTCGACCCACCCGCTCGCTCCTCCAATCTCAGGTTGACAGACATGCCTTCACCGGCTCTAGAATCTCAGCTTGAACTTCCTCTGCGCCGAATGTGAGTGAAAATCGATGAAATCGGGCGCGACCACCTTGCCGCGCGCGTCGATCCTCGTTGCCGTGGGGCGGTCGATCCGAAGGGCGAGGGCGACGATCCGAGGGCGTCGCCGCGCGAACCGATGGCCTGGACATGGCGCCGCTCGGATCGAGCGCCGCATCGATGGCGGTGGGAATCCATCAGGACTGGGATGATCGGTCCGGAGAGGTCTTCGCAAGAAGCTCGATCTCGCGTCGATTCGCGTCCACCGTGAACTTGCACGCCCAGTTGGGAAACTGGAACCGGTTGTATTCGCCCCACACCGGGAAGGAACCCTGGACGGCGCCGCGCAGATCCGGGTTCCCGTCCATGCGGATCGTCTTTCGCACGTACCGGTTCGCGACCAACGCGGCGTCGCGGTAGCGGAGCTCTCCCGTGGCATCGTGGAGGAGCAACCAGCACTCGGCGATCTGGGCCGTGCCGGTCAAGCAGGCCCACCGGCTCGCCGGTCGCCAATTCGCAGTCAGTCGCCCAGGCAACAACCCGTCGGATCCGAGGGACTGGATGAGCCCGTCGGCGGTTCTCTTCGCCGCGGCGAGAAACGGGACCTCCCCGCTGTATCTCCACGCTTCGATGACCCCTCGCAACGCGTACCCCAAGGTGTGGGTCAGAGGCCGGCTCTCGTGCAGCAGCGAGCACAACTTGAACCAGCCATTGTGCATTTGGTGCCCGAGGGCCCAGCGCACGTTCGCCAGTGCAGCGTCGGCCCACTCTTCGCGCGAGGACACGCGCGCCGCCTCCAAGAGTCCCCAAGCCACATGCATGTGATAGGTCTTCGGCCCCGGCGGCGCGTAGGGTCCCTCGAAGCGCCGCCATGAACCGTCGGTGTGCTGATGGGTCACGAGCCATTCGGCGGCGCGCCCCATCGCCTCCTCATACTCCCGCTTCCTGAAACACCGCAGCCCGGCCGCGAATCCGAGCAGGACTTGTCCGGTGTTGAATACCACCTGCGTCTTGTTGGGGTCGTTGATGACCCCTCCCTGGAAGGCACCATCATCCATCTGGATCGCGGCCAGCCAGTCGAGCGCCCGACGAGCCCGTGCGTGGAGGACAGGGTCGTCGCTGGCCAGAAGAGTCGGGATGATGTATCCGGTGGTTTCCGGATAGGAGGTCGCCCATCCGTCCGTGAGACCGTAGTGCCGCGCGAATCCTCCGTCCGCGGACGCGGAGAGATCCTGGGCCCTGCACAACCAACCCACTCCCTCCTGCACGACGCGTCGCGGACCGGGATCCGGGAGGGGGAATGCCCGCCAGTCGCGGATGACCGCTTCTCGGACAGCGGGCTCGAAATAGGCAGGGAGCGAGCGGATGAACTCCGTCGCGGTGACCCAGGCCACGGAGACGCTTTGCCCGATCACTTCGGGACGTCCGTAGGAGTCAGCACACGACCAGGGCCCGCTTCGGGCTCAATCGGCTCCGCCGGATGTTGACGGTCCAACCGCGGGCCGCCATCCGCCGCCCGAGCGACCGAAGGGAAGGGTACCGCGCCGCGCAGAAGTAACGCGGCACGAGCGGAATCCGCGTGATTCGGGTGACGATTTTCTTGAACCCCATCTTCGCACCATACAAGGACAGGCGTTCGTGGTCGAAAACGACAAGCGCACCGCCGGGCGCCATGCGATGCGCCATCATCTCACAGGCGCTGGCCTGCAGGGAGCGCGGGAGCTGCTGTATGACGTCATAGGCGAAGATCAGGCCAAACGTGCCGCCGCGGGTATCGAAGTCGTAGGAGCCTCCCTCTAGGAGGTTCCCAACCTGAATCCGCTCGGGCGGCATAATTCCCCTCAGTCGCTCGCGAGCGAGCGCCACCATCTCGACGCTGATGTCGAATCCATAAAACTGAACCTCACGCGCGTCCGGCAGCACCTGGGCCAAGAGAGCGAGCCACCCTCCGTTGCCACAACCGCATTCCAGGATGCGCAACGGCCTTCCCGCCGCTCGCGCGTGCGGGACGAGGACTTCGAGGGCGAAGCGTCGGGCGGTATCTGCGTGCACAAAATTCGAGGGATAGGCTCCCCTCCGAATCGCCTCATCAAATATCTCCGATCGCAACGTTCGAACCATCGGCGACGAAAATTCGGGATAAATGGGCCAGGCGCGTTCTTCCGCTGATCGCGTCATTCTAATCGTTGTGCCTCCCTTTGTGTCAACCTTGGGCGCGGCGGGGGGCCCGCGGGTCCCGCCGACACCGTCCCCCGCGCCTCGAAGCTTGAATCTCCCGCCGTCCGGTCGCTCCCACCCGCTCGCTCCTCCGATCTCAGGTTGATAGACTGGCCCTTGCCGGACCGAAAATCTCAGCTTGAACTTCCTATGCGCTCCGTCAACCCGAGATCGGAGGAACGACCGGGCGGGCCGGACGGAGTACACTGGGCTTCTCCCGCGGAGAACCTCGTCAAGGAAAGGTGTGTAGATGAAGTACCGCCAGCCCAGGTACAGGGACAGCGAATACATAATGAAGAGCACGAGAAGCGGCGCTCGGAGCAGCACGGGCCGTGCGGCCCCCCCCCCGCAAACCTCGCGGCATGGCCCGCGAGGCCCGGCTGGTCATGCGCTGCTTCCAGTGCGGCCACCAGGAGCCGGCCGAGGACAGCCTGGGAACCGGCGCCTCCTGCGCCAACTGCCGGGCCCCCCTCCACTGCTGGCGATTGCGTCCACTTCGACCCGGGGGCGCGTTTCGAGGGCCGCGAGAAGATCACCGCGCGCGTCCCCTCCACGACCGCCACGAACGAATGCCCCCTGTTCAAGCCCGAGGTGGTCCTCGACGCCACCGGCCGCCGCATCGTCACTCCCGGACCCGCCTCCGACAAGCCGGCCAACGCTCGGGACGCCTTCGACGACCTGTTCAAGAAGAAGTAGGTTGACCCGGCGGGAATTCACCGTATGGATAGATCCTAAAGACGATTTCGAAGCGTCACGCCGCCACTCTGGGGGACGTCATGAGAACTGGTGATTCGACTCGGTGGAGGGCGATCCCGCTGCTGGTCGCCTTCGCCTGCCTTGGCTTGTTCGCGGTTCAACGTCCGGGGATGGCCGCGCCGATCTTCCCCGGCGCGCAATTCGGCCCCGAAGACGCGGCCCATCTGGCGACCGCCGACCTGGACGGTGACGGGCGCGAGGACCTCGTCTTCACGAATGCCACGACCGACGACGTCTCGATCCTTCTGGGCCACGGTGACGGCTCGTTCGGGTTCGAGCGCCGGTTCCCGGCCGGCTCGCATCCGGACATGATCGTCGTCGGCGATTTCAATGGCGACGGCCATCGCGACATCGCGGTGACCAGCTCCAGTGATGGGACCCTCTCGGTTCTTTTCGGAGCGGGGGACGGCACCTTCACGACGGCGGCCCCGTTCGCTATCGGCTACCTCCCTCGCTCGATCGCCGCGGCCGACCTGAGCGGGGATGGTCGCGACGACCTAGCGGTCATCAACAGCACGGTCACGGGGGATCGGGCGGACCTCCTGACCAGCCGGGGAGACGGGACGTTCGACTCCCGTGCTCTGAGCCTCGGCACCAGTACCTCCTCCACGGTCCTGTCGGGAGATTTCAATGGGGATCACCGGCGCGACCTCGTCTTCCTGACGCCGGTGGAGGGAATTGACGGCTTCCACAGCAGCACGAACATCGTTCTCCTGAGCAACCACGGCGACGGGACCTATTCGCAGTACTCGACCTCAGTCTTCGACGCGAGCTATGAGGGAGCGGTGGGAGATTTCAACGGCGATGGACGGGATGATCTCGTCTGGTACAGTCATCATTTCGACCTCATTTCCACGTTCTTCGGCCAAGCGGATGGGACCTTCGCGGGAGGCTTCCCGACGTTTGGATTCAACAACTTGATACGTGACATCGCCACAGGTGACTTCAACGGCGATGGCCTCAGCGACCTCGTGGCCGCCCCGGCATTCGATAATCCACCGGACAGGGTCATCCTTTTAAACAACGGCGGCGGATTTGCCCGTTTCGGCTCGGTTCGCGTCCCGCTGGCCGCGAGCAATCTGGGTGCCGTCGGAAAGCTCAACGCCGACAGCGCCGACGATCTGGTCCTGCCGTATGGCGTGGTCTATCTCTCGCGCGGAGACGGGACCTTCCCCGCGGCCCAGCCGGTGCTCAGCAATGGGTTCAGGGGAATCGCCGCGGCCGACCTCAACGCCGATGGAAAGCAGGATCTGGCCGGTGTCGCGCCGGACTCCGACATCCTCGCGACCTCTCTGGGCAACGGGGACGGGACCTTTTCCCCGGGACCGCACTTCAGTACCGGAGACGGACCACTCGCGGTCGCTGCCGGCGACTTCAACCGGGATGGCATCAAGGATTTGGTCGTGGTCAACTCCCTCTCCAACGACATCTCGATCTTCCTGGGTCTAGGGGGGGCGAACTTCGCTCCCGAGGTCCGGTACCCGGCCGGCGCGGGGTCGCGGGCCGTCGCCGTGGGCGACTTCGACGAGGATGGCAACCAGGACCTCGCCGTGGCCGAATTCGATGCCGACGATGTCGCCATCTTCCTTGGTCTCGGCGACGGCACGTTCGCGGCGCCGATCTCGATCCCCGCGGGCGACGGCCCGACGTCCGTGGCGATCGGAGACTTCAATCATGATTCGCATCAGGACCTGGTGGTTTCGAATTCCCTCGGCAACGACGCCTCCGTCTTCCTCGGGCTCGGCACGGCAACGTTTACGCCCTTGGCACGTCTCGCCGCGGGGCTGGGACCCGCGTCGGTCGCGGTCACCGACCTGAACCACGACGGGAACCAGGACATCGTCGTCGCGAACCAGATCTCCGGCGACGTCTCGGTGATGCTGGGGAACGTCGCCGGGGGATTCGAGCCGCAAATCCGGACCATGACCGGGGCCGGGCCGCTGGCGGTCGTGGCGGGGGACTTTGACGGTGACTTGCTGCAGGACCTGGCGGTGGCGAACGGCGGGGGGCTGACGGTGTCCCTGCTTCGCGGTCATGGAGACGGGACCTTCACGGAGGAGCGCTACGGCGCCGGCCAGCAGCCCTCCTCCCTGGCGGCGGCTCGGTTCTCCGCGGGGCCGCTTCCCGATCTCGCCGTCGGCGTCTATGGGAGAGAGACCTCCGTGGTTCTCCGGAACCAGCAGCTTGGCACGTGCACGGATTTCGACGGAGATGGCCTTCCCGGGTGCTGTCCGTCTCCGACTCAATGCGTGGACAACTGCCCGAACGTCTACAACCCCGGCCAGGAGGACTTCGATCACGACGGGGTCGGCGACGCCTGCGACAATTGTCCGTTCATCTACAATCCGACCCAGGCCGACCCCGACCTCGACGGCATCGGCGATGCCTGCGACAACTGTCCGGTGACGTACAACCCGGATCAGTCCGATGTCGACCACGATGTCCTCGGCGATCTCTGTGACAACTGCCCGAATGAATACAACCCGGCCCAGCTGGATGTCGACGGTGACGGCGTGGGGGATGCCTGCGACAACTGTTCGACCGCGTACAACCCCGACCAGGCGGATGCGAACGCCAACGGCATCGGGGACGCCTGCGACGATTCCTGCTTCGAATCGATCACGATCAGCTTTGGGAGCGACAGCGGCAAGGGATCGGGCGTGGTGCGCTGGAGGACCTGCTTTGAGCTCGACGTGCTCGGCTACAACGTGGTGACCTACTCCTCGAAGGGAGCGCGCATCCAGCTCAACCAGGCGTTGATCCCTTGCCAACAGTGCGTCACAGGACTGCGGGCGGATTATGCCGCCATCATCCCGAAGCACAAGAGCGGCCGGAACATCTTCGTCGAGCTGGTGCATCCGAGCCTGAGGGTCGAGACCTTCGGGCCGGCGGTGCACGTGCCGTGACGGGCGGGTGAGACGAGGGCCACGGCGGTCACGCCGGCCTAGGTGTGGCTTCTAAGCACGTTGTTCACAGCGCAGCGGGAGTCTGCTGATTGGTGACAGCCCATTCAAGGCTCCATGTGGACGTCGGTGATTAGAGTGCCGCAGCCAAGCTCGCAGGGCTCTGATACGCAGCCACGAGTGACGGTAGGGACGCGCATAGGCCCGTTCCCGCAGTAGGGTTTGGATGAAGCGCTCCGCTTTTCCATCGGTGCGCGGCTGATAGGGGCGCGTGCGCAGGTAGCGCAGGCTCAACCCTTGACAGGCCGCTGTGAACAGCCGGGAGACATAGGCGGAGCCGTTGTCGGTCATCACCGCGTGCACTCGGATGTCGAGTCTCCGATAGAACGCCACGGCCCGCTCGAGGTAACCGATGGCGGTGATCGTCTGCTCGTTGGACAGCACCTCCACATGGGCCAGGCGCGATCGGTCGTCGAGGCAGACGTGGACGTATTCCCAGCCGGCGCCACGAACGCGCGTGGCGCGGTCGCCATGGATCGCGCTCGTAACGGCGGGGCGGCTCCGGGGGCAGCAGGTACTTCACGCGATGCAGTCCCGCTCACTGCAGCACCCGTGCCACTGTCGAACACGCCTTCCCAGGTTGCCCGCGATCTGCGGGCTGGTCTGACGGCAGCGCCGCAGCTGGACGACCAGCTCCACTCGAGCCGTCTCCAGGCGCAGGTGGCTCCGCTGCGGACGCGAGGACAAGTCGCGCACGCCGGCAGATCCGTTGGTACGGTAGCACGCCAGCCACTTGTAGACCGTGCGGGCACTGATGCCGAAAGTCTCGGCTGTGGAGACCACGCTATGTCGTTGGTCCAGGACCCGGTGCACGATAAGGGCTCGACTCCGGGGTGTGGTTCGCGCCAAACTGTGAATGCTCGTCCGGGCCTCCTGTTCGGGCAGCTATCGGTTTGGTCACCAACAGCTTCTCCGAACTGTGCCCGGGTGAACAACCCGGTCTACTTGTGAACAACCTCTTGGGAAACCACACCTAGTCCGCCCAGGCCCAGGGCGGCTGGTCCCGACCGAGGAGGCGGTCGACCTTCAGTGTCAAGGGACGTAAACATCCCTCGAGCGCCAGGGCGGCTATGTCCGCCTTACGGTCGACGAGGAGCAGCCTGAGGACATAGCGCCCCGGACTCCGCGGTGGCGGAAGGTCGAACAGGAGCAGCGTGTCGCGCGACAGGTACGGACGAAGCAGCAACCGGCGCGCCTTCCCGAGGCCGCCGACCTTGGCCCGCACCCCTACCGGCACCTCCCCGGGGAACAGGCGCTCCAGCTGCTCGAGGGCCAGCGCCAGAGGAGTGCGGACCCCGCAGGTCGCGGCGCGCGCGCCGACCACGGCCGGATCGAGGTCCCAGCGGCGGAACATCTGGCGCAAATCGAGGAACCATTTCAGGGAGGGGCCGAAGTAATGATCCGCCTGATGCGCCACATGGAAGAGGAGGGCATCTTCCGGGGCGAGCCGCCGCATAGTGAGCCCTTCGAGCTGGCAGGGCACGGAGCGGCTCCAGAGATCCTCCTGCGAGAAATGGAACCGGCGCGCCAGGCCGATCCACCAGTGGAACTCGAGGCGCACCTCGCCCGGACGCGGGCGCCACATCTCGAATTTGCGGGACCGGGGCAGGCTTTCCCCCGCGAAGCCGTCCCTCGTCAGCCGGCGCGCCAGGCGGCCGGCGTCGGCGGGCCGGATGAGAAGATCGATGTCGGTCAGGGCGCGGCAGCCTGGATCGTCATACAGATCCGCCAGGTACGCTCCGCCCTTGAGGAGCAGGAAGGGCACCCGCTCTTCCTCGAGGAGCGGCAGGACCGACTTGAGTTCGCCCAGCGCGGCCAGATTGTCGATGGCCGTCTTGCGGTGCACGCGGGCGAGAGCCGCGGCCCACGCAGGAGGAAGTTCCGCCAACCGGCCGGCCCGGGCCCACCGATCGTGGAGATATCCACCGCATTCGAATTGTCGGAGCGCGGCTTCGATCTCAACGGCTGCCGCCTCGCGCGGCCGCTCGTCCCGCAGCAGTAGCAGGAGGTCCCGCTGCACGGACGGCGTCGGCGTCGAAGGAGTCATCGAAGGCGATTATACGCCAGGCGGAGCGCGCCTCCGCGGCGCCCGCGGGGCGCGGATTTGAGGCGAGCAGGTGGCGCCGGACGGCTTGACTTGACCGCGGGGCGGGGCTAGACTCCGACGACATTGATTTCATCACGAGGGTGGAAAAGGAGATCTCAATTGCAGACCGGTCGTCTCGGCCTCTTCGTCCTCTTGCTGGCAGGCTGTCTCGCCCTGAGCTTCTGCGCCGCGAAGCCGGATGCCTCCACGGCGCCGCTGGCGACCAATCAGACCCTCCAGGGGGCGCCGACACCCGGCCCGGGCGCCACGCCCAGGCACGACGACTCCGCTCCCCCTGCCTCCGAGCCGGAGTTCTCCCCCGAGCAGGCGACGGGCGCCGTCAAGGGCGTCCCTGCCCCGACGAACACGGCGCCAATCGTCGCCGTGGCGAACTATTTCACCGACCTGCCGGGGATCGATCTCGCGGCCCTGAAGCCGAGGCAGAAGGAAAGGCTCCTACAAAGAGTGAACAGCGAGTTGTGCACCTGTGGATGCAAGAATGACACTCTGGCGCGGTGCTACGTCAACGATCCGCGCTGCCCCGTCGTCAAGGGGATGGTCCAGAAGGTTTACGACGAGATGAAGTCCGGCAAGTAGCCGGCGCGGTGTCCGTTCGGGTACCGCCCGGAGGGAACCCCTCGTATGAAGGTCCATGACATCGCCGCCATCCGTAACCTGGCCCTCATCGGCCACGGCTCCTCCGGCAAGACCTCCCTGACCTCCGCACTCCTGTTCAGCTCGGGCACCGTCAACCGCTTTGGCAAGGTCGATCAAGGCACCACCGTCACCGATTACGACGAGGAAGAGATCGCCCGCAAGGTGTCGATCGCCACCGCCCTGGCCCACCTCGATTGGAAGAAGACCAAGCTGAATCTCCTCGACACCCCCGGCTACGGCGCCTTCATCGCGGACGCCAAGGCGGCGCTGCGGGTGGCGGACGGCGCGCTGGTCGTTATCGATGGTGTGGCCGGCGTTGAGGTGGAGACCGAGGAGACCTGGAGCTTCGCCGATGAGTTCAGCCTCCCGCGCCTGATCGTCGTGAACAAGATGGATCGCGACAACGCCTCCTTCCCCCGCGCGGTGGAATCGATCCGCAAGGCCTTCGGGCGCCAGGCGGTGCCGATCCAGTGGCCGATCGGGGCGGGCAAGAGTTTCTCGGGCGTGGTCGATCTGCTGACCGGCAAGGGCTACATCTACACCGGGGACGAGAGTGGCAAGCACCAGGTGACCGACCCTCCGGCGGACATCGTGGATGCGGTGCGGGAGGCGCGCGGGAGCCTCATGGAAATGGTCGCCGAGGTCGATGACAAGCTGATGGAGATCTTTTTTGACAAGGGCGAACTGCCGCAGGAGGCCCTCCAGGCCGGCCTGGCGCGTGGCGTCAAGGAGCGCCGCATCGTCCCGGTGCTGTGCGCCTCGGCCCTGCACAACATCGGCATCCATCCCCTGCTCGATGCCCTGGTCGCCCTGCTGCCGCATCCGGCGGAGCGGGCTCCCTACGCCGCCGAGGATCCGAAGACCCACGCGCCCGCGACGCGCCAGGGCTCCGCCGAGGAGCCCTACTCGGCCTTCGTGTTCAAGACCATCGCCGATCCCTATGCCGGCAAGATCTCGCTCCTGAGGGTCTATTCGGGCGTCCTGCATTCCGATACGACGATTCATAACGTCAGCCGCGATCTGCCCGAGCGGCTCGGATCCATTCTGGAGCTTCAGGGCAAGGAATCCCATCCGACCCCGGAGGCGTACGCGGGAGATCTGGTGGCCGTCCCGAAGCTGAAAGAGACGGGCACCGGCGACACCCTCGCCGACAAGACCCACCCGATCGTCTATCCGACGATTTCCTATCCGGAGCCGTCGATCTCGTTCGCGCTCGAGCCGAAGTCGCGTGGCGACGAGGAAAAGATCTCCTCGGTCCTGCATCGCCTGCTGGAAGAGGACCCGACGCTGCAGTTCCGGCGTGATCCGCAGACTCACGAGATGCTTCTGTCGGGCACCAGCGACCTGCACGTCGAGGTCGCGGTGTCCAAGATGAAGAGGAGGTTCGGCGTCGAGGCGATCCTCCACCCTCCGAAGATCCCCTACTTCGAGACGATCAAGAGGAAAGCCGAGGCCCAGGGAAAGCACAAGAAGCAGACGGGCGGTCACGGACAGTTCGGCGACTGCTGGATCCGTCTCGAGCCGCTGGCGCGCGGGGCCGGCTTCGAGTTCGAGGACGACACCCACGGCGGCTCCATTCCGAAGAACTTCATTCCGTCCGTCGAGAAGGGAATCCAGGAGGCGCGCACGCACGGCTTTCTGGCCGGGTTCCCGGTGGTCGATTTCCGGGTCGTGCTCTTCGACGGCTCCTACCACGACGTCGACTCGTCGGACATCGCCTTCAAGGTCGCCGGCTCCCTGGCGTTCAAGAAGGCGATGGAAGAGGCCGGCGCCACCCTCCTGGAGCCGATCATGGAGGTCGCCATCCACGCCCCCGAGCAGTTCATGGGCGACCTGATGGGCGATCTGAACTCGCGCCGAGGCCGGGTTCAGGGGATGGAATCCGAAGGGTCGGCCCAGGCGATCCGGGCGCAAGTGCCGTTCGCCGAGATGCTGTCCTATGCTTCGACCCTCAAGTCGATCACCGGCGGGCGGGGCTCTTACAGGATGAAGCTGTCGCATTACGAGGAGGTGCCCTCGCACCTCCAGCCGAAAATCATCGCCGCCCAGAAGAGCCTGCGCGAGGGGAAGGAGGCGGCGGCGCACCACTGAGTGACGGCGGCCGCGCACTACTGGGTGACGGCGGCGCCGCTCGCCCGAGCCTATCGGCCTCGGGCAACCCCATCAGGGCCCGGCCCCGGATCGGACCGGGCGCGGTGAGCAGATTTCTCGGCAGGCCGCGCAGCTCGATGTCGCGCTCCCTCGGTGCCCCCAGGGCGAGCAGCTGAACCGCCACCCTGGCGAGCAACCCGGCGTCGCAGCGCTCCGGGTCGGTATAGAGAGTGACCTTCCCGCCGAGCCGGGCAAGCGCCACGAAGCCGGGCTCGCCGCCCGCCGCATCCACCTGCACCGTGAACAGCCGC
>JBGPLZ010000084.1:0-16043 GCA_041486695.1 Acidobacteriota bacterium | reverse complement strand
TGCGGAGATAGACGTCGCCACGCTTGCTGATGGATCCGAGCCGGCGGATGAGACCACTGGAGTGCTCGCGCGGCGTCAGGCCGAGGTAGCTGGCGAAGTGACGGGCGGAGGGGAAGCGCTGGACGTCGCCGACGAAGGCGACCAGGGCGGTGGCGGTGATGAGGCCGACACCGGGGATGGAGCGCAGCCGGGCGACAGCGGGGGTCTGATCGGCGAGAGCTTCGAGCTGGTGTTCAACGAGCTGGACGCGGTCCTCCAACTGACGGATCTCGGTGCAGGCCTCCGCCAAAGCGGGCCGGAGCGCGTCGGGCAGACTGGAATCAGGATCGGCGAGCAGGTCCCAGGTCCTGGGGAGGACGTGGTGAGCCCCGACGGGGATGGTGCAGCCGAACTCGCGCAGCAGGCCGCGGACGGTGTTGAGGTGTGCGGTGCGGGCCGCCAGCCAGGTGGAGCGCAGGCGGTGCAGGGCGCTGCTGGGAGACGGACTTCACGGGGACGGGGTGGATGTCCTCGTTGCGGTAGGCCTCGAGCAACCCCCGGGTGTCGGTGCGGTCGGTCTTATTGCGGAAGACGTAGGGCCGGGTGGCATGGGGCGGGAGCAGGACGACGCGGTGGCCGAGGGTCTGGAGCGGGCGGCCCCAGTAGTGCGCCGAGCCGCAGGCTTCGAGGAGAACGATGGCCAGCGGCTGGTCGGTGCAGAACTTCATGAAGGCGGTGCGCGACAGCCGCTTCTGCTGGCTGACCTGGCCGGGCCGGACCGACACGGCCACTTCGAGAACTTCCTTGGCCACATCGACTGCGATGGTGGTAGATTCCATGCAGGGCTCCTCCTTCTCTGAGCGTTCAGCGACGCAAGGCGACTCTGGCACATCCGAGGCCGCGTGAGTCGCGGGAGGAGTCCATTACATCAGCTCAAGCTGCCGGCGCGTGGCAGGCTCACGGCGGAATCGCGGCGGCGTTCGCGCACCGCAGATTAGCCAGACGTCAGACGGCGGCGGTACCGAAAGGAGGATGACTCGTCATCATGAAACCTGCGAATCTCTTGGCCACGGTTCTTCTGGTCGTTGTGTCGCTCGCGCATCTTCTTCGGTTGATCTTCGGCGTCCAAGTGACTGTAGCGGACAGATTCATTCCGATGTGGGTGAGCGCGGTTGCGTTCGTGGTGGCGGGCGGCGTGGCATTCATGCTTTGGCGGGGCGCACGCCGAAGGTAGTCCATGGTGCCACCACGTCCCCGGCCACCGATCAGCCGGAGCTGCCGACCGACCTGGTTGTCGGGTTTGCAGGTCTCCGCACGGCCGCAATCATGGTCGTCACGGCGCTGATTTGCGACAGGGCGATCGGAGTGTCGATTCAGGCTATCCTGTTGTTGATCGCCGGACGTTCGTCGTGGCAAGCGACGTTCATCGGTGGGACCGCATGGCCACCCAGACCGGCGCCGGCAGATGGGCGCCCGCCCGGGCGCGCCGCGGATCATGCCGAGCGTTGGGCCGCAATACGAGAAGGTGATGAGCGACGACGTCGCGGGTAAGCGTCGCATTCTTCCCCCGGTCTACCTGCTCGGGGCCTTGAGCCTCATGATCTGCCTTCACCTCCTTCTGCCGGGGGAGCAGGTCGTCCGCTCTCCGCTCCGGTACATCGGAGCTCCGATCCTGGTCCTGGCGCTCGCGCTCGTCGCCTGGGGGGTCGTGTTGTTCCGCAGGGCCGGCACGACCATCAAGCCGTTCAGAGAGTCCTCGACGCTGGTTCTCGAGGGGCCGTATCGCTGGAGCAGAAACCCCATTTACCTGGGAATGGCCGGCGGGCTCATCGGCATCGGGGTGATGCTAGGATCTGCGTCGCCCTTCGTGGTGATCCCGGTGTTTGCCGTCGTCATCGACGTCGTGATCATTCGCGCCGAGGAGGCGGTGCTCGAGAGGACCTTCGGCGCCGTGTATGCGACCTACAAGAACCGTGTCCGGCGGTGGTTGTGAGAAGCCGGCGCAGCCCGAGGCCCGGCGGGACGCTCCTCGAGACGGAGATCTTCACGGGCATCGCAGATGCGGTGCGCGAGTTCGCGGGGCCTGATTACGAGCCGGCCGTCGTGCCTCCCGGGGCGCGGGCTCTCCTGCTGAGCGACGATCGGATCGTCGGAACCTGACGGCACAGACCCTGCCCGAGTCGAACGCGTCGACCAGGATTCTCGAGAAGCTGGGCTTCGCGCGAAGAGGAACCGTGGTTCACCCGGAGGAAGGTCTGTTCTGGGAATGGGAGTTCAGACAGGTCAGGATGGGGGTGGCGATGTCGCATGAAATGAAACCGGCCCCGGTGAAGCCTGCGATCACGCTCGCGGATCTCGAGCGGCTGGATATCCGCGTGGGCACGATCGAGGATGTGCGTGAGGTCCCCGGATCCGATAAGCTCGTCGAGCTGATCGTGAATCTTGGAGACCACACGCGTTCGATTCTGGCAGGGATGAGGCAGGAGCGGCAGGACCCGCGCGAAATCCGGGGGAGGCAGGCGATGTTCGTGGTCAATCTCGAGCCCAGGCGGATGATGGGGCGGGTCTCCGAGGGTATGCTGTTCGATCTCGGCTGGGCGGATGGTCTCATGCCCGCGCTGGCCGTTCCGGAGCGCCCGGTGCCGGACGGGACGCGAGCCGGCTGATGTCATTCAGGACGCGGTGGGGCCGGGTGGCGACGGTGACCTTTCTGGTCGTGATCCTGTTTCCCATGACACGACTGGGGTGCGAGTTCGTCGAATTCCGAGCCCGCACCTACGCGACCTATTCCGACGCGGCGGCTGACGGGGCCGCTGCACAGGGGTGGCTCCCCGCGTTCGTACCCGCGTCCGCGGTCGCGATCCGACTGATTCATGCCGTCGACACCCATGCGCAGTGGCTGGCGTTCGATCTGCCGGCGGGGACGGCGGACGGAATCACCGCGACGATGGCGCCGATGACGCTCGCGGAAGCTCGTCGCTCGGGTGTCAACCGTCCCTGGCGGGCGGGCCCCGGGTGGCCGGTCGAGCTGAGCCGCATTTTTCCGGGCCGGCCGCGCGACCGCGAGCAGCTCGCGCTGTTCCGCTCGGCCGATGGGGCTTTTTGTCTGGCGATCGATCGGCCGGAGAGTCGAATCTTCGCCTGGCGGTGTGGCGGTGGCTGACGACCGCCCGCAGCTGGGCCAATCGACCGGATCGGACCGGGAGCCCTCCGCGTGAATGCCGCGGATCGGGCGCCCACGTCGACGGGGAGGATGCCCGCGCTCTTCGTCGGGCATGGCTCGCCGATGAATGCGATCAAAGAGACCGAGTTCCGGCGGGGCTGGGCCGAGGTGGCGCGGAAGCTGCCGAGACCGAAGGCGGTGCTCTGCATCTCGGCCCATTGGGAGACGCGCGGCGTCTTCGTCACGGCCTCCGAACGACCGGAGACGATGCACGATTTCTACGGGTTCCCGCCGGAGCTCTTCGCGGTACGCTATCCTGCACCGGGTGATCCGAATCTCGCCCGCACGACGGCCGGGCTCGCCCATAGTGCCCCGATCGGTCTCGACAAAGAGCGCGGGCTCGACCATGGCTCCTGGAGCGTCCTTGGCGCGATGTATCCGAAGGCGGACGTCCCTGTCGTGCAGCTCAGCCTGGATACGTTCCGACCGGCCTCGTTCCACGACGCGCTGGCCAGGCAGCTGGCGCCCCTGCGCGAGCAGGGCGTGCTGGTCCTCGGCAGCGGCAACATGGTGCACAATTTGAGGCTGATTGATTTTGATCGCACCGACGGCTACGACTGGGCGGTGCGCTTCAACGACGAGCTCAAGAGACGGATCCGCTCGGGCGACCGTTCCGCCCTCGTCGATTACGCGGCGCTCGGGCCGGACGCAAGCCGGGCGGTTCCGACCCCCGAGCACTACCTGCCGCTGTTGTATGCCCTGGCGCTCCGGGACGGGGGCGACCAGGTCGATTTCTTCAACGACAAAGTGACGGCCGGATCGATTTCGATGACGTCCATCGTGATTCACTCAAAGGGAGGATCGCCATGCCCAAGTTCGTGATCGAGCGGGAGATTCCAGGCGCGGGCGGCTTGTCGCCCCAGCAGCTGCAGGCAATCGCACAGAAATCGTGCAGTGTATTGAAATCGATCGGGCCGCAGATTCAGTGGGTCCAGAGCTATGTCACGGACGACAAGATCTACTGTGTCTACGTGGCACCCGATGAGGCGACGATACGCAGGCACGCGAAGGAGGGTGGCTTCCCGGCGAACCGGGTCTCGCGGGTCCGCAGCGTCATCGATCCCACCACGAGCGAGTGAGGGGGACGTGCCGATCCGGGAGACGGAGATATTGACGAAGGCGATCGTGCGCCGGCCGGGAGCGAACTTCGTCGCAGGTCTGACGACGGCGAATCTCGGCGCGCCGCGGCTCGAGAAAGCCCTCGAGCAGCACGACCGCTATGTCCGTGCGCTGCAGTCGTGCGGGCTGGAGGTGTTCCAACTTGAGGCCGACGAACGCCACCCGGACTCCACCTTCGTCGAGGATGCCGCCGTGCTCACCGAGGGTGGCGCGATCCTCACCCGGCCCGGCGCCGTCAGCCGTCGCGGGGAGGTCGCCCTCATCCGGGAGGCGCTTGCCGGGCATTTTCGGTCGTTGAAGGCGATCGAATCGCCCGGCACCGTGGATGGAGGCGACGTGTGCCGGGCGGGGAGGCACTTCTTCATCGGGATCTCCCTGCGGACGAACGACGAGGGCGCCCGTCAGCTGGCGCTTCTTCTGCAGCAGGAAGGGTTCACGACCTCCTTCGTCGACGTTCGGGCGACCAGGGGGATCCTCCATCTGAAGAGCGGCGTGGCGTCTCTGGGAGATCGCCGGCTGGCGCTCATCGAGGCGCTCGCGGATCGGAAGGAATTCGCCGGTTGCGATCGCATCGTCGTGGCCGCGGGCGAGGAGTATGCGGCCAATTGCGTCAGGGTCAATGACCGGGTGATCATGGCGGCGGGGTACCCGAGATTCCAGGCAGCCCTCGAAGGCCTCGGATACGCGGTGGTCGCCGTGGAGGTCTCCGAATTTCGCAAGATGGACGGCGGGCTGAGCTGCCTGTCGCTGCGTTTCTGACCTGAGCTGCCCCCGGGACTTCACGCGCGACGGATGGGCGCGGCCGGCGTCCCGGGGCGCCGCGGTTCCGTCCGCGCCAGGATCGCCCGGGCTCCAAATCCCAGCGCCACGAGCAGCGGCAGCAGGCTCATGGCGCTGCCGGGCCAGAGGATCTCTCCGAGGTTGAAGGAATTCCACGCCGTCTGCTCCGAGCCGGGGCGAAACAGATCGAACCCGAACTTCTCGCTCGTCCCCTGGGGGTTGGCGGACACCGGCCCTTCGATCTGGTGCGGCGGCCGCGGCACCGAGCCCCCGGTCGCGAGTGGGACGATATAGCCGGTCCAGGGATTCGGGATATCGAACGGTGCTTGCGGGTCGACCGCCGTGGCCAGCAATATCAGGGCCGCGGAGATCACCATCAGGCACGATCCGGTCCGTCTGAGACGCGCCAGCACCGGCGCGAGCGGCAAGGCGAGGAACGGCAGGGCGGGGATCAGATAGCGGGGCCCGAACGAATAGCCGCCGTGCCAGCCGTTGAAGGAGGCATTCATCAGCAGGAAGGCGGTGGCGATCGACGCGAACAGCGCGGCCTCGATCCGGGTCGACCGGGTCCCGGTCATCCGCCAGAGACCGTAGACCCCCAGGAGCAGGATCGGGGATGAGATGAAGAGCCCGCGGTAGGGATCAACCAGGAGCCGCACGATGATCTCCGGCCGGGGCGGATTGAACACCCCGAGCCAGCGCGCGCCCGTCGTCGTGAACAGCCCCGACTGAAAGCTGGTGGCGAGCGCCAGGGGGCTGCCGAAGCAGGCCGCCTGGTACCAGCCGAGAGCGAGCGCGGCCGGCAGTCCTCCCGCGACGACGAGAAACACCCGCCGGCGCGCTCGGCAGACGGCGATCGCGTAGATCATCAGCGGCGCGGCGATCAGGACCGCGGCGTAGTTGCACAGGACCGCCATTCCGATCGCGGCCCCGGCCGCCACCAGACGCCCGGCCGCGGCCCGCCCGCCCATCGCCGCGCCAGTGCGCAGCAGCGCGAAGGCGAGCAGCGACAAGACGGCCACCGGCACGTGGTCGAACAGGAGCGTCGAGAAGGGAAAGTACAGCGTGCCGAGGCCGAAGGCGAGCGTCGAGCGCGCGTGATCGGCTATCGCCGTTTCGGGGAAGAGGCTCCGCGAGGCCCGGAAGAACAGCACGCCTCCCAGAGCGGCCAGGACTCCGATCGACAGGACGGTCGTCAGATAGAGGTTGAGGTTCCCGGCCCAGAAACCGTCCGGGTCGATCCGCGCCAGCGACTCGTAAGCAGCGATCGCCAGGTAAGCCGGGACGGCGAGAAAGGTGGCGCCGGGCGGCTTGTTGGGATAGGTCCGGTCGGCGAAGGTCGAGGTGTCGCCGGTGTTGGTGACCGGGCGGGCGAGCGCGGCGGAGGCCGTGGCAACCGCCTTCGCCGCCTCGGCGCGCGGCAGCCGGCGCGCCACGGTCCGGCCATCGACGGTGGAGGGCGCGTAGGTGAGATAGTCATCGATCGACAGCCGGCCCGATTCGACCACGGCGCGCACCTGGTCGAACCGGCTGTTCTGGTTCCAGCCGCCGCCCTGGTAAAACCAGGCGTAGGCAACTAACAAGGTGGCCGCGATCGACCGCTCGGTGCGCCGGCCGCTCATCGAGGCTCGATCCGCTCGTCCGGAAAGCCGCTCATGAGGAACGGCTACCGGTGGAACATTCGCTGGGTGAGCGAGGCCTTGTCGAGCGGCAGGGTGAACGACGATCCGGCGGGAACATAGATGGTCCAGATTTCTTGGCTCTTTTCGGGGGGGCCCTCACCGGCGGCGAACCGCAGGACCTCGGGCGCCGCGGGGTAGGTGCCGGGATCGACCTTCACGCGGTAAACGCCGTACGCCATCGTCGACAGGTCGGCGGCCTCGATCCCGTTCAGGAAGAAGCGTGGCCCGTAGGCGCCCGGCTTCGGAAGGAGGGTCAGGCTGAAGCGGGCGCGATCGATCACGACGGGATCGACTTCCGACAGCTCGGGAACGAGGAACGTCCGGTCGAGGTCGACATGCGCGCCGCCGCGCAGATGGTAGAGACCGGCCGGGAGAGGAATCTCGGCCTGGCGCTTGCCCCGCTGCAGGGCATCGCGCAGCGCGGCGGCGCCCCGTGAAACCAGGAGATCCTCGAAGCTCCCCGGGTCGGCCGCCGGGACACGGGCCAGGTCGATCGATTGCAGAGCCGCGGTCTCGAAGCCAATCACTTCGAACGGGACGACCCGGGCCCTTGACCACAGCCCTTGCAGCGCCGCCTCGAATTCGGGGATGGTGAGCAGCTGATAACGCGTCATCAGCCCCTGTCCCGGACCGCCCTCCTGCAGGGCAAGCCATTCCGTCCGCAGATCGGGGTCCTGCAGCCGGTCCGAGAGCGCCAGGGCGCGGGCGATCTCCTGACGCGCCCGGTCGAACTCGAGGCCGTGCGTCTCGAACAGGGCGAGGTGCAGATGGGCCTCGGCGGCGAGGTCCTGCAGCGCCTGACGATCGTGGTCGGCGATTTGGAAGATCGCCGCGTTGGCCGACAGGCGATCGATCTCCGCCACCGCGCGCCGGCCGTCGGCGAGGGCGGCCCGCAGCGTGGCGGCGTCCCCGGGACTCACCAGGAGCGGCAAAGCGTCGCGGAGGATGTCGTTGTAGCGCCCGGCCGAGCGCAAAAGCGCGGCGCCGGGATCGATCGGAGGCGCCTCGACCGGGACCGGCGCGGGGGTCGGCGAGGGCGTTGCCTCCGGCCTGGCCGCGGTCCTGCCGGCGGGCTTGGCGGCGCGCGGCGGCTTCGGACCCGACGAGCTGGCCGCTGCCGCGATCGGCCCGGGCAGGGCCGACGCTGCGAGCCCGAGGACGAGCAGGCCCGAAACAATGCCCTCGGCCGGTGGCCGGCGAATCGGCGACATCAACGCACCCCCAGGGCGGCTTCGTCGTGAAGGACCCGCGCGGCCATGGCGTCCTGGCCGAATTGCCGCAGGATGTTGACGTAGTTCTGGGCGAACGGCTGCAAGGCGGGTCCGGTCGCCCGCACTTTGGCCATCCGGTAGGCCCGCTCGCCCTGAGTCAAGGCGTCGGTTTCCTGCCCCATCTCGGCAGCGGCCCGTGACAGATCGAAACAGGCGGTCTCCATGCCGTCCCATTCGAAACGGGTGGCGTCCTGGGCCTGACGCAGAGCCTCCTCGAACTTGCCGCTGGCGTAGGCCCCGTAGGACAGCAGGTGAAGGGCCGACCCGAACAGGCGTCGGATCTCCGCATCCTCCGGGGCGAGCTCGTACGCCTTGCGGGCGAGCTCGGCGGTCTGCGACCGGCGCGCGGGCTCATCCAGGGTCGAAACGAAATCGGCCATCTGTCGGTAAATTTCGGCGCGGGCCTTGCGCTGGCGCGTCCGCGACGCCGCCTGTCCGAAGGTCGCGAGGACCGCATCGACCTCGGCCTTGGGATCGTGCATGGCGTCGAGCCCCCGCTGCCAGAGCACTCCCGCCTGCAGGTTGCCGCCGTCGAAGTAGGTGAGGTCGTAGATCTGCCAGAAGCGGGCATCGTAGGCGGTGGTGAACCCCCACGGCGCGGCCGTCCGGATCCTCTGGATGTAGATGTCGGGATTGGCCGAGTCGCGCGCCAAGTCGAGACAGCGCTCCAGATAGAACAGCAGATGGCGGGCGAAGAGATCGTACTCGGGCGAATCCTTGGCTCGATCGCGTGCCTCCTCCTCGCGCAGCAGGATCGACTTGAGCAAAGACCAGTGGGCGCGGCCTTCGGCGTCGGTGTCCCGGCGGCCGCTCTTCAACCAGAGCGCGTAGTAGGCGTTGCCGAGGAGCATGTTCTTGAAGATGGCGTCGTCCTGCAGGATCCGCAGGCTCTCCTCGATGGGCAGGACGATCTGGGCGCGGTATTCGGCGGCGGATGCGAGGCCACGCTTCGTTTCCTCCTCGTAACGGGCGTGGCCGAGGATGAAGGCGACGGCGGCAAACTCGCGACCGGTGCGGCCCTCGGCGCGCGCGCGCTCGACGTAGCCGGCGGCGAAGCTGGCGGCCTGGGCATAGTCCTGGCGATTGTAGGCGGCGATGGCGTCGTTTCGGAGCGAAGCCAGATCGGCGGTCTCTCCGCGACCTGCCTGGGCCGCCGGCCCCGGCTTCTTCACGCCGGCCCCGGCGGGTCCGGCTTCGGCGGACCCAACGGTCTCGGCGGGGCCGGCCGAGACCGGAGGCGCCATGGCCACCGCGCAGAACACCATCAACCAAAGACCGATCGACGGCGCGGGGCTCGAAGCGCTCACCCGGCGCATCAACGCAAAACCATTCTGTCGCATGCGCTCCTCACGACCCCCGGATCTGGGCCAGGCGCTGCAAGGCCCGCAGGGCACGCTCCGCCTCGTGGACCTTGCTGCGCGGCGCGCCCTTCCCGCCGCCGGTGGACACATACAGGGCGACCAGGCCATCGCCCGTCGGCACGACCACATGCAGCGTCCCATCATCGTAATGAATCGCGATCGCGTCGCGATCCACCTGAGCGGAGGCGAGACCGTCCGCCTCCGGATGCGCGGTGCGCCACGCGCCCCGGAGCGCGACCTGCCGGTAGGCCTCGCTCAGTCCCGGCACCAGGAGACTGTAGCGGGCTCCTTCGCTGGTGCGCTGCCCCAGACGCGCCGCTTCGATGAGCGCCGCTCCGTAGCGTCGACCGAGGGCGGCGGCGCCGCTGTCGATGGTCGTGAATGTCCCTTCGGTGCCGAGCTCCGGGCCCCGGCTGCCGCCGGGCGGCGTTGCGCGCCCGCTCGCGGCGGCACGTCCGGTCGACCCGGCCCCGACGCCGGGCAGGGACGGGAGGCCGTCGCCGACCCCGGCGATCCCGCCCCCGGCCCCATGGGGCCGCGCCCTGCCCGGTTTCAGGAAGACGAGGTCCGGCTCCGGTCCGCTCCCGGCGGGGATCGCCGGCAGGGCGTTCACTCTTTCCAGGGAAGGAGTCGCGGATCGAGGCGTCGGAGGAGCGGCGTCGCGCACCCGGAGCTCCGGAGCGCTCTCCGCCAGCCGGATTGGCAGACCGGCGGTCTCGACCTTGAGGGGCGGAGGATCGACCCGCCGCTGCGGCGTCGCCGCAGGGCGGGGCGGGGGCGGCAGGAGCAGGGCCGGGATCGGCGACTCCGCCGCGCGCCTGGCGAGGACGGGCGGCTGCGGTTTGATCCGAAGCGGCTCGGGTTTCTCGCGCAGCGGCGCCAGCTTCGGCGCGGCGGGCGCGGCGGCGAAGAAGCGCACGGTGATCGGCGGCGGCGAAACCGGCCCAATCGACAGCAGCGCGAACACGACGAGCCCCAGCCCGAGAAGAGCGTGAGCCAGGAGGGAGGTCAAGAGGGCCGGCCCGACCCGGCGCGGCGGCAGCGCACCCCCGTTCTTCCCGCTCTCGACCAGGGCGGTCCGAAAGGTCGGAGAGCCCGGGGGCCGGGCCGCGTTCACGGCGCACCGGATGGCGTCCGGTTCGAAGCGCCGCCCGCGTCGCCGGGGGGTGTCGCCGGCGTGGAGACGGGCGGCGGCAGCCGGACGACCAGGACGTCGAGCCGGTCATCGTTGCGCGCCGGGTTTTGGAACGACGGTTCGATGGTGATGTGGTTGGGTCCGAGAGCCGGCAACCGGTAGGTCGCGACCTCGAAGAGGATGCACAGGGCGGGCTCGCGTGGGGCGGCCGGCGCGCCGGGTGGCAGGATCGCGCCGATCTCGGTGCTCGTGGCCGGCCGCAGAACCGCCTCCCGGCCGCCCACCTCGACGCGCTGCACCGGCTCATCGGCGAGGATCAGCCCCCGCACCGTCACCGTTTCATCCGTGGTCCGATCCGGCAGCGGTTGCAGGATGATTCGCGGGCGCAGCCGATCCTTGAGGATGAGAATCTCGAGGGCTCGCAGGCTGTCGGCCGGGGCTCCACCTTCATACCTGGCGATGCCCAGGTGCAGCGAGGCCTCGCGGTCATTACCCAGGCGCTGATAGGCCTCCGCCAGCAGGAGGTGCGGACAGTAGTCGACCAGCCGATCGGCGACGATGGTTCCCGTCTGCGAGCGATCGTCGAGGGCGAGCGCGCGCTCGAGCATCTCGACCGACCCGCGCCACTGGCCGGCGCTCCCGAGGCTCTGCGCCATCTGGTAGAAGAGATACCAGTCGGGGATCGTGGCGCCGGGAGTCGCGGGCCGGGCCCGCGCCCAGCCGAGGGCGGGACGCAGCACCGGGAGCGGCAGATCGAAGCTGCTCCCCGCCGCGGTCGAGCGCACCGAGCGCCGGGCGAAGATCAGCGGGTCCTCGGGCCGCGCGTCCAGGATGAGGGGGTCGATCGCCAGCGCCCGATCGAGCTCGACGAGCGCGCCATCGAGATCGCCGGCGCGCGCCCGAAGCGCGCCGAGCTGGTAGCGCGTCGCGGCATGGTTGGCGTCGATCCGTAACGCCTCGCGCAGCTCGGCCTCCGCGCCGGCCGGGTCGCCGCGCGTCGCCGCCACGATCCCCGCGGCGTAGCGCGCTTCGAGAAAGTAGCGATCGGCCGTGGCGGCGCGCAGCTCGTCGAGCGCCCGGCGCGATTGCCTGTCGAGGAAGTGTGCGATGCCGAGGGCGTAGCTCACTTCGGGTGCGTCGTGGGAGGTTGCGGCGGCGCGGCGCAGGGCCAGGATCGCGCCGCGCCGATCCCCGGCGCCGAGCGCCGCGAGCCCGATCCCGAGCTGCGCCTCCGGCAGGCGCGCATCGATCGCGGCCGCGTCACCAAAGCGCGCCGCCGCGCGCTCGAAGCTCGATTCCTCCAGCGCCGTGACGCCTTCCCGGATCAAATCCCTGGTGGAGCGTTGCGCGGAGGCCGGCGCGCCCCCCGCCAGGCCGACCGCGGCCACGAGGATCGGAAGCGCGCAGCGCTGCATGGATCGCCATCGCATCGGAGCACCTTTCGGGGTCCGTTTGACCCCGGTTATTCTGGGGCCGCCCGGCACGATTGTCCAGAGAGGACTGCGCGAAGCGGACCGGCACCCCCCCGGCACAGGGCGCCGCCCCGTCAGATGCGCTCGAGGCGGGCGTAGCGGGGAAGAAACTTCTTCGATCCATAAATCGAGAAGGACACGGTCAGCTTCTGCCGATCGCCGCTCCCCTCGATGTCGATCACCGTGCCGACGCCGTACTCCGGGTGATGCACCTTGGCCCCGAGGCTGTAGGGGCCGGCGGCCGGCGTCTCGGACTCGAAGACCCGCGCGTCGGCGCCGTCGTCGGCGTCCGGCTCGCGCACGACGCGCCGGGAGTCGTCGCGTCCGAAGGCGCGCGCGCGCGGGAAGCGCTCGTCGGGGATCTCGCGCAGCAGCTGCGGCGGCACCTCCTGGAGAAAGCGGGACGGCTCGGTCGGGCGCGACTCGCCGAACACCCGGCGCATCAAGGCCCGGCTGAGGATCAGGCGGATACGGGCCCTGGTCATGCCGACGTAGAACAGCCGGCGCTCCTCCTCCACGTCGTCGTGGTTCTCCGCCGCGCGGGCGTGCGGAAAGAGATCCTCCTCGAGACCGACGATGAAGACGATCGGGAATTCCAGTCCCTTGGCGGCGTGCAGCGTCATCAGGCTCACCCCGGAAGTCCCCTGGACGTTCTCGGCATCCGACAAGAGCGCAGTGCGGTCGAGAAACGCCTGCAGGCCGCCCTCCAGGCCGTCGAACGTCGCGATAGCGCTGACCAGCTCCTCGAGATTCTCGACCCGCGCCGCGCCGTCGCCGGGCGAGCTCTTCTCGAGGTAAGCGCCGAACGCCGTGCGCGACAGGAGGGTCCTCACGAGATGGCTGGGCCGATCTGCGGCGGCCTCCCGCCGCAGATCGGCGAGCAGATCGAGAAACCCCTGCAGGGCCCGCCCCGCCCGCCCCGTCAGAAGCTGAAGGCCGATGGTCTTGCGGATCCCCTCTTCCAAGGAGCTCCCGTCCTTGCGCGCCACGTCGCTGACGGTGTCGATCGTCGTGCGGCCGATGTCGCGCGGCGGGAGGTTGAGGATCCGCTTCAGACTGACGTCGTCACGGGGGTTGAGGATGAGCCGCAGGTAGGCGACGACATCCTTGATCTCCTTGCGGTCGTAAAAGCGCGTGCCGCCGACCACGATGTAGGGCAGCGCAGCGCGCGCCAGCGCCTCCTCGAACGAGCGGGACTGCGCGTTGGTGCGGTAGAGGATCGCCACGTCCTCGAGGCGGTGATCGCGGTGGAGGGCGGTGATCCGCTGCACGACGCGATCGGCCTCCTGCCGCTCGTCCAGCGACACCAGGAGATCGAGCGGCTCGCCGGCCGCTGCCTCGCACCAGAGCTCCTTGTCGATGCGGCTGCGATTGTGGCGCACGACGGCGCTCGCCGCCTCGAGGATGTTGCCGGTGGAGCGGTAGTTCTGCTCCAGGCGGATGGTCCGGGTGCCGGCGAAGTCCTGCTCGAACGACAGGATGTTCCGGATGTCGGCGAAGCGGAAGCGGTAGATCGACTGGTCCGGGTCGCCGACGGCGCAGACGTTGCCGTGGGCCGAGGCGAGGGCGCGGATCAGCCGATACTGCGGCGGGTTGGTGTCCTGATACTCGTCGACCATCAGGTAGCGGACCCGCGCCGCGATCGCCCGCCCGAGATCGGCGTCGGCGTCGAACAGGCGCAGGGTCTGTCCGATCAGATCGTCGAAGTCCATGGCGTTGCAGGCCCGCAGCCGAGCCTGATACAGGGCGTAGATCCGTCCCGTCATCTCGTCCTGGAAGCCCTCCGCGGCGCGGGCGAAGGCGTCGGCGTCGAAGCCGCGATTCTTGGCGTCGCTAATCCGGTGGCGAAACTGCCGGGGCGTGTACGTCTTGTCATCGATCTGCAGCTCGACCAGGCACTCCTTCAGGAGGGCGGTCTGGTCAGCATCGTCGTAGACCAGAAAGTCGTTGGTGTAGCCGACCCGGTCGGCGTGGCGCCGCAGCAGCCGCAGGCAGAACGAGTGGAAGGTGGCGACGCGCGCCCCGCCATGATCGGTGCCGACCAGGCGATCGACCCGCTCCTTCATCTCACCGGCGGCCTTGTTGGTGAAGGTGACCGCCACCACCTCGGCGGGGTCGGCCAGCCGGCGCTCGAGAATGTAGGCCAGGCGGTGCACGATGACGCGCGTCTTCCCCGACCCCGCTCCGGCGACGATCAGGAGCGGCCCGTCGGTGTGCGTTACCGCCTCCCGCTGCTGCGGGTTCAGGTCATCGACAAGGGCGTTCATCGATAGATTATCTCACACCGCCGCGGCACGCCTGCGGCTCGCGGGGCACGCGGTCGCCGCGCGCGGGTACGGCCAGGTGGCTGGAAGCTCACCCTCGGTACCACGGGGCCTACGCGCGCGGCGCCGCTCGGGTCTCACTCGCCTGGTCGCGCAACAGCGCGCTCCTCAGGCTCGCTCCGACACGGCCCCGCGAGCCGCAGGCGTGCCGCTCCCCGATAAGAGCATTCTCCCGACCCTGCATCGCTCATCGACGCCATCGGGGCGCCGAACAGTGGTCCCGATGACGCCGGGGGATCGGCTGAATCACCGGGGTGAGGCGCCGGAGGCGGCAACTGCCGGGCCGTGTGAGACCGAGCGACGGGGCCCCACCGCGCGGTCCTCAGCGCGGTGGGTGGGAGCGAGGCGAACCGAGGGGAGGCTCGCGCCAGCGAGCCGGACCCGTGCCCGGCAGTTGCCGCCTCCGGCGCCTCACGGTGGGAATGCTAGGCTGACCCGGCGGCGGCCTACTCGACGGTAACGGATTTGGCGAGGTTGCGCGGCTGGTCGACGTCGCAGCCGCGGCGCAGGGCGATGTGGTAGGCGAGCAGCTGCAAGGGGATGACCGCCAGGATCGGAGTGAGCAGGTCGGCGGTGCGCGGCACGGTCACCACGTGCTTGAAACGGCGGCCGGCCTCCTCGTTCCCTTCGTAGGTGATCATGATGATGGAGCCGTCGCGGGCCCGGGCCTCCTCGATGTTGGCCATCATCTTTTCGTAGAGGTTGTCGCCGAACGCCAGGGCGAGGACCGGCATGTTGCGATCGATGAGGGCGATCGGGCCGTGCTTCATCTCGCCGGCGGGATACCCCTCGGCATGGATATAGGAGATCTCCTTGAGCTTCAGGGCCCCTTCGAGGGCGATCGGGTAATTGACGCCGCGGCCGATGTAAAGGAAGTCGGGGGCGCGGAACAGGTCCTTGGCGATCTCCTCCACCTGGGAATCCTTGGCGAGGACCTGCTCGATCTGCGTCGGGATGTGGAGCAGGCCCTTGATCCATTCTTTCGAGGCTTCGGGCGTCAGGTGGCCGCGCAGCAGCCCGAGGTGCATGGCGAAGAGTTGCAGCGCCGCGATCTGCGCCGTGAAAGCCTTGGTCGAGGCGACGCCGATCTCCGGCCCGGCATGGGTGTAGATAATGCCCTGCGCCTCGCGCGTGATCATCGAGCCGACGACGTTGCAGATCGCCAGCGTCTTGACCCCCTGGCGCCGCGCCTCGCGCTGCGCCGCGAGGGTATCCGCGGTCTCGCCCGACTGGCTGATGACCATGACCAGGTGGTCCTTGTCCAGGAGCGGGCCGCGGTAGCGAAACTCGGAGGCGATGTCGACCTCGACAGGCAGGCGGGCCAGCTTCTCGATCAGGAACTTGCCGACCAGGGCGGCGTGCCATGACGTCCCGCAGGCGACCAGGTGGAGCTTCCTGCAGTCGCGGAATTCCTGATCGCTGATCTCCATCTCGTCGAGGAAGATCCGGCCGCTGTCCTGCGAAACCCGGCCCAGAAGCGTGTCGCGGATGGCCCGCGGCTGCTCATAGATCTCCTTCAGCATGAAGTGCTTGAAGCCGGCCTTCTCGGCCGTGTGTCGCAGGAGAGCGGCCGGATCTTCCTCGACGAGATGGAGATCAGCGATCAGGAATTCCGTGATTGCCGAAAGCTCCACCTGGTCGCCTGCGGGACGTCATGGCACGCCGCCCTGGTCGGCAAGTTCCTGATCGAGAAGCTG
>JBGPLZ010000083.1:0-16172 GCA_041486695.1 Acidobacteriota bacterium | reverse complement strand
GCCGGCGGCTGGCCGGGCATCGCCCCGCGGCCCGATCTGTTGTCGTCGGTTCTGTCGCGTCTCTACTCGCAGGACTACGTGGAGATGAGCCTGCTGACGAGCCGTGACGGTTTGAAGGTCTCGTTGATCACGGCCGCCGGCGACGAGCAGCCGTATCCGATCGCGCCCAAGGACGCTCTCGGCCTGCTCGCCGCGATCTTCGGGCACGCGCCACGGGGTGTTGTGCGAACGGCCAACGCCAAGACGCCACCGCCCATCCTCGAGATCCGACCGGCTCCCCGCCGACACGAGTACCGGCTCCGCCTTGCAGGCGTGGTCTCGACGCCGAAGCCCATCACGCTCCCCGACATCGGGATGTCACCGTCGCTCCTGGAGCTGATCCTGGACCAGATCGAGCCCGCGACCGGTCTGCTCCTGGTCTCGGGTGGTCCAACCTCCGGACGCAGCACCACGCTCGATCTCCTGGTGGCGACTTTGGCGGCACGCGGTCTCAAGGGAGGACGTATTGGCGGACCTCGGGCCGAGGCTCGCCCCGATCCGGCCTGGCTCGCGGACGCCCTCTTCGCCTGGCCTTATGCCGAGAGCCTGAGGGCGGCCGCGCCCGACTTCCTTCTGGTCGAACGCCTGCACGGTCCCGAGGATCTCGTCCTGGCCGCCCGGGTCGCTTCCACCGGGTGCCTCGTCCTGGCCGGGGCGCCGGCCGCCGATGCCGAAGCGCTGGCGCGCACCGTGGCTCGCGCTCTCCACTCCGGCTCTGCACCTTCCGTGCCGGTCACGATTCTCGCGCAGACCCTGGTTCGAACCGTCTGCCGCGGGTGCCTCACATGGCGTCCCCTGCCGCTGGCCCAGGCGGAGCGCTTCGGCGTCCATCGCCGCGACGTCGACCAGATGGCCCGTCGAGGAGCCTTCGCCGTTCCGACCGGCAAGGGATGCGCCGACTGCGCCGGAACCGGGTGCGCCGGATTGACCGGGGTCTTCGAGCTTGCGGGCTCCGGAGAAAACCATACCCTGCCGAAGCTGCGCGAGGACGGCTGGCGCAAGGCCCTCCTGGGCCACGCCGTTTACGAGGATGTCTCGATCCTCCCGGGCGCCCACCGCAGCCTGCGCACCATGCGCGAGATCCTGGTTCACGCGGGTCTGGCAGCGCTCCTGCCGGAGATCCCCGCCGCGGTCGAGCCGCGCGCCTTGCATATCGGCCGAGTGACGCGGCCCGAGAACATCCCCGACGGAGTCGACGTGCGGCCGGCGCCGGAGGGCCATAGCCCGGCGACCGAAGATGCGCGCCGCCTGGCTCACCTGCTGCGTGAAGCGAGCGCCACGCGCCCCGTGGATGCCGACGCTTTCCGCCGGCTCTCTGCAGGGGTCGCGGCGCGCGGCCGGAGCGACGAGCCCCTGCAGACGCTGGTCGCTCCGGGCGAGGGCTTCCAGCTCTGCCGGCACTCGGTGAATACCGCCTTGATCGCGGTTCGCATCGCCGCCAAGCTCGGGGCTGCAAAAGATCTTGACGAGATCGCGCTTCTGGCCCTGTGTCACGACGCCGGTCTGGTCTCGGCGGGCATCGATCCCGAGGCCGAACTTCCGCCGGTGCTGTTCGAGGACACGGTCGATCCAAAGCGCTCCCGCTGCGACAGTTCGGGTCTGCTCGCGGTTCTCCGCTCCATTTCCAACGAGATCCCGGCTCTCGTGATCAGGGTTCACGCGCTCCTGGACCCGGATGCGGAGCCTCCCTCTCCCGCGGCCCGTCCCGACCATCGCATCCAGGCGGTCGCTCTCGCCAGCCTCGTCGATCTGCACTACCACGGGCCGGATGCGAACCAACTGACGGATCTCCACGACGTCACCTCCGTGGTCATGGAGCGGCATGGTCGGCGGTTTGGCCCGACCTTGTTCCGGGCCCTCCTGCGCGCCATTCCGATCTTCCCCATCGGAGCGCTCGTCGAGCTGAGCAGCGGAGACCTGGCGCAGGTGGTGTCCCAGAATGACGAGAACCACTTCCGGCCGCGCGTCGAAATCACCAGTCCTGTCGACGCGCATCACGGCACCGAGCCTCGGGTCGTCGACCTGGCGCGGGCGCCGTTCCTGCACATCCGCCGCCGTGTGGCGCCGGCGGCAGCGGATGTCACCCAGGTCGCGAGCGCGGGAGGCCGGGCATGAGCGGCTCGCGTCCAGGCGCCCTCGAGACCGTCGATCGGGACGCGGCGCCCGTGCTGGAGGCCTTGCTCGATCTCGGCGGCACCGCGCTGATGCCGGTGCGGGGCGGGAGCATGCACCCGACCCTGCGCGATGGCGATCGGGTCATGGTCGCTCCCTTCCTGGGGCTCCCCGAGCCTGGTCAGATCGTCCTGGCGCGCTTCGCTGGCAACCTGATCGCCCACCGGCTGGTCTCGATCCAGATTCAGTCGGGTCGCCGGGTCTACCGTCTCCAGGGAGAGCATGAGCCGGGCTACGACGCCGTGGCGCTGCGCGAGGATATCCTGGGCCGCGTGGTGGCCGTGCTTCGCCAGGGACGCAGGATCGACATCGATGACTCCGCGGCGGCACGGCGCCGCGCGCTGCAGCGCTGCGCATGGCGCCGCAGGGTGGCCCGCCTGCGGCGTGCGCTCGGCATTCTTGTCGTGTGCGCCCTGGCGGGATCCGGTCTCGGACGAACCGCCGAGCAGGACATCGCCCTTGCGCCCCCTCTCGACTACGCCTTCGCTCCCGGAGACATCCTGAGCCTGCGCATCTGGGACGGGCAGCGAATCGACGAGATGCGGTTGACGGTGCAGAGCGATGGCGAGGCCTTCATGCCGATCAAGGGGATCGGCTCGCTCAAGATCGCCGGCAAGACGCCGCCTCAAGTGAAGAGCGAGATCGAGAAGCAGCTCGGCGGCATTTTCAAGGAAACCACCATCGAGCTCCTCGTCCTGAAGTACGGCGGTCACAAAGTGAACCTCATGGGCGAGGTGCGCACGACGTCGCGCATCGACAGCGGGCCCGGCGAATGGCCGCTGCAGGGAACGACGCGCCTGGTGTCGTTCCTGTCGACGCATGGCGGCCCGGGCGAGAACGCCGATTTGATGCGGATCCATCTTTCTCGCCATTCGGGCGAGAAGCGGGATCTGAACCTCTTCCGGGCCGTCTTCCAGGATTCGGAGGCGGACAACCCAAGCCTCGAGGCGGGCGATCTGATCTACATCCCCACCCTGGCGATGGGGAACCAGAAGGTCTACGTCCTCGGCGAGGTGAACAACCCCGGGGTGGTCACCATCTTCGAACACCTCGGCCTCGTGGAGGCGATCGCCAGGGCCGGGGGCTTCAACCCCCGCGGCTACATGAAGGGCGTCGTGGTGGTCAAGCGCAGTCCGGACGGGCAGCCGGAGATGAAGATCGCCGACTTCAAGGAGATGTTCCGGACCGGAAGGCCGGACGCCAATATCGCTCTGGAGCCGGGGGACATCGTGTTCGTCCCGCGACGCGGCATCGTGACCTTGCAGGAGGTGTTCTCGATCATCAACCCGGCACTCGGAGCGATCGAATCGATCTACATCATCGACAACTTCAGGAAGTGACATGAGCGCCCAGTACGATCTCAATCTCCAGGACTATGTGCGAATCCTTCGACGCCGCTGGCGCGTGGTGGCCGGGTGCTGTCTCGTCGTCGGCGCGCTCACCCTGATTCTGACGCCCAGAACCCAGCCCGTGTTCGAAGCGAGCGCGCGCGTCAAGTGGACGCGGGCCGACAGCATCACCGGCCTGTTCCTGGAGGCCTTCGCCTGGAGTCCCGGAGACGATCTCGCGACCCAGGCGCAGATCATCACCAGCAAGCCGGTCGCGCTCAAGACCGCCCGGCGGCTCGGGCGCATCCCGGCCGACGCCACGATCGAGACCGTGCTGTCTGACCCGAAGCTCTCCGCGATCGTCGACACCGTGTTGCAGAGCTATGCGGCGAAGCCCGTCGAGAACACCAGCCTGATCGAGATCAAGAGCTCCTGCGCCTCTCCCGGCGAAGCCGTCGGGCTGGTCAACGCCGTGATGCAGGACTACATCGAGCTGCACACCTTCGACCGCAACCGCCAGGCCATCGAGGCGCGCCAGTTCGTCGAGGCTCAGGTCTCCGAGGTGGCGACGCGGATGCGGGATTCCGAGGAGAAACTCACGCGCTTCAAGGAAGCGAACGTGGGGGCGAGCATGCCCGACGCGAAGGAGGTCCAGTTCTTCCAGGATGAGAGCGCGCGCAGCGAGGCGCGCCTGGTGGCGCTGCGCGGCCTGGTCGACCTCCTCAGCCGCCCGGGTGATCCGGGGTCGTCGCCCGACATTCTCCTCATCGACCTCCCCGAGGAAGGGCTCGGCTCCCTGCGACTGGAGTTGGCGAAACTCGAGGACCGCAAGCGCCAGCTCCTCGCCTTCCAGAAAGACGCGTCGCCGGAGATCGCGTCGATCAAGGATCAGATCGATCACCTGACCGCGCGCCTGCACAGCGAATCGGCGACCGCCCTCAACCTCCAGCTCGAGCGCAAGAAGATCCTCGACGGCAAGCTGGCTCGTTTCCCGCGTACCGAGCAGACGCTCCTGCAGCTGCAGCGTGAGGTGCAGGTGAACGCCGAAGCCTACGAGATGCTGATGCGCAAGCACCAGGAGGCCCTCATCAAGGAAGCGGACAAGGTGCAGGAGCTCTCCATTGTGGAGACGGCGACCCGCGCCACACCCGTGCGCACCCCCGGCCGGCTGCTGCGCTCCCTCATCGGACTGATGGTCGGCCTCCTGCTCGGGCTGGTCGCGGCATTTCTGACCGAGAGCCTGGACACCTCGATCGGCAGCATCGAGGACGTCGAGAATTACCTCGGGCTGTCGGTGATCGGAGTCATTCCCCATATCGATCGCGATGGCGTGCGGCGCGAGATCATGCAGCGCAATCCGGTCCTGGCCACCGACCCGCATCTCCAGAGGCTCGACGCCCTGGCGACCCAGTTCGCGCCGCAGTCACCCGTGGCCGAAGCCTTCCGCTCGCTGCGGACCAACCTCGAGTTCGCCCGCCTCGGCAAGGCCGGCAGGACGTTCCTCTTCACCTCGGCATCGCCGGGCGAGGGGAAATCGACCACGGTGGCGAACCTGGCGGTGGCCATGGCCCAGATGGGCAAGAAGACTCTGATCTGGGACTGCGATCTCAGAAATCCATCGATGGACAAGATCTTCGGCGTACCGCGCGAGCCCGGGTTCACCCATGTCGTTCTCGGCATGTCCCGGCTCGAGGAGGTCGTGCACCGGTTCTCCGAGGTGTTCATGGGGCGCGGCGACATGCGCTCGATGCTGACCTCGGCCGGACTGGAGAACCTGCACATCCTCACCACCGGCGCGCTGCCGCCCAATCCCTCGGAGCTTCTGGCCTCCCCCATGTTCAGCGACTTCATCGTGGAGGTGGCGCCGCACTTCGACGTGATCCTCATCGACGCTCCTCCGGTGTTGCCGGTCACCGACGCGGTCATCCTCTCCACCCGGGTCGACGGGGTCGTCCTCGTGTATCAGCTTGGGAAGATCGGCCGGGCGGTCCTGAAGCGCGCCAAGAGCCATCTCGACAACGTCCGTGCGTCGATCCGCGGCATCGTGCTCAACGACATCAAGGCGGAGGTCAGCACCTACACGCCGGAGATGCAATATATCTACCACCGGTATCACACCGGGTCGACCGAGGCGCCCGGTCTCGCCGAGCCACCTCCGGAAGCTCCGCCCCGGGCGGCCGCCGGCGGCGAGCGCTAGGAGACTCACGTGCCCGCGGTGGAGACCGGTTTCCCCGCCCGCCCGGCGCTCCTGGCCGTTCTCCTGACGATCGGCGTCACCGGATTGTCTCTCTGGGTCGCTCACGCCCCCATCCAGCTGCCGCTCTACGTCTCTTTGACCGTGGTGCTTTTTCTGGCCACTCTTCTCAACGCCGACGTGGGCTTCGTCCTGCTGATCCTCTCGATGCTCTTCTCACCCGAAATCGGGCTCGGCGGAGCGGGGGGACGCGGGCTCGAGGGTTCGCGCGCGGTGACCCTCCGCACGGACGATTGTGTCCTGCTCCTGGTCGGCGTGGCCTGGATCGCCCGCATGGCGATCCACAAGGATCTCGGCGCCATCCGGCGCACCAGCCTGAACGGCGCCCTGGCGCTCTACACCGCGGCCTGTCTGCTCTCCACCCTGCTGGGGATCGAGGCGGGCCGGGTGCGCCCTCTCGTCGGACTGCTCTTCGTGTCCAAGTATCTCGAGTACGTCATCATCTTCTTCATCACGGTCAACTACGTCCGCACCGAAAGCCGGTACCGTCGTCTCCTGGCGGCGGTGTTGATCACGGCCGCGCTGATCGTCGTCTACGCCACCTGGCAGGTTCCTTCCGGGATTCGTCCATCGGCGCCCTTCGAGGGCAAGGAAGGAGAGCCGAACACGCTGGGCGGCTATCTCGTGCTCATCTTCAGCGTCGCCACCGGTCTCGCCCTCACGGTTCCCGACCGGCTCTGGCGCCGCGCCGGCGCGCTCCTGGCCCTCGGCACCCTCCCGGCCCTGCTCGCCACGCTGTCCCGCAGCTCGTGGACGGCTCTGGCGGCGGCGCTGTTCGTCTTGCTGCTGTTGAGCCCGGGCCGCCGCCGGCTCGCCGCCCTGGCGATCGTCGCGCTGGCGGTGCTGCTTCTCGTGCATCCGCAAAAAATCGAGGATCGCCTCGCCTACACGATCCAGGGCGAGGATCACGGCACGCTCGCCGTCGGTCACGTGCATCTCGATTCCTCCTCCTCGGCGCGGATCTCATCGTGGGGCAGCGCCCTCGGCGCCTTCCAGCGCCATCCGATCACCGGCTGGGGGATCACCGGCTATGGCTTTCTGGATGCGCAGTATTTCCGGGTGCTCGTCGAGCTCGGGCTTCTCGGGCTCGCCGCCTTCGCCCTGCTCCTGACCGGCCTGGCGCGTCTGTTCCTGCGCCTGTTCCGCGATCTGAAGGAGCCGCTGCATCGCGGTCTCGGTCTCGGTCTCACCGCCGGGCTGGCGGGCCTCATGGTGCATGCGATCGGCACCAACACCTTTCTCTTGATCCGGATCATGGAGCCATTCTGGCTGCTGTCCGGGCTGGCGGTGGCCGCCATCGAGATGGAGACCGCGGCGGGGCGGCCATGAGGGTCCTGGTCTCCGGCGCCTTCAATCCGGCCTTCGAGGCACTGCCTGAATACCTCTTGGCGGCTCTCCGCCGCCTGGGCCACGAGGTCACCGGCTTCGATCACCGCGCCTTCCTCCTGCCGGGCCGGCTGCGCGCCCGCTCCGGGGGGCTCGATCGCCTCGATCGTGCGGCGCTCAACCGCCGGTTCGTCTGCGCGGCGCGGAGGTTCCGTCCCGACCTGGTTCTGGTGAACCAGGGCATGGTCCTCACGGGCACCACCATCGGAGCGGTGCGCGCTCAGGGCGCGCGCTGCGTGAACTGGTTTTCGGATTACCCGGCGGAGTTCGAGACCGGTCTGGAGCGGGCCCCGGCCTACGATGCTTTCTTCCTCGGCGCTTCCTACGCCGCGCGGCGGCACGTCGAAGCCGGCCATGCCCGTTCCATGTGGCTCCCGTTCGCCTGCGATCCCGAGGTCCATCACCCTCGCACCGAGAAGGGCGAGCGGGCTCGCCGCGCGATCAAGGACAGGGTGGTCTTCGTCGGATCGTGCTATCCGGAACGACAGATCCTGCTCCGTTTTCTGCGCGGCCTTCCCGTCGGCATCTGGGGGCCGGGGTGGGAGGCCCGTGCAGCGAGCGACCCGCACCTGGCGCCGATGCTTCGGGGCGGCGCGCTCCGACCATCCGACTGGCGCGCCCTCTACCAGAGTGCCGACGTCGCGCTCAACATCCACTACGGAACCTTCGGTCCCCTGGAGGTCTCGGGCGATCTGGCCAATACGCGACTGTTCGAGATCTTCGGCTGCGGCGCTTTCCAGGTGGTCGACCGTCAGGGAGATGTGCTGCGTCTGTTCCGTGACGGCCAGGAATTCTCGGGGTTCTCCAGCGGCGATGAGCTGCGCGCCGCCGTCGAAACGGCGCTCCGGGACGAGGACCGACGGCGCGCCGTGGCCGCGAGCGGCCGACGCGCGGTGCTGGCCGCCCACACGTACGAGCAGCGGGCGCGAATGCTTCTCGATCCGTCGGCCAGCGGGTTTCCCGTCCGCGATCTCCCCCTTCAGGACCCGGTGACGGGTCCCGCAGGCATGACGGCCGCGCGCGCCGCCCGGGGGGCGAGACGATGAGCGCCCTGCGAATCGCCCATCTGGTGGAAGGTCTCGAGATCGGAGGCCTGGAGCGGGTGGTGCAGACCCTGGTCCGGCATGCCGACCGCCGCCGTTACCAAGTTGAGGTGATCGCCCTGTCGCGAGGCGGTCCTCTCGCCGGGGAGATCGAAGCCGGGGGAACTCCGGTCCGGATCCTCGGTCTGCATAGTTACTACCCGGCCGACATCCTGCGCGCCGCGCGGGCTCTCCGCAGCCCTTGCACCCCGCATCTGGTGCACTCCCACGGGTATTTCGCGGGCGCCCTCGGCCGCGCCGCGGCCGTGTGGGCCGGGATACCGGCGACGATCCATCACCTGCACACGCTCGACACGTCCCTGCGGGTCCACCACCGTCATTTCGAGCGCTTGCTGGCGCGGGTCACCAACCGGATCGTCTGCTGCTCCCGCGCCGTCGAAACGTTTGCGGCCGAGGTCCACGGACTGCCCCGGGCGCTGCTTGTGACGATCCCCAACGGCATCGACCCGGCCCCGGTCATGGAGCGCGATGCCGCGCGGGAACTCCTGGGCGATGAGCCGTCGGCGGCTCCGGTCATCGGCTGCATCGGGGGTCTCAATCCGCACAAGGGCCAGGATGTCCTGTTGCGCGCCTGTGCCCGTCTGGGCCCCTCGTTCGTTCCGGGAACCGTCGTCTTCATCGGCGATGGTCCGGAGCGCCCCCGGCTGGAACGCCTCGTCGAGTCCTTGGGCCTTTCCGGGAAGGTCCGGTTCCTCGGCCGGCGTTCCGACGTGCGCCGCCTGCTCCCCGCCTTCGATCTGGTCGTCGTTCCGTCGGTCGCGCGCGAGGGACTCGGGCTCGCGGCCCTTGAAGCGATGGACGCCGCCCGGCCGGTCATTGCCAGCCGGGTCGGCGGCCTGGCGGAAGTGATCGAGGACGGGCGCACCGGAGTCCTGGTTCCGCCCGGCGATCCGGCGGCCCTGGCCGGCGCGATCCTGTCGATTCTCGATCGACCCGATCGCGGCCGCGCCCTGGGCGAGGCGGCTCGCTGGCGCGTCGAGTCGGAATTCCGGGCCACCCGCATGACCCGCCGGGTGGAGGCGATTTACGAGGAGGCGTTGCATGAACGGCGCGCGGCCTAGGATCCGGGTTGGACTTCTCAGCGAGCGCGCCGATCTTTTCGGCGGCGGCCAGAGAAGCCTGCGAGACCTGGCCCGGGCGCTCCACGGCAGCGAGGTCGAGCCCCTGGTCCTCGTTCCGGGACCGGGGGCGCTGACGCGCGACATCGAAGCCGCCGGCATTCCCCTCGCCGTGACGCCGTTGCCTCCCTGGTGCGCCGCCGGCGGGACGGCGGCGCTTCGCGCCCTGGCGCATCTCGTGACCCTGGTGCGCCGACATGATCTCGACCTGATCCATAGTGATGCGCCGCGAACCGCCCTCTACGGAGGCCTGGCGGCGCTCGTCACCCGGCGCCGACACGTCTGGCACCTGCGCGCCTCGCGCCCTTCCTCGCGGCTCGCCGACCGGGTTCTTCTGTCGCTCTGTGACGCCGTAGTCGCGGTCTCGAGCGCCGCCGGTCATCGCAGCCCGGCCCTGCGCGCCTCGAAGAAGGTGCGGGTGATCGCGACCGGACTCCCCCCTTTCACGCCACTCGATCGCCGTGCCGCCCGCGCCGAGCTCGGCCTTCCCGAGTCAGGGACCGTAGCGGGCGTCGTCGGCCGCGTCGAGCCGGACAAGGGGGCCGATGAAGCGCTGTCCGCGTTTCAGACCCTGCGCGAGGCGATCCCGAATGCCATCCTCGCCTTCCTCGGGCCGGTGGACCTGAGGGACTCCTGGAGCGATCATCTCAGGCTGCGCGCCGCCACGCTCGGAGTGTCCGAGTCGGTCCGGTTTCTGGGCGAGCGCGCCGAGGCGGCGGTCCTGCTGCCTGCCTTCGATCTGGTCCTGCACGCTTCCCGGCATGAGGCCCTGCCGCGCGTCCTGATCGAGGCCCTGTTTGCGCAGGTGCCGGTGGTGGCCGCCGCCGTCGGCGGAGTCCCCGAGGTGATCGTCTCGGGCGAGACCGGCCTCCTGGCGCCGCCCGGAGATCCCGTCGCCCTGGGGCGCGCGGCCATCCGCGTGGCGAGCGATGCCGCCCTTCGGTCGCGGCTGATCCGGGCCGGGCTGGTGCGGGCGCGGAGCCGGTTCACGCTCGAAGTCATGCGCTCCGCGATCCTGTCGCTCTACGGAACCCTCGTCCCGCGAGGATCCGGAGCCCCTTTCGCAGCCGGGGAGGCCTCGCCATGAGCGGCCTTCCGGGACGACAGGGAACGGCTCCGTGCGCGGGCCGCCCCTGCCCGCTGTGCGGAGTGCGCGCGCCACGCGAGACGGGCGGCGCATCCACGGCGACCCGGACCCGCGAGCCGCGCCCGGTTCGCTGCGGCAGCTGCGGGCTGGTGTTCGTCGACCCGCTGCCGAGCGCGGCCCTCTCTCCAGCGACTTACGGTCACGACTATTACGAGCCCTGGCAAGGCCGCGAGGAACGACCCCGCCTGAGACTCTGGAAACGTCGCCTCAATCAGGTCGAGAAGCGATCTCCCCGCGGCGCCCTTCTCGACGTCGGCTGTGGCGACGGAGCGTTTCTCAAGGTCGCCCGTGACGCCGGCTGGAGGGTCGAGGGGATCGAATTCTCGCCCGAAGGGGCCCGCCGTGCCGCTCTCCGGCTCGGCCGTCCGGTCGCCCTCGGCGATCTCTGGCGCGAACCGGGGCTGCGCGGTCCATTTGACGTCATCACGCTCTGGCACGTGCTCGAGCATCTCGCCGATCCTTCCGTTATGCTCCGGGCGGTTCGCGAACGCCTTCGTCCCGGTGGGCTCGTGGTCGTCGCCGTGCCGAACCTCGACAACGTGCCGATGCAGTGGGCCTACCGCCTGGCGCGCTTCCGAACGCTGCCGCTCTACGAAGCCTCGATGCGCGAGCCGCACCTCAGCCATTTCAGCGCCCGCACGCTCAGCCTGACCCTGACGCGGCACGAGTTCGGCGACCTCGAAATCCTCCCCGATCGGTGCGCCCTGACCCTGGCGAAACGGGGCATCGATGCCGTCGCCTCGTTCCTGTCGTGGCTCGGCGGCCGCGTGCTCACCGATGCCATCGTCGCGTTCGCGCGGGTGCCTCGATGACCGCCGGCACCGGGCGCGTCCGGGTCACGCTGGAGCGGCCACCCGACCGGATGCTGCCGGACCGCCTGCGGGTCTTCGTCCGCCGCGCGCTGCTTGCGGCACGCACCCCCCTCCTGCTCGCGTCCGGTCTGCTGAGGCGGCGGGTACCCGCGCCGCCGTCGCCGGCTCGGGTCTCCCGGATCCTCGTGGTCCGCACCGATCGTCTCGGCGACATGGCCCTCACGACGCCGGCGCTTCTCGACCTGCGGGATCACTTCCGCCGGGCCACCATCACCGTGCTGGCGCCGGCCGGCCCCCTGGCCCTCCTGGAAAACCATCCGGCGGTCGATCGGCGCGTCGTTCTCGGCCGCGGCGGATTCCCCGGAGAGCTCGTGGGTGGCTTCGATCTGGCGATCGACTTCACGCCGGACGAGAACTTGCGCGGCGCTCTCCTGGTGGCGCGCTCACGGGCTCCATTCCGCACCGGCTTCGCCGCCGCGGGCCGGCAAGCTCTCTTCACCATGCGTGCGCCACGTGCCGATCGTGGGCGGCACCTCGTCGATCTGCACCGTGATCTCCTCGCGTCGCTGGGAGTCACGCCGCGTGATCAGGGAGGGCCGTCCCTGTTCGTCAGCCAGGACGAACGGGGCGCGGCCCAGAGCCGCCTTGCGGCCCTCGGGGCCGCCTCCCCGCGCGTCGTTGTCCATCCCGGCGGACATTATTCGTCGCAACGCTGGCAGCCCGAGCGCTTCGCCGAGGTGATCTCGCTTCTGACGGAGCGAACCGGAGCGGCCTGCATCGTGCTGCACGGCCCCGGTGAGGAGACCCTGGCGGCGCGGGTGTGCGCCGCCAGCCCCGACGCCCTGCCGGCGGGTCCGCTCCAGGTGCGCGATCTCCTGGCCCTCATCGCCTGCTGCGAGATCTTCCTCGGCAACAACTCGGGGCCTCTGCACCTGGCCGCAGCCCTCGGAGTCCCCACGGTCTCGGTGATCGGCCCCACCGATCCGGCGCGCTTCTCGCCGCGCGGCCCCGCCGATCGGGTCATCCGTCATGAGGTTTCGTGTGCTCCCTGCGGTCGAGGGCGATGCTGGCATCACACCTGTCTGCGGACCATCGAGCCGGAGGAGGTGGTCGGAGAGATGGAAGCGGCGGTCAGGTCGCTGCTGGCCCGGGAGGAGGCGCAATGATCGCTGCACGCCGGCTGTCGATCCTGCACCTCATCACCCGTCTCGACCGCGGCGGCTCCAGCGACTGCACCCTGCTTCAAGCCATCGCCGCCGCCCGGCGCGGCCATCGCGTCGTGGTTGGCTCGGGACCCTCGTCCGCGGCCACGCCTCTGCTTCAGAGCGCTGGTGCGCAACCGGGGCTCAGCTTCGCGCCGATCGCCACGCTGCGCCGCGAGCTGCGCCCCACCGACGACCTCAGATCGATCCTCACCATCATCCGGCTGTTGCGCAGCACCCGCTTCGACGTGATCCACACCCACACCTCCAAGGCGGGAGCCCTGGGACGGATCGCCGCGGCGCTGGCGGGCCGGCGCGCGGTCGTCCTGCACCAGCCGCACGGACACCTGTTCTACGGCTATTACGGCCGCCTCGGCACGGCGGCGCTGATCCTGGCGGAGCGTCTTCTGGCGCCTCTGGCCCGGATCATCGTGACCCTCTCCCGGTGCGGCGCCGAGGAGCATCTGAGCCGCGGTGTCGGCCGTCCGGACCAGTTCAGGGTGGTCCGGTCGGGCATCGATCTGCGCCGGCTGCGGCGCGGCCGCGGGCTTCGCGAGGCGTGTCGTGCGCGCCTCGGCTTCGCGGTCGACGATCTCGTGGTCGGCTGCCTCGCCCGCCTGGAGACCATCAAGGGCGTCGAAGAGCTCGTGGAGGGGTTCCTGATCGCGGCCCGCAGCCGCCCCTGCCTGCGCCTCTACATCGGAGGCGACGGCCCGCTTCGCGATCGTCTCCTCGAACGCGACCGAGCCTCGCGCCTCGCCGGCCGCCTGACCATCGCCTCCAACTGGGTCGCGCCCGAGCAGGTGCTCCCGGCGCTCGATCTTTTCGTCCTTGCCTCTCGGAACGAGGGAATGGGCCGGGCGCTGGTCGAGGCGATGGCCGCCGGTCTCCCGGTCATCGCCACCGCCGTCGGAGGCATGCCCGAGGTTCTCGAGGAGGGCCACGATGGCCTGCTGATTCCGCCCGGCGACAGCGAAGCCGTGGCTCTGGCGATCGGCAGGCTCGCGGACGACGCGGATCTCCGGCGCGAGCTGGGAAGCCGGGCGCGAAGCCGCGCGCTGGCGTTCGGCGCCGGTCGGATGGCGCGGACCCTCCTGCGCCTCTATCGCGAGGTGGCACCGTGATCGCGTGCCCCGATCGAGCCGGCGCCACAGCCGCACGGGAGGGCGCGTGAAGCTCGCCGCCCACCAGCCGCAGTACCTTCCCTGGCTCGGCTACTTCGACAAGATGGATCGGGTCGACCTGTTCGTTCTACTGGACACCGTGCAGTTCAAGAAGAACGAGTGGCAGAACCGCAACCGGATCCGGACGACCGACGGCTGGCAGTGGCTGACGGTGCCGGTCCACCATCGCTTCCCGATGACCATCCGCGAGGTTAGCATCGACGAGGCGACTCCCTGGAGGCGCAAGCACCGTGAAGCGCTGCGAATCCAATACGCCCGGTCAGCCTGCCGCGGGGCCATCCAGCCGGTCATCGATCGGCTGCTCCAGGAGCCGTGCGCCAATCTCTCCGAGCTGAATGTCAGGACGGTCCGGGTGCTGGCGGATCTCCTGGGAGTGCGCACGCCGATCGTGCTCGCCTCGAGCCTCGAAGGACTGCCCGAGGGCGCCGATGATCGCCTGGTCGCGCTGTGCCGGAGGTTCGGCTGCGGCACCTACCTGGCGGGGTCGGGGGGAAGGGCGTACATGGACTCCGAGCCGTACCGGCGCGCCGGAATCCAGGTGAATTTCCAGGTGTTCCGTCACCCGATCTATCCCCAGGCCCATCCCGGCTTCACGCCCGATCTTTCGGCCCTCGATCTGCTGATGAACGGCGGCCCGGGGAGCATCGAGTTGGTGCGGTCGGCGCGGCAGGAGGCGGCGTGAATATCCTGGCGATCGGCGCCCACCCCGACGACATCGAGTTCGGCTGCGGCGGGACGCTCATCAAGTACGCCGGGAAAGGGGCCCGGATCGATCTCCTGGTGATGACCGACGGAGCCCGCGGCGGCGACCCGCGGCGGCGCCGCCGGGAGCAGGCTCGGGCCGCGTCCATCCTCGGAGCCCGGCGCATCCACTGGGGCGCCTATCGGGACACGCTCCTGCCCTCCGTGCGCCACCTGATCGATCGGATGGAACGGGTCATCCGGGTGGTGCATCCCGATTTCATCTTCGTCAACTATCCCGAAGACACCCACCAGGACCACCGCCAGGTGGCCCGCGCCGCCGAATCGGCAACCCGCTACGCTCGCAACGTCTTGTTCTACGAGGGGCCCACCACGGTCAATTTCACGCCGACCGTGTTCATCGACATCGCCGATGAGGTCCAGGAAAAGCTCCGAGCGCTCCGGATGCACCAGAGTCAGGTGATGCGGACCCGCATCGAGGCGATGCCGATCTGCGAGATCGCCGAGGCCTCGGCCCATTTCCGGGGGGTGCAGGGCCGGGTTCGCTGGGCGGAGGGGTTCGCCCCATTGCGCCTGTTCATCAACGTCTCGGGCATCCACCCGCAGGGGCGCGCGACCCGCCGGAGGCGACGGTGAGAGTCGCCGCCCGCGCCGCCGCCCGCGCCGCCATCGTCCCGCATGCCCGCCCCTGCCTGGGCCGGGACGAAGAGGAGGCGGCGCTCCGAGTGTTGCGCTCGGGCCGGCTGGCGAGCGGCGCCGAGGCGGCCCGTTTGGAAGCGATCATGGCGCGGCTCTCCGGCGGCAGCGATGCGGTCGCGGTCTCATCCGGGACGATGGCCCTCGTGCTCGCACTGCGGTCGCTCGGTCTCGGCCCGGGCGACGAAGTCGCGATCCCGAGCTACTGCTGCGCGGCCGTCCTGCACGCCGTGCGGGCCGCCGGGCTGAGGCCGCGTCTGTGCGACATCGACCCCGACACCCTGGCGCTCGACCCTGAGGATCTGGCCCGCCGCGCGGGCCCGACGCTGCGCGCCGTCGTTCTCGTGCACCCGTTCGGGCTCCCGGCTCTCGTCGAGCCGTTCCGAGCCCGGGGGCTTCTGGTCGTCGAGGATTGCTGCCAGGCGCTCGGCGCGGTCGATCGCGGCCAGCCGGTCGGCGCGCGCGGCGACGCGGCCATCTTCTCGTTCGCCCCGACCAAGATGGTCACCGGAGGCGGTCCCGGCGGCGCCCTCGCCGCTTCGCAGGCCGGCATCGTGCGCGTCGCCCGGGATCTGGCGGGACACGACGAGAAGGACGATGACCGTCTACGGCTCAATGGCCTGATGGGCGACCTGCATGCGGCGATCGCAACGGTGCAGCTCGGCCGCCTCCGGGAATTCCGGGATCGACGAGCCGCTCTCGCCGCCCGCTACGATACGGCGTTCGCCTCCCTGCCGTTCAGGCGCCCGCGGCCCCCTTCCGGCGTCGAAGCCGTGGCCAGCCGCTACATCATCCGGCTGCGCGGTGCCCGGAGCCTCCAGGAGCAGCTCACGGCGCGCGGGGTGATCGCCCGCCGACCGGTCTACCGGCCTCTCCATGATCTTCTCGGCCTCGGCGAATCGTTTCCCGCCACCGACGCGGCGCACGAGGAGCTGCTGTCCCTGCCGATCGGGCCCGGGTTCAGCGATGCCGAGATCGACCGGGTGATCGAGGAGGTGCGCCGATGCCGGCCATCGCCCTGACGGCCGT
>JBGPLZ010000082.1:0-16267 GCA_041486695.1 Acidobacteriota bacterium | reverse complement strand
GGGTCCGGGTCGCTGCGCGACCCTCCCCTCGGCTCGCCTCGCTCCCACCCACCGCGCTGTGAAGCGCGCGGTGGGGCCCCGGTCGCTCGGTCTCGCACGACCCGGCGACTTGCCTGGCGCGGCGCTTCACACCAGCGATCCGTCTGACGTCCAGAGGCTTGACGGTCCGGCGCGACCGGCGCTGACCCTGCCGGCGTTGGAGACGATCTCGGCGTGACGTCTCATCCAAGGCGCGGCCTCACCGGCCTCCGACGTCAGCCTGAGCGGCTGATGCTGACGTTGGCGCGGGCGTGACGTGACCACCCGCATCGGCAAGGGGCCCTCAGCGTGAAGCGCCGCGTGCTGCAGTCACCGGGTCGTGCGAGACCGAGTGACCAGGGTCCCACCGCGCGCTTCACAGCGCGGTGGGTGGGAGCGAGGCGAGCCGAGGGGAGGGTCGCGCAGCGACCCGGACCCGTGCCCGGTGACTGCAGCACGCGGCGCTTCACGCTGGGGATCACTCCACGGGACCAGGGATTGACATTTACGCCGGGCGGATGAGAGTCTTCCGCTCCCGGCGACGGGGGGAGGCTCGCGAGTGTTGCAGACCGTCCGGGTGCTGACCGCAAGCTTGGCCACGATGGCGTTCTTGCTCCCGCCGTCGACCGATCTGGCGGCGCCGGGCGACGCCCCCGCGCCGCTCGATCGTCCCGGACAAATCCTCCATGCCGCCCGCGCGATCACCGTGCGCACCCGCGGCGGTGGAAATCTCGGGGTCGATCTGCCCCGCGGGCGCGCCGTGCAGGTGGTGGGCCTTCGCGGGCAGACGGTTCTCTTAGAGCCGATATCGGCCGATGCCGACCTGCTCCGGCAGTTCGGGGTGCGCCGGATCCCGCGCTATGCCGTGCCCCGCGCCAGCCTGCAGGCCGATTTTCTCGACCCCGGGACTTGGGCGGCCCTGCGCGATCGGGAGCTTGCGCGCCTGCGCGCGCGCTGGCCCCAGGCCGACCCGATGCAGATAGAGAAGATTTTCGACGGCGAGCCGTTCATCGGCATGAGCCTCGAGCAAGCCGAAGAGGCGGTCGGCGGCGTGATCTTCTCGCGCGAGGGCCGGGGTGCTCCGGAAGGCCACGAGGAGATCTGGCGCATCGGCCGCCGGGCGCGATCGGCGGAGCTTCGCCAGTGGAGCGAGGGGCGGGAGCGCGGGATCAAGGCGCGGACGTTCGAGGAGTATCTGGCGCAGAAGACCCGGGCGGAGCTGCGCTTTCGGGATCGGATCCTGATTGCGATCGACGCGACGCCCCCCGGCCGCTGATCCCCCGATCTCTGGCGACCTCGCGCGCCGTGTGCTATTCTCTACGCGGTTTAACGCCCAGGGGTGGTGATTCTTGAAGGCGCGGGTCTACGTGACGCTCAAGCGGGGAGTTCTCGACCCTCAGGGCAAGGCGGTCTGCGGCTCTCTGCACCAGCTCGGCTACCGTGAGGTGACCGACGTCCGGGTCGGAAAGTACATGGACGTCACGCTCGGCGGCCTGCCGCGGCAGGAGGCGGAGAAGCGCCTGCGGGCCATGTGCGAGAAGCTCCTGGCCAACACGGTGATCGAAGATTTCCGCTTCGAGATCCAGGAGGATTGAGGAGACGCGGTGAAGTTCGGCATCGTCGTCTTCCCTGGATCGAACTGCGACCACGACGTCTACCACGTGGTCAAGCACCTCCTCGGTCAGGAAGCTTCCTTCCTGTGGCACAAGGATACGTCGCTGGCCGGGATCGACTGCGTTGTCCTTCCCGGCGGATTCGCCCACGGCGACTACCTGCGCTGCGGCGCCATCGCCCGTTTCTCCCCCATCATGAAATCGGTCGAGGAATTCGCCGCGCAGGGCGGGATGGTCTTCGGCATCTGCAACGGCTTCCAGGTGTTGACCGAGGCCGGCCTCCTGCCGGGGGCGCTGGTGCGCAACGCCGGCCTGCAGTACATCTGCCGCGATATCTATCTGCGGGTCGAGCGCCAGACCACGCCCTACACCTCCCGCCTCAAGGCGGGCACCGTCCTGAAGATACCGATCGGTCACGGCGAGGGCTGCTACTACGCGCCGGAGGAGGTGCTGCGCGCTCTGGAGGAGAAGCATCAGGTGGTGTTTCGTTACTGCGACGCCGCCGGACAGGTGAACGCCGAGTCCAACCCAAACGGGTCGCTGCGTGCGATCGCGGGGATTTGCAACGAGCGCGGCAACGTCCTGGGGATGATGCCGCATCCCGATCGCTGCGCCGAGGAGATCCTTGGGAACGCTCAGGGACGAAAGATTTTCGAATCGATCATGCACGCCTGGCAACAGGCGCGCCGGACGCGCATCTGAGGGAGACAGCGTGCTGAAGCGGATCCTGAGCTGGTTCTTGGGCGGCACCCGGGTCGATTACTCCGAGATCGGCCGCAACGATGACTGCCCTTGCGGCAGTGGCAAGAAGTTCAAGCAGTGCTGCATCGATCACGTCGAGAAGAAAAACCGCGCCGATCGCGACAGCACGCTGTTCGGGAGCCCGAAGGGATGACGGCCAAGGAGCCCGCGGTCGACCAGGCCCTGGCCGGGCAGCATGGTCTGACCGCCGAGGAGTACGAGCGGGTCGTCGTGGCGCTGGGCAGGACGCCGAGCTACACCGAGCTCGGCATCCTGGCGGTGATGTGGTCCGAGCACTGCTCCTACAAGAGCAGCCGCGTGCATCTGAAGAAGCTGCCGACCGAGGGACCGCGCCTGGTGCAGGGCCCCGGGGAGAACGCCGGCGTGGTCGATATCGGCGGCGGCATCGTGGCCGTCTTCAAGATGGAGAGTCACAACCATCCCTCGTTCGTGGAGCCCCACCAGGGCGCCGCGACGGGAGTGGGAGGGATCCTGCGCGACATCTTCACGATGGGAGCGCGCCCGATCGCCTGCCTCGATTCGCTGCGTTTCGGGGCGCTCGACCACCCGCGCACCCGCTATCTCGTCGGCGGGGTGGTCGCGGGGATCGCCGGCTATGGCAACAGCATCGGCGTCCCCACGGTCGGGGGCGAGATCACCTTTCACCCGGCCTACAACGGCAACAACCTGGTCAACGTCTTCAGTCTCGGCATCGCGCGCCGCGATTCGATCCACAAGGGGATCGCCGCCGGCCCGGGAAACTCCGTCATCTACGTCGGCTCGAAAACGGGACGGGATGGAATCCACGGCGCCAGCCTGCTGGCCTCGGCGGAGTTCGACGCCACGTCGGAGTCGAAGCGGCCGACGGTGCAGGTCGGCGACCCGTTCACCGAAAAGCTGCTCCTCGAAGCCTGCCTGGAGGTGATGAAGGTGCCCGGCCTGGTGGTCGGGATCCAGGACATGGGCGCGGCCGGTCTCAGCTGCTCGACGGTCGAGATGGCGGCCCGCGGCGGCACCGGCATGGAGATCGAGCTCGACCGCGTGCCCCGGCGCGAGGAGGGGATGACTCCCTACGAGGTCATGTTGTCGGAGTCGCAGGAGCGGATGCTCCTGGTCGCCACGCCGGAGAGCGAACCCCGGGTGAGGGCGGTGTTCGAGAAGTGGGATCTCGATGCCGCGGTGATCGGCCGGGTCACCGAGACGGGCCGCGTGCGCGTCCTGTCGGGAGGCCGCGTCGTGGCCGACGTCCCCGCGAGCCTGTGCGTCGATGACGCCCCGCACTATGCGCGCCCCGCTGCCCGTCCGGCATGGCAGGAGATGGTCGCCAGGCTTCAGCTGGAAAAGATCCCCGAGCCGGCCGACGGGAACGACGCCTTGAAGAAGCTCCTGGTGGCGCCGAACCTCTGCAGTCGCGAGTCGATCTACCAGGTTTACGATCATATGGTGCGCAGCAACACGGTCGTGCGTCCGGGCTCCGACGCCGCGGTCCTGCGCCTGAAGGGGACGCGTCAGGGCCTGGCCCTTGCGGTGGACTGCAACGCCCGTTACTGCTACCTCGATCCGTTCGAGGGGGCGCGTCTGGCGGTGGCCGAGGCGGCGCGCAACATCGCCTGCGCCGGCGCCGTCCCGATCGGCACCACCGACTGCCTTAACTTCGGCAATCCCGAGAGGCCCGAGATCATGTGGCAGTTCGAGCGCTCGATCGAAGGGATCGCCGAGGCCTGCGCGGCGCTCCAGGCGCCGATCGTAGGGGGGAATGTCTCGTTCTACAACGAGACCGAGGGACGCGCCATCCCGCCGACCCCGACCATCGCCATGGTCGGTCTGCTCGATGATGTGAAGGGCGCGCTCACGCAGTGGTTCAAGAAGGAGGGGGATCTCGTCTTCCTCCTCGGCGATCCGGCCGGAAGCCTGGCGGCGAGCGAGTACCTGGCGCTTCTGCACGATCTCGAGGCCGGCCGACCGGCGGCCGTCGATCTGGAGCGGGAGAGGGCGGTGCACGACGCGGTGCGCGACGCCCGCGACGCCGGCCTGGTCGTCTCGGCGCATGACTGCGCCGAAGGCGGCCTGGCCTTCGCCCTCATGGAAGGGTGCATCAGCGGACCGGACGGCGCCCTGGGCGCGGAGATCAATCTCCAGGCCGCCGGCCGGCTGGACGCGCTCCTGTTCGGCGAGGCTCCCTCGCGCATCATCGTCTCGGCCCCCCCCGAGAGCCGGGCGCGCCTCGAGCATGTCGCCCGCGGCGCCGGCGTGCCGATCCACCTGCTCGGCCGGGTTGGCGGGGATCGCCTGTCGATCGCCGTGTCCGGCACGAGGGTGGTCGATCTCGAGGTGGTGCCGGCGCGCTCCGCCTGGCGCGGCGCTCTCTCCCAGCACCTCAAAGGCTGAGGATCGCCCGGGCCCGCGCGAAGATCGCCCTCCACATCGGCTCGGTCAGGCGCCTCGTGTTCGTGTTCTGCCGGCTCGGGTGGTAGGAGGTCAGAAGCGTCCGGCCATCGGGCAGCCGGGTCTCGGCGCCGTGGGCGAAGCGCGGCCGCGCGGCGCTCGGCAGGATGGCGCGCATCCCGGAAGCCAGCAGCCACGCCTCATGGGCGATCCGCCCCAGCGCCACGACCACCCGCACGTCGCGCAGCAGCCCGATCTCGGCCTCCAGATAGGGACGGCAGGTCAGAAGCTCGCGAGGTGTCGGACGGTTGTCGGGCGGCGCGCAACGAGCCACGGCCGTGACGTAGCAGTCGGTGAGGACCAGCCCGTCATCGCGGGCGGTCGAGTCGGGCTGGTTCGAGAATTCGTATCGATGCAGCGCGCCGTAGAGCCAGTTACCGCTCGAGTCGCCGGTGAACACCCGGCCGGTGCGGTTGCCGCCGTGCGCCGCCGGCGCCAGACCAACCACCAGGAGCCGGGCCCGCGGGTCGCCGTACCCGGGCACGGGTCGCCCCCAATAGATCTCCTCCCGGAAGGCCCGCCGCTTGACCCGGGCGATGTCGCGGCAGTGACGGCGCAGGCGCGGGCAGGCCTCGCAGCTCACGACGGCGGCCTCGACCGCGGCCAGGCTGGTGAACCTGGCAGCCGGTTTGCTTACTCTCCCTGTCGTGATGCTCATGCCGGTCGCTCGTTGAGGGCGGTCATGAAATCGATCGGCGTCAAGGAGGCTCAAATGAAGAAGTTGCTGATGAGTGCCGCACTGCTCACGCTCTCTCTGGCACTGACGACCCCCGCGTTCGCGGGACACCGTGGCTACTACAGAGGACAGCGTGTCATCATGCGCCATCGGATCGTCGTCCCGCCGATCCGGCCGCGCCTCTCTTTCTCCCTTGGATTCGGCATCCCCGGGTTCTTCTATGGAGCCGCCTACCGGCCGGCGCCGACTTATTACCGCCCCGCTCCGGTGTTGGTCGCGCCGCCCTATGGTCCGCCACCTGTCTGGATCCCCGGACATTATGCCCGGGAGGGGGGCTACCGCGTCTACCTCGAGGGACACCGGGCTAGACGACGCGCTTGAGAATCAACAGCGTCATGTCGTCGTGGCGCGGGGAGCCCGCCTGATGCTCCAGAAGCGCCGCCGTGATCCGCTTCAACAGCTCGCACGGCGCCTCGCCGGCCCCCTGCAACAAAGCTTCCATGAGCCGCTCCTCGCCGAACTCGGCCCCGGAGGGGTCGACCTCCTCGGTCGCGCCGTCGCTGTAAGCGAGGAGGGCGTCGCCCGGCTGCAGCACGATCGTCTCGGCGCCGTAACGGCTCGCCTCGAACATGCCCAGCGGCCGCCCCGTCTGGGCCAGACGGGAAGCGGGGGCGGACGATCCGCGCACCACCAGCGGTGAATTCTGGCCGGCGTTGGCGTAGGTCAGCGTATGCCGGATGGGATCGAGAATGCCGTAGAAGAGGGTCACGAAGCGGTTGGACGGGAGGCTGCGAGCCAGCAGGCGGTTCAGCCTCGAGAGCGTCTCGTCGGCCGCGAGATCGAGCTCGCTCAAGGCGCGCAGGCTCGCCTGCAGCGAGCACATCAAAAGCGCCGCCGGCAACCCTTTCCCGGCGACGTCTCCGAGCGCCAGCCCGCATCGGCCGCCCGGCAACTGCATGTAGTCGTAGTAATCGCCTCCCACGGCGCGGCACGGGACGCTGCTGCCATGGAGCAGATACCCCTCGATCGACGGCCCCTCCGCCGGCAGCAGGTGATTCTGGATCTCCGCCGCCCGCTGCAGCTCCTGCTCCATCCGCTCGGCCGCGACCACTTGCTCGAAGAGTTTCGCGTTCTCGATCTTCACCGCGGCCACGTTGGCGAGGTGCGTCAGGACACGCAGGTTGTCCTCCGTGAACAGCCCGGCGCGGTGGCGGCTGTCGACGTAGATGAGACCGATCACCTCGCGGTTGTCCCAGAGGGGCACGCAGGCCACCGACCGGATGTGCAGACCCTCGACGCTCGCGCCGTCCTTGAAATCGACCTGCGCATCGGAGGTCAGGACCGACTCATGGTGCAGCAGGACCCGATCGGTGATCGTCCGGCTGACTACGATCGGCTGGCCCGCCTCATCGGGGGGAACGCGGCGCACCTGGGGCACCAGACGATTGTTCTCGATCAGCATCAGGAGGCCACGCTCGAACGGCAGCGCCCGCCGCGCGAGATCCATGATCGTCTCGAGCAGGTCCCGCAGCGGCCGATGGAAGACCAGCTCCTTGTCGGCCTCGATGAAGATCCTCAGATCACCAGCGGCCGCGGCGGAGCGGTCCAGAGTCGGAGTCGGCGCCTGGCCGCAGTCGCTCATGCGCTGGATGTCGAGGAGGGAGGAGGCGCTGCTCGCCGGCAGGATACGCGTCCCGCCGTCCATCATCATCGGCCGGTCGCTCCACTCGACCGGGCTCTCGGGGTCGGCATTGAAGACGATCGTCGTCGATCCGAGACGCAGCCGGTCTCCGGGGCGCAGCAGCGTCGGGTCGGTGATCCTCCGGTCGTTGAGGAAGGTGCCGTTCTTGCCGCCCGCGTCGAGCAGGTAGAAGCCCAGGGGACGGCGGACGATCTCCGCATGAACCCGCGAGATGTTCAGATCCCGCAGGATGAGATCGTTGCCGGAGCCCCGGCCGATGCTCAGCGTCGGCCCGCCCAGCTCTTGACGGGAGCTTTCACCCTCCGGAGTGACGACGGTCAAGAAATCCATGAGACGCCGACCCCCGTGCTCTCTGGAGCGCGAACCGGATGCGCTCCTATCGGATCGAGATCACCACATCATAGGTCGAGCCGTCATCGAGGACGGTGCGCAGGAGGTAGCTCTTCCCTGCGCGCAGTATCGAGGTGCCGAGATTATAGATGTATTGGTTCGATTGGGGGTCGTACCGGAACAGGTCGTCCGTGTTCGCGTTCCCGGCCGAGCTGACGTCATCCACCGGCGTGCCGATCACTTGGTTCGCGTAGGCGAAGATCTGCAGGCGAGCCACGGCCGTCGGCACGAACGCTCCAGCGCAGTTGGTAAGCTGGAACTTCACCGGCACCGTCCGGCCGCGCTTGTAAACGCCCGGCACGTCGGTCCGCAACGGCGGGAGGTAGCCGCCAAACACGTAGTTCTCGTCGGTGCGCCCGTTGCAGTCGTCGTCCACCCCGTTGCAGATCTCGGTCGTCGGTTGGATCGTCTGGTGGCAGGCCAGGGCGCCATCGATGCAGCTGGTCCTGCCGGCGGCGCAGGCCCCCTTGAGCGTCGGGACGGTGCAGGTGGCGTCGCTTCCGGGGTTCCCTTCGTCGATCTGCCCGTTGCAGTTGTCGTCCAGGCCGTTGCACAACTCGGACGCGTACGGGTGGATGAAGGCACGCTGGTCGTTGCAGTCGGCGATCTGGCCCGAGCCGGCCGCCGGGCAGAGCGGGTAGCCATCACCGTCGAAGTCGAGCGCCGGGTCGATGGTCGTGCAGTCGGGCGATGTCTGGAGGGCGCAGGTGACCTTCACGGGCGACCAGCTGGCCGTTCCCTTGATCCGGGTCGGGTCGGGGTCGATGGTCAGGATTGGCTCGACCGATTCGGTGACGTCGTTGAAGGGCGGGAAGGTCGCGCCGCCGTCGCTCGAGCGCGAGAACAGCAGCCGCAGGCGCGAATCGAACGTCCCGTCCTTCTTGTAGATCATCGTCGTGGATCCGGTGATCGGCGAGTCGATGGTGAAGACCGTGCACGGCGCCGGATCATCCGCCGGGGAAGGCTCATATCCGGGCGGGAACGACGGCTCGGAGGCGCTCGGCAGACTGCTGCCGCAGGCCGAGAACCCGGCCTCGGTCGGATTCGGGTTTGTCACGGCGAAAAGAATGCCGGGCTCCTGGCAGAGCGTCAGGCTGTCGGTGATCGGACCCGCCGGAACCGGCCGGAAATCGAGCCCGAGAGTGCAGGTGAGGCCGGCCCGATCGGTGACCAGGACGGTGCCCTTCGCCAGGTCGTCACCATCAGTCGCGAAGGCGGTGAAGCTGACCGAACCGGCGCCCGGCTCGAACTCGTCGACGAAGAAACTGATGTTCTCCGAGCCGGGCTTCAGGGCTATGCTGGCGAGGCCGCTGTCACCGTCACGATCATCGCTGGCGCTACCGAAGATCACCAGCCCGCCTTCGGTCGACTCCGCGGTGCCGCTGCAGAGGGGCGGGGTCGTGTCGCCCGCCTCTCCGAACGCCAGGTCGTCGAGGCCGAACGGCGATACGCTTCCTTCGCCGCCACCCTCCAGTCCCGACTCAATCACTCCCGAAAAAATGAGCACTCTCTCGATGAGGTGATCGGAGGTCACCCCGAAGAAGATCGGATTCTCGATGCTCCCGGTGTCGTTCGTAACCGCGTAGATCGGCCTCACCACATCCGCGGGATTCTCGAAGCTCGTGAGCACCAGGAAGACGGTAGCGGCGCTCGCGTTCGGATCCAGGTCGACCAGATTGAAGGCGACGGCGGAGATGGGCGGTTCGAAATCGAACACCATCTTCTGGCGTATCGGCAATTCGTCGAGGGAGGTACGGAAGGGGAAGAAGCCACCGAACAGGATGTTCGAACCGGAAGTCGCCCCCTGAACCTCGTCGACCAGCAGCGGCTGGAAACACCGCGCGCTTTCGATGTTATATGAGGAGGCGACAAGCCCCGGCGTCTGATCATTGAATGGTGTCCCGTCATCGAATCCGTCGAAGTTCTCGGAGGTGAGCACCACCGACGGTCCGAGAGCGGCGCGGAACGCGAGGTCCGAGGAGTACGTGAAGATCACGGGGGGGGCGGCCGCCAGCGGCGATGCCACAGCCAGGATCGCGACGCCGATGGCGACACGGGTGATGCGGGCGACCAGGTTGTTTCGCATTGCGGTCTATTCTCCTGCATGGCGCCAAGGCTGTGTCCGGCGCGGGTTAGGCGGAAATATACCGACCTAATATGCCCCAAAACGCTCCGCTGTCAACATCAATGATCCCGGTGCGCCGGCCCGACCGGGGACGAGCCGGCGGCCGCCGCCTCACCGCTGCGAGTCAGGGCGATGATGTCGGGGCGGCGCTCGAGCCGGGCCAGGGCATCGTCCCTGAGACCGTCGCGCAGCGTCCCCAGAGTCTCGAGCGCGGTTCGATCGTGAGCATCGGCTTCGGCGCGCCGTCCCAGCTTTCGGAGGCAGGCGCTCGCCATGCCGTGGGCCTGCAGGAGCAGATCGTTCTGATGCAGAGGTTCCGCCGCCCGCAGCGCCAGCTCCGCCTGCCGCAGCGCCGGCGCGGCCCTCCCCATCCCGCTTTCGATCCGGGACAGCGCCAGCCGGCCGGGCGCCAGGAGCGGCAGGAGCCCGGAGCTCTCCAGATCCTTGAGCGTCGTCTCGAGGTCGGACGCAGAGGAGGAGGCTTCGGCCAGGCGAAGGCGCGCCTGCAGGACGAGGCGGTGATCATGCGCCTCCCGCGCCGCCCCGAGGGCTTGGCGCGACAGGCTCACCGCCTGCTCGCGCTGCCCCCGGTCGAGCGCCAGGGCGCCCTGCCCGGCCAGCGCCTCGGCCAGCAGGGATCGGTTCTCGCTGGCGCGTGCCAGGCGCAACCCCTCGTCGAGCGCTGCGGCGGCCCCGGCGTAGTCACCCAAGTGCCGCCGCGTGCTCCCGAGGATGATGAGGCAGGAGGCGATGTTCGTCTGATCGGCCGTCTGCCTCGCTCCCGCCTCGGCCTCCTCGAGCAGGGAGAGAGCCGAGGCGTAATGTCCCTGGTCGTCATGGATCGCCGCCAGGTTCGCCGTCAGGATGACCGCCGGCGTCCGGCTGCCGATCTCTTTCGCCAGGGCGATCCCTTCGAGGTTGTACTTCTCGGCCTCGTCGTAGCGACCCTGCACCTGCTCGACGATGGCGAGATCGTTGAGCGATCTGCCGATTTCCAATTTATCCCCGAGTTGCCGGCGTTTGGCGAGGGCCTCTTTGAGGAAGAAGAACGACTCCAGGTAGCGGCCGAGCACCGAGTTGACATAGCCGACGTTACTGAGGTTGCGTGCCTCGCTGACGGCGTCACCGATCTCGCGGACGATCTTGAGGCTCTCCTGGTAGGAGGCGAGCGCCTCCTCGGGGCGCCCGGAGTCGCCATAGATGTCGCCCAGGTTGGCGTAGCGATCGGCGAGTCCGGCGCGATCGGAGATCTCGCGGCTGACCTTGATCGCATCCTCCATGAAGCGAATCGCCTGTTCGGTGTGTCCCAGGAGGCTGTGAATCTTGGCGATGTTGTCCAGTGTCGCGCCGACGCCGCGCCGATCGCCGATCCGTTCGCGGATCGCCAGCGCGTCCTGAAAGTGCCGCAGCGCCTCGTCGGAGCGTCCAAGCGCGTTCTCGGCGTTCCCGATGGCGTTCAGTGCCGTGGCGCGCCCTTCCTCGTTGCCCGACTCGATCTGCAGGGAGAGCGCGGTGTTGAATTCGCCGAGCGCTCCGGCCGGGTTACCGAGCTTGAACTGCACCCGCCCGAGCGCGTACCGCCCGCTGGGGTGTTTCGGATCGAGCGCCAGCACGCGCGTCAGCGACGCCATGGAACCTTTCAGGTCCCCCTTTTCCTCCTGGACCGCGGCGAGATCGAACCAGGCGCCGGCATTGCCGGGCGAGCTGGCGCACAGCGCCCGGTATGCCGCCTCGGCCGCGTCGAGGTCGTCGCCGAGGCGGGCGCGGATGGCGCGGATGCGCGCCGCCTCGTAGGGCGAGGTTGACCCGAGGCCCTGCACCGCCTTGTCGGCCTCGCTCCGGGCGCGATCGGAGTAGCCCAGCTGGTCGTAGGTCTCGGCCAGAAGGGCTCGCGCCACGGCGAACTTCGGGTCCTTCTCGAGGGCCGCCTCGAGACGCTTGGCCGCCTCCTGCTGGTTGCCGGCGCGCGACAGCGCCAGGCCTTCCCCGTACAGCTTCAGGGCGTCGACCGAGCGGGTGGACAGGTCGCTGGCGCGATGGCGCGACTCGAAGAGGCCGGCCCCGACTCCGAGGCCGGCCCGGGCCTGCCGGGTCAGATCGTCGACCATCGCGAAGATGGCGTCGTCGCTCGCCCCTTCGGCGCGCAGCGCCAGTCCCGGATCGCCCTCGGCCGATCCGGCGCGCCGCAGGCTGGCCTCGATGCGGATCCGCTCGCCCGCCTTCAACACGCGGCCGACGAGAACCGACTCGACATCGAGCAGCGAGGTGATCCTGGCGAGGTTCACCGGGCTGGCCTCCTCCCCCGGGCCGGCGCGCAGCGCGTCCAGGATCGGCTTGATGCGATCCTCGCCGGCCAGGCGGAGATCGTGCGCCTGCAGGAGATCGGCGCGCAGCAGATCGGGCAGGCCGGCCCGGACCCAGTCGTAGCGCGGGTCGCCGGTGGCGTTCTGGAACGGCAGCACGGCGAGCGAGGCCTTCGGCAGCGCCGCGGCGACCGCGCCGCCGCCGTGCGACACGGTGATCCCGCCGCGCCAGATCAGCAGTCCGGCGAGACCGGCGACCAGGATCGCCGCCGCCGGCACCAGCAGGCGCGGTCGGGTCAGGCGGCGCCAGCCGACGGTGGCGCGCCGGCGGCCGAGATCGCGCCCGATCTCGGCCGCCGCCTGATAGCGCGACGCCGGATCGCGCTCCATCGAGCGCGCCACGATCGCGGCGATCCAGGCCGGGAGATCGGGGCGCGCCAGGCGCAGGCCGGGGGCGTCCTCGTGCACCCGCTTCATCATCATCGACAGGGGATTGTCCGAGCGGAACGGCAGCTGCCCGGTGAGCATCTCGTAGAGCATCACGCCGAAGGCGTAGAGGTCGCCCCGATGGTCCGGGGTCTCGCCACGCGCCTGCTCGGGAGACATGTAGTCGAGGGTTCCCAGGATCATGCCGGTCTCGGTCATCGTCGCCCCCGATTCGATCGAGCGCGAGATCCCGAAATCGGCGATGTAGGCCTGCCCGGCGCCGTCGATCAGGACGTTCTGCGGCTTCAGGTCGCGGTGCACGATGCCCGCCTCGTGCGCCGCCTGCAGCGCGTCGACGATCTGACTCGCCAGCGGCAGCGCGCTGTCGAGCGCCAGCGGCCCCTGCTGCCTGAGCTGAGACTTCAGATCCGTTCCCTCGACGTAGTTCATCGACAGGAAGTGGATGCCGTCCGCCTCGCCGAGATCGTAGATCCGCAGTACGTTGCGGTGGGTCACCTGGCTCGCGAGCAGGATCTCGCGCTTGAAGCGCTCCAGAATCTCCGGCCGCGAGGCCATGTCGGTCCGGATCACCTTGATCGCCACGTCGCGACCGAGGGCATGGTCGCGGGCCTTGTAGACCGTCCCCATCCCTCCCTCGCCCAGGACCGCCATGATCTCGTAGCGCTCTCCGAGACGGGCGCCCGGAGCCAGCCGGGTGCGCAGCGCCGCGTCGGCTGCCGGGGCGCCGGGCATTCCGGTGACCGTGGGTGCGAAGGGGTCGCTGCCTTTCGACGGGGTCGAGACGGCGAGGTGGGTGACGGTACGGTCGGTCGCGGGTGCGATTCGGGTGCCACAGCCGGCGCAGAACGACGCGCCGTCCAGGTTCGACCGGCCACACTGCTCGCAGGTCATGGCGTCAGATCCTACTACGGGCCGGAGGGGCACGAGCAGGTGAGAGGAGCGGTCGGCGCCCGCACCTGCTCGCGAATCCAGTAGACCCCCCGCTTCTGCAGATCCGTCCAGGTGCCGAAACGGTACCGGTAATAGGTGACTCTCAGGCGCTTCGGCGGCTCGTCGTGGAACGGGCCCGGCTCCATCAGGGGGCCGATCGCGCCAGGGTCGCAGCAGATGCGCGCCACCAGGTTGCGCATGTACTCCGCGTCGCGCCCGCCGCGGCCGAGAGTGAAGAAGGAGAAGGTGAACGGCAGGCGCGGGTTGTGCAGGGCGGTCATCGGCGGCGCCTCGCCCGGGTCGCCGGGGGCGTAGCGCAGATGCAGAGGTGACCATGCCACGCCGTCCCGCGAGCCCTCGATCTCGGCGACGATCCGCTCGCGCACCACACCGGGGAACAGGTGGTAGACGTTGATGCTGCGGAACGGGGCGTAGAGGCGCCGCAACGGAGCGAGGGTCTGGTTCACGAACGAACCCCGATCGAAGTAGGCCCAGCCCTCGACCAGGGACGCCGGCAGGACGACGGCGGCGAGAGCCCAGGATACGAGGCGCGCCAGGCGTTTCGGCGGCGTGGCCGGCGTCGGTGTGGACTCCGGGGCGTCCATGGCCCGCGGTCCCGCGTCGCGCCGCCGCACCAGGGCGACCAGTCTCGTGAGGTCATCGTCCTCGAGGACGACGAGGCTCAGCACCACCGACAGGAGATTGAACCAGCCGTAGTTCGAGGTCAGGGCGATGGTGGCCTGGAAGCCGGCATGCAGCACCACGAAACCGATCCGCAGCCAGCGGCGGCGCGCGAAGATCAGGAACGGCAGGAGACCCTCGGCGCAGAGCGTGATGATGGCCGAGAGCTGCTGGAACCAGAGCGGCCACTGCTGCACCAGCCAGCCTCCCCAGGAGGGGAGCGGAGCGGTCTCATAGTAGTAGGTCATTGCATGAAGCGTCAGCCAGTCGTCCGCCCCGTAGACGATCTTCGCCAGCGCCGATTCGAACAACAGCCGGAACAACAGCCAGCGCAGGAGGAAGATGACGACCGGCGATGGCTCCGGCGGGTGACGACCGCGTCGGATCAGATCCGCCGCCCGGCCCCTGCCCGGCAGGATGATCGCCAGGAGCGCAGTCTCGAGCAGCAGGTTGTCCCACTGGTAGAAGAAGAAATCGCGCCCCGCCACGATGCAGGATAGATAGAGAGCCCAGAGGAGCCCGACGACCGAACGTCCCCCCAGCCCGGCGACGAGCAGCAGCGAGAGCAGCACGCCGATGACCGGGACGGCCGTCAGCAGCGCGTCGGAATCACCCAGCCAGAAGAGCGTCGGGAAGTCGTGCAGGCGTTCGAGACGGCCGGTGGCCGCGGCCCGGACCCCTTCCAGGTACGGGTGAAGGGGCAGCAGGCCCCGCGAGCCTGCGAGGTAGGAGAGCTGGACGGCGAGCGACAGAAAGGCGGCCAGGAAGACCAACCCGAGCGCGGCGCGGAACAGGATGACGATCCGTCCGCGCGCCCGAACCGGTGCCTGACCTTCCGGGCCTTCCATGCGCCGAAGTTAACCACAGAGACGGGCGGGCGCCTAGTTCGAGCTCCGGTTCACCGCCGGGGTCTCCCGCGGGTGCGTGAAGCAGGACGGCAGGCGACGGATCGATTCGAGGCCGAAGATGAGCTTCTGTCCATCCTGGTAGCCGCGCGCGAAGCGCTGCTGCGCCTCGCCGCCGCCCGTGGCGGCATGCGCCGCCTGGGGGGCCGACCCGAAGCTCCCGAAGTCGCGCGACATCAGGGCGCCGCACTGGCTCAGATCAATGCCCCGCATCGCCTCGACGCCGGCGGAGAATCCGGCCATGTAGTCCTTGTCGGAGGTGATCCGATCGGTGAGGCGCGAGGTCTCCTCGAAGGCCCGGTCGATCCGCGCCTGGATGCCGGCGTTCACCTGCTCGGCCTTCCAGGCGGCGTGCGCCGCGAGCGTCCGGTCGTAGTCGGGGGGGACCGGATCGCGCTTACGCTGGTTCCAGACCCGGGAGCTCTGGGCCTCCTCCTGCGAGGCGTGGCGCTCGAGAATGCGGCCGAGCGCCGCCTCGATGCCGGTGACGTCGTCCGCCGACACAAGCGATCGCGGCAGCTCGACGTCGAGCTCGACCAGGCACCGGGACTCGCCGTAGAGCGTGAACGGACCATCGAGCGAGGCGACCAGGACCGGCTCGGGCAGGCCGAGATAGAGATCGACCCGGGAGCGCTTCAGATCGACCTTGTCGATGCGCGCCAGCTCGCCGGGTTTGAAGGTCCAGCGCCCCCGGCTCGACACCAGGGTGCCGTTGACGTCGTTGTCGGTGTGAAAGCCGGCGCAGTCGGACTGCACGGCGACCTTCGAGACAACCCAGGCTCCGCGCCAGCGCTCTTCGAGGTTTCTCTCGAGCTTGTTGGCGAAGATCGGGGTCGTCAAGAGAGACAGAACCACGGCGACCGGCGCGAAGCGCTTCATATGCGACCTCCGGTGAAATCCGAAGGGGAAAATTAGGGTCCGGCGGCGCCCAAGTCAAATGATCGCTCGGAACCTGCCGCGAAACCGGCCCGGGTCCAGGAGCCTGTCCGGGCTAGGACTCGGACACGCTCCTAGGCCTCGATCCGATCCTGGAAGCGCCGGACCATGCGGGTGACCAGGCGGCGGGGGAGGACCCGGACCGCCATGGACATGATGCGGTTTCCGAGGCCCGGGATGACCAGGGGGCGTCCCCGCAGCATCGCTTCGTAGCCGGCCCGGGCGACAGGCAGAGAATCCATCATGAGCGGCCCGCGCACCAGGCGCGAGGCGCGCATCTCGGCCGCGACCTGGAAATTGGTCAGGGTCGGGCCGGGACAAAGCGCGGTGACCGTGACGCCGCTGCCGCGCACCT
>JBGPLZ010000081.1:0-16457 GCA_041486695.1 Acidobacteriota bacterium | reverse complement strand
CGAGGCCTACGCGCGCGGCGCGGCTCGGGTCTCACTCGCCTGGTCGCGCAACAGCGCGCTCCTCAGGCTCGCTCCGACACGGCCCCGCGACCCGCATGCGCCGCCCCCCGTCACCAGGGTCTCTCGCCGATCGAGGTCGCGCCGCGGGTGGGTGTTCAGAGTTGGGTTGGTCGCTGATCTCGGCGTTTCCCCACGGTCATGGTGACCATGGTTGCCAAACTGAACACGGGTGGGGAGATCGTGCCGACGGTGGGGCGGGCCGGTGCAAGAATTGACGCCCGCCGGGACAAGCTGGCATGCTCTTCTGGCATGGATGATCTCGGCAAGACACCCGCCTCATCCGAAATCACTCCCGAGCCGCTTTATCGGCGGCGCCGCGAGTTCATCAAGAACGGCCTGCTGTTCGCCGCCACGAGCGCGGGGGTGGGTGGCGGCCTGCTCTGGCTCCTGAGCGGCCGGCGTGGAGGCCGGGCCGGGCCGTCCAGGTCGGACCGGCCCGAGAGCGCCGACGGTGCCGGGGGCGCGATCCCCGGAGCGGGCGCGCTCGAGTACTCGGCCCACAGTTCCACCAGCACTTCCGAACCGAGGACTCCCTTTCGGGACGTCACGTCGTACAACAACTTCTACGAGTTCGGCACGGACAAGAGCGATCCGGCCGCGAACGCGGGCACCCTCCGGCCGCGACCGTGGACGGTGGCCATCGAGGGCGAGGTGCAGCGGCCTCAGGTCGTGGACATCGACCAGCTCATCAAGTGGTCGCCTCTTGAGGAGCGCATCTATCGCATGCGCTGCGTCGAGGCATGGTCGATGGTGGTGCCCTGGATCGGGTTCCCGCTCCGGGATCTCATCAAGCGGGTCGAGCCGACCTCCAGAGCCAGATACGTTGCCTTCACGACCCTTCTGGACTCCGATCAAATGCCGGGGCAGCGCCGCGCCGTTCTCGACTGGCCGTACGTGGAGGGATTGCGTCTCGATGAGGCGATGCACCCGCTGGCGATCCTGGTGGTGGGCCTCTACGGCAAGCCGCTCCCCAACCAGAACGGCGCGCCGCTCCGCCTGGTCACGCCATGGAAGTACGGCTTCAAGGGGATCAAGTCGATCGTGAAGATCCGTTTCACCGAGACGCAGCCGCCCACGACATGGAACCTCGCCGCCCCCGGTGAGTACGGGTTTTACGCCAACGTCAATCCGGCCGTCGATCATCCGCGCTGGAGCCAGGCGACCGAGCGCCGCATCGGTGATTTTCTGCGCCGGCCGACGCTCCCGTTCAACGGCTACGCCGAGCAGGTCGCCGGCCTTTACTCCGGCATGGATCTGCGCAAGTTCTTCTAGACCACTTTCCCGGCGGAGGGACGTGACGATGGCAGATACAACACCTCACGGTCCCTGGCCCTGGCTCAAGCCGGCGGTGTTCGCCGGCTCGCTCGTTCCGCTCGCCGCCATTCTCGGAGAGGCCCTGCTCGGCCGGCTCGGAGCGAACCCGATCGCCGAGGCGCTGAACCGACTCGGCCTGATGACGCTCGTCTTCCTCGTCGCCGCTTTAGCCTGCACGCCTCTCAAAGCGCTCTTCGGATGGACCTGGCCCCCGAGGCTGCGCAGGATGCTCGGCCTGTTCGGTTTCTTCTATGCATCGCTGCACCTGGCCACCTACATGGGGATCGACCAGGCCCTCGATGCGCGGGCCATCCTCGCCGACATCACCAAGCGGAAGTTCATCTTCGTCGGGTTGGCGGCCTTTCTGACGCTGATCCCGCTCGCCGCCACCTCGACCGCCGCGTCGGTGAGGCGGCTCGGCTTTGTTCGCTGGAAGCGGCTGCACCGTCTGGCTTACGCCGCCGCAGCCCTCGGCGTCGTCCACTTCATCTGGCGGGTCAAGAAAGACCTGCGGGAGCCGGTCGCCTACGGCCTCGTCCTGGCCGCGCTCCTTCTGGCACGACTGGCCGTTCATCTCCGCTCGCGCGGGACGAAACGAACCTGAGGCGGGATATCATGCAGGGGTGCGATTGCGACACGACGCGCGGTCTCCTTTCTATCTGAACGTATGGCATACGGGCGAGCCCGGGTCCCGCAGGCCGTCCGCCTCCAACACCGCCGTCCGCTGCCGCGGAATGAGCGTGACCCTGGCGGACGGAAGCGTGGTGGAGGACTGGGGCGGGCAATTTTACGTGAACAATATCGGGACGGGCCGTGCCGAGATGGCCAGAGCCCTGGCGGCGCAGACCCGAATAATGTCGTGGGTCGCGCCCTCCGATTTCGCCGCGGTCCGCCTCGCCTTGACGGATGATCTCCTAAGCGTGCTGCCCGGCCACCTCACCACACCCCACTATAGCGTCAGCGGATCGGACGCTCTCGAGGCGGCCATCCGGGCCGCCCGCAAGGTGACCCGGAGAACGCGGGTCCTGTCCCTCACGCAGTCGTATCACGGCGACACCATGACGATCGAGAATGTCTGCGGCGGCACGCTGATGCCGTACGGCGATCGCCGACCCTGGGCCGTGCACGCCCTTTCTCCTGTGGACCTGTGGGAGACGGCGGGCCGCGATTGGTCGCGAGCCGGCGGCCTTTGCCTGGAGGGTGTCGATCGGGCGCTTCGTCGCCATGGGCCGAAAAGCTTTGCCGCCCTGATCGTCGAGCCGGTGATGGCGGGCGCCGGCGCGATCGCCCTCTCCCGGGATTTGTCGCGGGGGCTGCGGGCATTGTGCGATCGCCACGGCATCAAGCTGATCGCCGACGAGGTGGTCACGGGCTTCGGACGGACCGGGCGCTGGTTCGGATCGCCGACCGTCGGCCTGACGCCCGACGCCATGGTGCTCGCCAAAGGGATCACCGGGGGCTATGCCCCCCTCGGGGCGGTGGTGTTCGAGCGATCCTGGGGAAGCGAGCTGCGACGGAGCGGCCTGAACCACGGGCTGACCTTCGCCGGTCACCCGCTCGGCTGTGCGGCCGCGCGCGCCACGATCCGCATCCTCAAGAGGGAGAAGCTCGTGGAGCGTTGCGCATCCATGGGTCAGCGCCTGCGGGCGGGACTAGAGACCCTCCGCGACAGATACCCAGGCCTGATCGCCGACATCAGGGGCCACGGCCTTCTGATCGGCCTGCAGTTCGATCGCATCCGGACGGCCGTCCGCGGGCGCGGCGCGAGTCCCGCGCATCTCGTCGGTCGCCTTGGCAGCGCCGCGCGGGCCGCCGGCATCCATCTCCTGCCCACCTCGGACGGATCCGGTTTCCTGTTCGCCCCGCCCTTCACCGTCACCCCGCGGCAGATCGATCGTCTCGTCGCGGTTCTTCATCGGTCGCTGGCATCGCGATGACCTTGCGGCGCGCCGGAGGCCCGCGCGCCTGGGCTTTCCCTCACCTCATAGATGATGTTGCCAGGAGCGCCCGGCTCGTACTGCTCCCGCTGCTCCTGCTGATGTCCTTCCGGGGTGCGAGCGCCGCGGATGAGCCGGCCCCGGAAGCATCCTCGATCCCGCCCGAGCGGATTCAGGTCACGGCGACGCGGGTGCCGGAGGATGTCGAGGGGGTGCCGGCGTCGATCACCGTCATCGACGGCGACTCGATCCGCGCCCGCGGGGCCACCGATCTGGCCGGTGCGCTGGCGCTCGTCGCCGGCGTTTCGATCGCGCCCGGGGGGGATGGGGGTCCGGCCGCCAGCGTGCCGGAGTTCTGGGGGCTCAGGGAGTTCGACGCCTTCCTCCTGGTCGTGGACGGCGTGCCGTGGGGGGGAGCCTTCAACCCGGCGCTGGCGAGCCTCGACCTCGAAGGGGTCGAGCGGATCGAGGTCGAGCGCGGCCCGGCGCCGGTCATGTACGGCGCCACCTCGTTCGTCGGCGTGATCCATCTGATCCATGCGGCGGCGGGCGCAGGGGCGGCCAGCGTGCGGGCCTCGGGCGGAAGCTATGGGACCGGCGGGCTGGCGGCGACGATCCCGTTCGGCACGGCGGGCCCGTTCCGCCAATCCCTCGCGGCCGATCTGCTGCGCCAGGGCTTCCGGGACGATCGAACCGAGTTGGACCGCGCGCACGTCCTCTACCGGGGCGCGCGGGAGAGATCCGGCGGGCGGGCTCATTTCGATCTCGACGGATCGTTTCTTCGCCAGGATCCGGCCAGCCCGCGGCCGCGCGCCGGGACGACACTCTCGCCTCTCGTGCCGCTCGACTCGAACCAGAACCCGCGCGATGCCCGCCTCGACCAGGACCGCCTGCACCTCGCGGCCGGCTACGACGGACGGCTCGAACGCGGCTCGTGGTCGATCACCCTGGCGCTCACCGACTCGAAGCAACGAGAGGATCGAGGCTTCTTGACCGATCTCTCCGGCGCAACGCCTGACGCCGAGGGATTCATCGCAGATCGATCGATCCTCGACCTTTACTTCGACAGCCACGTGGCGATCCGTCCGCGGCCGACACTGCGTCTGGTCGCCGGCGTCGATCATCTCTACGGCCGGCTGCAGGAGCAGGGCGAGGTCTTCGACTATTTCGTTCCCCTGGATGGCTCGAGCCCGCCGGCCCTTAAAGATCTCGCCCCCGTCGACGCGTTCGATCTGCGCGATCGGCGCAATTTCTCGGGACTCTATCTGCAGACCGAGTGGACGCCCGCGTCCCGATTCCGTGGCGAGGTCGGCGCGCGGCTCAACCACACCGAGGAGAGGCGCCGGGTGCCGGGGGGGAGTCCCGGCGAGGGTGCGAGGACGGTGACCCGCGGGAGCGGCATCGCCGGGATCTCCTGGCTCGCCTGGAGCGGTGGCGGCGATGCCGTGTGGCTCTTCGGTGACTGCCGGAGCACCTTCAAGCCGGCCGCCATCGACCTTGGACCCGATGCCGAACCGGAGATCCTCGAGCCAGAGACCGCCCTCACCTACGAGGTCGGCGCCAAGGGATGGCACCCCGGAAGTCGCCTCGCCTGGCAGGTCTCCGCCTTCCAGCTCGATGTCTCGAATCTCGTCATCGCCCGGAATGGCGGATTACCGGGCCTCGTCAACGCCGGCGGCGAGCGCTTCCGCGGCCTCGAGGTGGAAGGGAGCGTCCGGCTGCCACTCGAATTCAACCTCAGGGCGAGTTACAGCCTTCACGATGCCCGCTTCGAGGACTTCGTCCAGGACTTCGGCGGTGTGCCGACCCAGCTCAGGGGGAACCGCCTGGAGATGTCGGCCCGCCACCTGGCGTCGGTCGGCCTGGTGCGGGCTCCCGCGCGGGGCTGGAGCGGCAGCCTCGTCGCGAACTACCTCGGCAGCCGCTACCTCGATCGACGCAACACCGCGGTCGCCGATCCCGCCACCAGCATCGACGCCGGAGTGGGCTATCGCTTGCCAGGCTCCGACCTGTGGCTCGGCGTCCGCAACCTCGGCAACACCCGCCCTCCCGTCTCGGAGAGCGAGATCGGTGATGCACAGTACTATCTGCTGCCGGCGCGGCGCGTGGACTTCAGCTGGACGCGCCGGTTCTGACGCGATGACCGCGTCGGCCTGATCTCATCCGGACGCCCCGGACTCAGGACGCCACGTAGTCGACGATCGGTTGTCGGTCAGTCTGGTCCAGGTCGATGAAATGGACCCCGACCTCATACGTCCCCTCGGCGTTCTGGCTGGCCCGCATGACCTGCGCCTTGACCTTGACGGTCCGGGTCGTCTTCGGGATGACGAACTCCAGATCGAGCGCCGTTCCGACCGGGATGAGCCGCTGCGCCAGGAGAAGAAGCCCCGTGCCGCTGAGGTTGCCGGCCATCCCGACGATCTGACGGCCGCCGGCGAGTCCCGCCACGTTGAAGACGACGCTCATGCGCGCGACCTTGCGCTGCCGCACCGACAGCATCTGGGCGATCGAGCCGAGGATCTCGGCCGGTTTCGCGGGCCTCACGGCGAACTTGGTGCAGCCGGCCTTGAGGCAGCGTTCCCGGTCTTCGGGGCTGTCTCCCGCGCTCATGATGATGATCGGCGTGAACGCCAGGGAAGGATCGCGGCGCATCGCGGCGCAAGCGGCCGCGCCGTCCGTCGTCGACATCTCGAGGTCAATCAGAATTAGGCGCGGGTGCCGGGCGCGCGCGATCTCGACCGCCCGCGCGCCGTCGGATGCGGTGAGGATCTCGAAGCCGCGGCGCATCAGGAAGGTCGTCTCGATCTGCAGGAAGCGCGCAAACTGCTTCCCGATCAAGATCGTCGTGGTGCCCATCTCGACGGATCTCCATCGGCTTCCACCCCTGCAGCCTGACGGGCATCATATCAGCAGACCGCTCAGTTGAAGCTGCGCGGGATCGCTTCCTGCCACGTGCGCCGCCGCACGAGCTCGCCGTTCTCGGTGAGGGTGCGGGTGATGGTGACATGGAAGTCCTTCTCGTCCGAGCGCACCTCGAGAGTCGAGGTGATCTCGATCCGGCGATCGCCGATCTCGATCCGCCGGCCCGCTTCGCCGGAGAAGCTCGACTCCGCGGGCTTGAGATCGTTCGTCTCGTAGTCGTTGCGCTCCCAGGTGTGGAAACGGTGACCGTGGCTCTCGAACTCGCCGTGCCCCTTCCACTCCAGGCTCGCGGTCGTGCTCCACAGATCCTTCGTGAAGCGGTAGAAGCCGCGCGGCCAGCCGACGCTCTCCAGGTAGCGCCCCGGGGCGTTGTCGTCGTGGGGCTCGGGAGGCAGGAACGCCGGCGTCCGAGTGGCGACGGCGGGGATCACCGGGAGCTCCAGGCGCGTCGCTTCGCCGCCCAGCGAGAGCTTGGTGGTCATCGGAGAGGGCGTGGGCCAGATCATCGGCCAGAGCGCGTTCGAGACCGCGAGACGCACCCGATGATTGGGCTTGAAGGTCCAGGTGGTGAAGTGCATCTCGAACTCCAGATCGTAGGTCTTGCCCGGCTCCAGCGGCTTCGGGTCGAGACGCGACTGCCGCTGCGAGCCGTTCAGCAGCATGCCCGCGACCAGCGACACGCTGCCGTCCGGCTGTACGTCCTCGAGACGCGCGACCCAGTGGGCGAGAGGGACGTCGGCCGAGACCCGGAGCCGCACCCGCGGCTGACCGGCGATGGCGAACGTCTCTTTCAGGAGCGGACCGTCGAAGACCAGCGCCCCGGCGTCGTCCGGGCGCAGGTCGCCGGTCGGCTCGCCCCACCAGAGGCCGGTGGCGATGCCGGAGCTCGGCACATACCGCAGGGATGCGACCGCCGGCTCGCCGACGCGGCCCTCCAGCCGCCCCCCCTCCGAGGGGTAGAGCTTCCGCCACGTGGTTCCGGGGATCGGCCAGGCGCTGGCGATCCAGTGCCCGGGCGTCGTCTTGAGATCGATGTCGGGGGCGTGCCCATCGCGCACGAAGAGCGCCAGCGGCGGGTCGTCCATGATCCCGGTCTGCTTGTCCTTCAGCCAGAAATCCCACCAGCGCATCGCTTCGTGCCGCCATTCGTAGTTGGGCCCCGGCACGCCGTCATCCGGCCAGTCGTGCTTGTACGGGCCGATCGCGGCGCGGATCGGCACCTTCATGTTCTCGAGCATTCGCGGGATGCTGTCGCGGTAGCCGTCCAAGAGCCCGCCGATCAGATAGCAGGGGATGGTGATCCTGTCGTACTGCCAGCGCAGGGAATTCTTGCGCCAGAACTCACCGTCGCGCTGGTTTTTCGCGTAGGTGAGGAACCAGGGATAATGCTCGAAGCGATTCTTGAAGTAGTCCTCGTCCAGCCGGTAGTCGGGGGTGCGCGGCAGCGTGTTGTCGTGATCCATCTCCGGCATGAACTGATCGATGTGGAACGCGCCGTCCATGTGATGCACGTCGTCGTGGAACAGATCGTCGGTCGCCATCACCGCCAGGATCGCCTTGAGCGCCGGCGGCCGTCGCATCGCCACCTGGATCGCGTTGAACCCGCCCCACGACTTGCCCCACATCCCGACCCGTCCATTCGATCCCGGCAGCCTGGAGAGCTGGTCGATGATCTGCACCGCGTCGTTCAGCTCCTGCTCCGAGTACTCGCGGTCCGGCACCGCCCCCTCCGACGATCCGGTGCCGCGGATGTCGGCCGTCGCCATGATGAAGCCGCGCCGCGCGAAGTAGGTCGGATACTCGTCCGGATATTCGTCCTTGCGGTAGGGGTAGAAGTCGAACAGCACCGGGAAGGTCTCCCCTTCGGCGCGCGGCACCGGCTTCACGAAGGTCACCGACAGCCGCACGCCGTCGGGCATCGTCAGGAACGCGTCTTCAATGACGGACTCGTAGACCGGTGGAGTGACGTCGTGCGTCCCGGTGGTGGCCGGGTTCAGGGCGGCGGCAGCGCGCTTCGGAACAGTGGCCGCCGCCGCGCGAGCCGGAGTCGCGGGCGGGAGCGCGGGGGCCGCGAGGGCGATCAGAAGAAGGGTGAAGGAGGTGCGCCTGTCTGCGGACATTTCCAGGTTCCTCTTTAGAGTCACCGCGAGACTGGCATGCGGCACCCTGACTCGGGCGGATGACTGACGAAAGGGTGACCCCGGATCCAGAACCGCCAGGGTTTCTCGACCCATTCCCCCGCGTAATCGATGCCGATGCGCGGCCCGCAGGCGATCGCCGCGGGCGGGAGCGCGCCCCGGCCCTCTTCGAGGAAGATGCGACTGTCGAGCAGGTCGGCGCGATCGAGCCTTCGATCGATCCCGAGGGCGATGCACAGCTTCCCCGGGCCGCTCGTCAGGTTCCGATCCGGCTGGCCGCGCCGGCGCCGGCGCATCCTTTCGATCCCCTCGGCCGGCTCGAGCGCCCGCACCAGCACGGCGTGCGGGATCGCTTCGGAATTCGTCACCACGTTGAACTGGTGGTACATGCCGTAGACGAAGTAGACATAGGCGGTGCCGCCTTTCGCATACATCGTTTCGGTTCGCTGGGTGCGGCGGTCCCCATAGGCGTGCGAGGCGCGATCCTCCGGACCGCGGTAGGCCTCGGTCTCGACGATGATCCCCGACACGCGGGTCCCGTCACGGGCGGGAACGACCAGCAGCCGGCCCAGCAGCCGGCGCGCCACCGTCACGACGTCGGCAAGGGTATAGAACGCCCGCGGCAGCATGTCGTGCATCAACACCGGATCGGTTCGCAGGTGGCCAGTCTAGCCGACGGAACGGGGCCGGTGCAAACGGGGCCGGATACGATTTCGTGACGGGGGGGTGGATCGGCTGCCCGCGTCCCGCCGGCGCCCACAGAGAAAATACGGCGCCGCTGGACGGGCGCCCTCCGGGACATATATTGGCACCGGAGCGGAGGCCCGGGATGTCTCCGTCCGAAAGGCGTCCGGTTGAGCCAGCAGAAGCTCGGCGATCTCGTCATGAAGGCGGGGCTTTTGGATCAGGTCGGCCTCGCCCGCGTTCTCGAATCCCAGGCGCGGGACGGAGGATCGCTCGGCCGGATCGCAGCCGATCTGGGACTCGCCGACGAGCAGGCGATCTCCCGGGCCATCGCCCAGGGCCTCGGCATCCCATTCGCGGACCTATCGCCGGCGGGACCCGAACATCCCGCGCTCCTTTCCCTGCCGATCGAGTTCTGCCGCAAGCGGCTGATCGTGCCCCTCGGGATCGAGGGCCGCTCGCTGCGTCTGGCGATGGCAAACCCGCTCGATCACTCGATCATCCAGGATGTCGAATTCCGGAGCGGCAAATGGGTGGAGGGCGTGGTGGCGCCCGAGATCGCCATCCTCGAGACGCTCAAGCGGCTCGATGCGGCCGCGGACAAGGTAGCGGCGAACTTCGAGTTGATGAGCGGCGTCGTTCCGGAAGGGGAGATGGAGGCGGCCGCCGGCGGCGAGTACGAGGTCATCGACCCGGCCCAGCTTGCGAAGGATGTGAAGCTGCCGCCGATCGTGAGGCTCGTCAATCAGGTCCTCACCGACGCCGCCAAGGCGGGGGCCAGCGATGTCCACGTCGAGCCTCAGGAGGACGGCGTGCAGGTCCGGCAGCGGGTCGACGGCATGCTCCACGATCTGCTGCGGGTCCCGAAGAATCTCCAGCAGGCGATGATCTCGCGACTCAAGATCATCTCCGGGATGGACATCTCCGAGCGTCGCAAGCCTCAGGATGGCCGAAGCCGTCTGCGGCTCGGTGATCGGCGGTTGGACCTCCGTGTGTCCTCGATTCCGACCAATTTCGGCGAGAAGATCGTCGTCCGGCTCCTCGACAAGGCGGACGCCCAGGTCGACATGGCCAAGATCGGCTTCGCCCCCGACCTGCTCGCCACCTTCCAGGGTCTCCTCAAGCGGCCGCAGGGGATGATTCTGGTGACCGGCCCGACCGGCAGCGGCAAGACCACGACCCTTTATGCATCGCTCAACTGGGTCAAGTCGACGGCGAAGAACATCATCACGGTCGAGGACCCGATCGAGTACGAGCTTCCCGGCATCAACCAGGTGCAGATCAACACGCGGGCCGGGGTCACCTTCGCCGCGGGGCTGCGGTCGATCCTAAGACAGGATCCGAACATCGTGCTGGTCGGGGAGATCCGTGATCGCGAGACGGCCGGCATTGCCCTGGAGGCGTCGCAGACGGGGCACCTGCTCCTCAGCACCCTGCACACCAACGATGCCCCCTCGTCGATCACGCGGCTCTTCGACCTCGGGATCGAGCCGTTCATGGTCGCCTCCTCGATCGCCGGCATCCTGGCGCAGCGCCTGGTGCGCAAGATCTGCTCCGCCTGCGCCATCGATCGGCCCCCGGCGGCGGAGACCCTGGAGCGGCTCGGCGGACCCGAACGGCTGCCGGGCGGCGGGGCCTGGAAGGCGGGCCAGGGTTGCGACGAGTGCAGCCAGTCCGGGTACCGGGGGCGCGTCGCGATCCACGAGCTGCTCATGGTCACGGACGAGGTGCGCGAACAGATCGCGAACCGGGCCTCGGATCAGAAGATTCGCGAGGCCGGGCGCCGCGGCGGGATGCGGCTCCTGGTCGAGGACGGCATCGACAAGGCGGCGAACGGCGTCACGACCCTGGAGGAGGTGCTCCGGCTGGCGCCGCTGGAGGAGTCGTGGAAGACGGGAGGCCCGAAGCCCCGGACCGCGCCGGCGACGCAGGGCGGTGCGGCGCCGGGGACGTCGCCCGCGCCGGTCGCGGCCGGCGAGCCGGCCGAGCCCGTGAGCGGAGGAGTGAAACCCCGCGTGCTGATCGTGGAAGACAGCCCGACGGTGGTCACGGTGGTCAAGTATTTTCTCGAGCTGGAAGGGTTCGAAGTGCTGGTGGCCGAGGACGGTCTCACGGGCCTGCAGCTCGCCAGGACGACGCTTCCCGACGTGCTGGTCAGCGATCTCAACATGCCGGGTATGGACGGCATCGCCCTGGTCGAGGCCCTGCGGAAGGAGCCGGCGACCGAGCAGATGGCGATTCTCATGCTCACCTCCGAGAGCAGTATCGAGAGCGAGACGAAGGGCCTATCGATCGGAGCCGACGACTACATCACGAAGCCGGTGGAACCGCGCCGCCTGGCCGCTCGAGTCAAGGCGGCCCTGGCGCGGGCGCGGGCGCGTCAGAAGGGCGCCGCGTGAACGAAGGCGCCGGGTCGATCAACTGGCGCAGGCGCAGCTGGCTCACTGTCGGCACCGTGATCTGGCTGGCCGCCGTCGGCCTCGGGATGGAGAAGCTGCTCCGATTCTCGGAGACGTCCGGTGATCCCGGCGCGCCGCCGGCGCGCTGGCCCCGCGACAGCCGCCTCCCACGGCAACCCGGCCTCCCGACGATGGTCGTGTTGGCGCATCCCCACTGCCCCTGCACGCGCGCCAGCCTCGAGGAACTGGGGCGCGCCATGGTGCGGTGTCGCGACCGCGTGACAGTCTACGTTCTATTCCTGCAGCCGGACGGGGTCGACGATGGATGGGTCAAAACCGATCTGTGGGACAGCGCCGCGGCGATCCCCGGGGTCACCGTCCTGGCGGATGTCGAAGGGCTCGAGACGCGGCAGTTCGGCGCCGCCACCTCGGGACAGGTTCTGTTGTACGACGTCGCCGGGAAGCTGCTCTTCAGCGGCGGGATCACGCAGGCGCGCGGACATGCCGGCGACAACCCTGGGCGCGAGGCGCTGGTCGGGATGGTCGCGGGTGGAGCGTCGGCTCCCAGAATTCAGCCGGTCTTCGGCTGCTCGATGCGCGATCCCGCGCCTCGCGAGGGAAGGGACTCATGGAATCCCTAGATGTCGTCCCGGCTCTCGGTGAAACGATGCGGCAGCGCGCGGCCGAGCTGTTCCGGGAGCACCTGCACGCCATCGAGCGCCGGACCGATCAATTGTTCGGGCGGCTGCTGGCCGTGGAGTGGCTCGCCGGGATCGTCGCCGCGCTCTGGATCTCCCCCAGGACCTGGGCCGGGCAGTTCAGCCAGACCCACCTGCACGTCTGGGCCGCCGTGCTGCTCGGCGGCGCCATCGTCGCCTTCCCGATCGCCCTGGTCGGGACGCGTCCCGGGAAGACGTCCACGCGACACATGGTCGCGGCGGGGCAGATGCTCTTCGGCGCCCTGCTCATCCATCTGACCGGCGGGCGGATCGAGACGCATTTCTTCATCTTCGGGTCGCTGGCCTTCCTGGCCTTCTATCGGGATTGGCGCGTTCTGATCACCGCATCACTCGTTGTCGCGGTGGATCATCTGGTCCGGGGGCTGTTCTGGCCTGAATCGGTCTACGGCGTGCTGGCGGCGAGTCTCTGGCGGACTCTCGAGCATGCCGGCTGGGTCATCTTCGAGGATCTGTTCTTGATCGCCGCCTGCACCCGGGGCATCCAGGAGATGATGAGCATTGCCGAGCGCCAGGCGCAGCTCGAATCGGTCAACGCCGGCATCGAAGCCCAGGTGCGGGATCGGACCGCCGATCTCACGACCAGCGAGGAGCGCTTCCGAACGCTGAGCGGCTCGGCGCCGGTCGGCATCTTCAAGACCGATGCCGAAGGGAGCTTGGTCTACGTGAACGCGCGCTGGCAAGAGCTCACCGGCCTGACCATGGAGGAGGCCCGGGGTCAAGGCTGGAGCCGGATGCTCCATCCGGAGGATCGGGATGCCGTCCTGGCCTCCTGGGCCGGGTATGCCGGGACCGACGGAGGGTACGAACGCGAGTTCCGGATCAGGACTCCGCGGGGCGCCGAGAAGTGGGTCCACGCACGCGCCGCGGGGGTGCGCGCCGGGGGCGGCGCGGTTACGGAGCATGTCGGAACCATCGAGGATGTCACCGCGCGCCGGGGGTCCGAGGCTGTGCTGCGGGAGGCGAAGCAGGCCGCGGAGGATGCGACGCGCGCCAAGTCGGAGTTTCTCGCCAACATGAGCCACGAGATCCGTACGCCGATGAACGGGGTCATCGGCATGACCGGGCTTCTCCTGGACACCAGGCTGTCTCCCGAGCAGCGCGGCTACGCGGAGACGGTGCGCTCCTCGGGCGAGGCGCTGCTGACGCTGATCAACGACATTCTCGACTTCTCGAAGATCGAGGCGGGCCGGATGGAGATCGAGGTCATCGACCTCGACCTGCATGTCGCGATCGAGGAAGCCGTGACCCTGCTCGCCGAACGAGCCCACGCCAAACACCTCGAGCTGGCCTGCCTGGTGCAGCATGATGTGCCGCGGGCCCTCCGGGGGGATCCCGGACGCCTCCGGCAGGTGCTGGTCAATCTCCTCGGCAACGCGATCAAGTTCACGGTCAGCGGCGAGGTGATCTTGCGCGCCCGGCTGGTCGAGACCGCGGACTCGGGGGTGCTCGTCCGCTTCGAGGTGACCGATTCCGGCATCGGCATGACGCCCGAGGTGGCCGCGCGTCTCTTCAGGCCGTTCTCGCAGGCCGACGGGACGACCAGCCGCAAGTTCGGGGGCACCGGCCTGGGGCTGGCGATCTCCAAGCAGCTCACCGGACTCATGGGAGGGGACATCGGCGTCGACAGCGCCCCGGACAAGGGAAGCACATTCTGGTTCACCGTGAGACTCCAAAGACAGGCTGAGGATTCCGAGCCGCTGCCACCGCCGACCGCGAACCTCCGCGGGTTGCGGCTATTGATCGTGGACGACAATGCCGCGAACCGCGAGATCCTCAAGGAGCAGACCCGCTCCTGGGGCATGGCGAGCGAGCTGGCAGAGAGCGGGCCGCAAGCCCTCGAACTTCTGCGCGCCGCGGCGGCGCGCGGTCGCCCGTTCCAGGCGGCGATCGTCGATATGCAGATGCCCGGAATGGATGGGATCACGCTCGCGCATGCCATCAAGAAAGATACGTGCTTCGCCCCGTTGCGGATGATCATGCTGACTTCGATGGGGATGCGAGGCCAGGCCGAAGCCTCGCGGAAAGCAGGATTCGCCGGTTTTCTCGCCAAACCGGCGCACCCCTCGCAGCTGTTCGATTGTCTCGCCACAGTGATGAGCGGCGGTGTGGAGAAGGGCCCGGCCAGAAAGAACACCTCGCTGGTCACCCGGCACAGTCTCCGAGAGGCGAAGGCGGCCCGCAATCGGCTCCGAATCCTGGTGGCGGACGACAACGAGACGAATCAGATGGTGGCCGTTCAGATGCTGCAGAAGTTGGGCTATCAGGCCGACGTCGCCGCGAACGGGCTGGAGGCGGTCGAGGCCCTGGGCCGCATCAGGTACGCCCTCGTATTGATGGATTGTCAGATGCCCGAAATGGACGGCTTCGGGGCGACGCGGGCGATCCGCCAGGCTGAAGCCAGCCGCGGCACCCATACGCCGATCGTCGCCATGACCGCCAACGCCATGAAGGGTGATCGCGAAAAATGCCTCGACGCGGGGATGGACGATTACCTCGCGAAGCCGGTGAAGACGGACGAGATCCGGTGGGCTCTCGACCGCTGGATCGCCCGGGCCGAAACCTCCCGCGACCAGCCGCGCCCCGCGGCTACGCCCCACCCACGCTCCGAGACGAAGGCGCCACCGGCCGGCGCCGGCACCAAGAAGCGGCGCGAGACAGCGATCGACGAGGCCGTCTTCGCGCCGCTTCGAGAGGTGGATGCGGAAAGGGCGCCCGGATTCCTCCTGGGTCTTATCGACAAATTTCTGGAAGGCGAAAGTCCGACGCGCCTCGCGGCCCTGCACGAAGCCGTGTTGCGCGCCGACGCCGGTATGCTCGTGAAGGCGGCTCACGGCCTGAGGGGAAGCGCGGCCGTGATCGGAGCGAGCCCGCTCGCGGCATTGTGCGCACAGGTCGAGGAGCGAGGGCGGGCGGGGTCGGTCGAAGGCACCGCGAGCCTTCTCGCCCGCATCGAAGATGAATTCCAACGCGTGCGCAAGGCGTTGACCGCGGAACGGAAGGCCCCGGCGCCGAAGCGGAAGACGGCCTGACGGGGCGGTCGAGCCTTAAAGACCGTCCGACGAGCGGCCCTGGTCAGACCCCCTGTCTGTAGACTTCTTCAGTCCTCGGGAAGCGTCGGGAGGTCCTCGTCATCGGCGCGTGGCTGAGGACCGGGGTGTATTCCGGCGAGGTCGGGATCCTCGTCGCCGGGATTTCGGGCGGTCCCTTCCGGGCGCTCCTGGTTTCTCTGCAGACGGCGCGCAATCTTGCCCTGCTGCCGCTGCTGGCGCAGCACTTCCTTTTGATGCTTCTTGAAGGTCGAACGGGATCGTCGTGCCACGCCCTACCTCTTGGAAAATGATGAACGGGTGTTGTGCCTCAGAGGCTGCGCTTCCTGGCACGCAAACCCCGGCGGCTTCCTCCGTCCTTGCGGAAGCGCGGGCCGGGAGGGGCCGACGAAGCCCCGAAGTCACGAGAGCCACCCGGGCGTGGTGGCCCGCTCCTGCCTTCGGAGCGCTCTCGTGCCTCGCTGACGTTGATCGCCCTGCCCTGCAGATCGGCGCCGTTGAGCGTGCTGATGGCGCGTTGCGCTTCCTCGTCGGACGACATCTCGACGAAGCCGAAACCGCGCGGCCGTCCGGTGGCCCGGTCCTTCATCACCGCGGCCGACGCGCAGGTTCCCACCTTCGAAAACGCCTCTTTCAGGTCGCCATCCGACGTCTCGAAGGAGAGGTTGCCGACGAAGAGTCTGCGGCCCATGTCGGGCTCAGACGGGGCGGACGTTCGCCGCTGCCGGACCCTTCTGCCCGGCCACCACGTCGAACTCCACGCTCTGGCCCTCGCTCAGGCTCTTGAACCCCGGCATGCTGATCGCCGAGTGGTGGACGAACACGTCCTTGGCGCCGTCGTCCGGAGTGATGAAACCAAAACCCTTCGCATCGTTGAACCACTTGACCTTGCCGAGTGCCATCGTGACGTCTCCTCAAACAAACGGAACTGCTATGCGGGCGAAATTGCCCTGCTTCCTCAACTCACCATGGTGTGCACGGGAATCGTCAGCGGAGTACCATGCGGCACGTCGTGGTCAACTTGTATGGAAGCCAATCCTGAACATGCAACGGCATTCTACCTGCTCCAGCCCTGCGCGTCAATGAATAAAACGCCTGAGGCATCCCCGGTGTGCAGCGCCGCGCCCTGCAGTCGCCGGGCACGGGTCCGGCTCGCTGCGCGAGCCTCCCCTCGGTTCGCCTCGCTCCCACCCACCGCGCTGAAAAGCGCGCGGTG
>JBGPLZ010000080.1:0-16657 GCA_041486695.1 Acidobacteriota bacterium | reverse complement strand
TTCCGCGAGGAGCCCCCGCACCTCCGACGCGAAGCGCAGGCCGTCGGGCGCGATGCGATACCGGAGCGGCTTCACGCCCAGCCGATCCCGGGCCAGCAGAAGCGCGCGCCGCCGCCCGTCCCAGAGCGCGATGGCGAACATGCCGATCAGCCGGTGCAGCCCCTCGATCCCTTCCTGCTCGTAGATCCGCAGCAGCACCTCGGTATCCCCGCCCGACCTGAACCGGGCTCCCCGTCGCTTCAGCTCCTCGCGCAGCTCGATGTAGTTGTAGATCTCGCCGTTGAAGACCAGGACGATCTGCCCATCGTCGCTCGACATCGGCATGTGGCCCTGTGACGACAGGTCGAGGATCGCCAGGCGCCGGCTGGCCAGGCCGATTCCGGGGCCGGCATGCTCGCCGGCGTCGTCCGGGCCGCGGTGCGCCAGGGCCGCGCCCATGGCGCGCAAGTGGGCGAGATCGGGCACCCGCTGCGGGTCGCTGAAGGCGATGCCGGCCAGGCCGCACATCTCAGTCTCCCTCTCCGGCGGCGCTCATGACGACGCCACCCTCGGAGCCGTCCTCTCCCGGGGAGCGAAGGCCGTCCGCAGCCGGTCCGCGACATCCTGTCCGGCCTTGATCGCCCCCTCCATCGAGTTGTACTCCCAGGCCCCGAACCGGCCGGCCGAATGGATCCCCGCCGCGCGCAGCGTCTCGAGAACACCGGGAAGGCGGTCGGCCCGGAAGCGGTCGTAGATGACATAGGCCGGATCGAGGACGCTGACGCGCCGGTAGACGACCCGATCGGATCGCCAGAGAATGCCGGCGCGGCGCAGGTCTTCGACCGCGGTTCTCACGACCTCGTCTTCGTCGAACGGCTCGTCACGATGCAGGGAGCGTTCCACGTACAGGGAAGAGCAGCCGCGCGGCACCAGAGATTCGGAAAGATTCCCCGGGAAGCCGACCCGGTAGAACGAGGTGTCCGGCTCCGGGAAGTAGATCCAGTGCGCCCCGGAGAGCGCCGGTCGGTCCACGCCGAGGCTGATGTTGAGGACGCGCACCGCCTTCAGGCCCCGGGCGACCGAGGGCAGATCCCCCGACAGGCCGCGGGTCATCGCCAGCAGGCGATCGAGCGGGATGGTCGAGATCAGCGCTTCGTAACCCAGAGTCGCGCCGCCGCGAAGGCGCACGGTGCGCGCCGCTGCATCGACGGCCTCCACCGTCTCTCCCAGGCGGAGATCGGCGCAGCCGCGGGCGAGCGACTCCGGAAGGATGCTGATGCCGCCGCGACGGGGATAGAGGAAGGTGGGGTTGTAGCCGAGCCCCCGCACCGTGGATCCGAAGGCTCCATCCAGTATCTCCTTGAGGCCGGGCCGCGGGATCGACCAGGAGACCCAGCCGCATTCGATGGCGTCCAAGTCGGTGCGCCACAGCTTGGAATTGTACGGGACCATGAAGTGGCGCGCGATGCCGGAACCGAAGGTCCGCTCGACCCACTGGCGAAAGTTGACGAGCGCCACGTCCGGCTCCCCTTCCCGCGCGCGCTCTACCAGGGACTCGACGAACCCGGCGACGCACTCTTTGATCACCTCGACGGGCAGCCCGTGAAGGTTGGCCTGGAACGGATAGTCCGTGTAGACCCCTTTGGAGAAGATCAGCGCCCGGCGCTCGTGCGTCGCCAGGGCCTCGGGGAGGAGCCGCCCCACGAGGTCCTTCACTCCGGCGTCGCGCAGGTGCAGCAGGTGTCCGGTGCAGTCGAAGGTGAAGCCATCCTCGACGTGCGTGCGCGCCAGGCCCCCGACTTCCCGCTCGCGCTCGATGAGCGTTGCGCCAATCGGGCGGAGGTGGTGCGCCGCCGACAGGCCGGTGAGGCCCGCGCCGAGGATCACGACCGGTGACGATCCGCCCATCAGCCCCTCACAGCGTCATGTCGATCCGCTTCAGAAACAGCGCCAGCCCGAGCGACGCCGCGGCGAGGCATGCGAGGATCGTCAGCGCCCCGGCGGGCCCGGAGAGCATCATGGCGATCGCCAGCGTTCCGAGCACCAGCGTGGCGGCGTACGAGGCCAGGACGGTCTGGCGCGTCGACAGGCGCCACTTCCGCAGCCGGAGCGCGAAATGATCGGGGCTGCCGCGCATCACCGGGATGCCGCGCCGGTAGCGCACGTACATCACGAACAGCATGTCGAAGATCGGCACGCCCAGGATCGCCACCGGGGCGAGCGCGGCGACCAGGTTATGGCGAGTATACGAGTTGTTCATCGCCAGGGCGCCGAGCATCAGGCCGATGAACATGCTTCCCGTGTCGCCCATGTAGATGCGGGCCGGGTGGAAATTGGAGCGCAGGAATCCGAGCAGCGACCCGCACAGCGCCGCCAGGATCACGGCGGAGGTGTCGCGACCGTTGCACGCGGCGATGAGGAACAGGACGAACGCCGCCGTCGCCGCCACGCCCGCGGCGAGGCCATCCATGACGTCGATGATGTTGAAGGCGTTGGTGATCGCCAGCAGCCAGAGAAACGACAGCACGATCGCGACCTGGGGGGGCAGGAAGGCGAGCTTGATGTAGATGGAAGAATTGATCAGCGTCAGCACCGCGACCACCTGACCCGCGAGCTTGACCCGCGGCGTGAGCACTCCGAAGTCATCGATGAGGCCCAGGATGACCGCGATCGCGCCGGCCAGGAGCAGGCCCAGCACCTCGGGGGACTCGAAGCGCAGGGTCGCCGTGAGCGCCAGCAGGAATGACAGGTAGATGGCGATCCCTCCCAGATAGGGGACCGGTTCCGCCTGCCGCTTCAGCCGGCCGTCCGGACGATCGACGATCCCGAAACGGATCGCCGCCTCGCGCATCAAGGGGGTGGCGTAAAGGGCGATCATCATCGCCAGAACGAAGGCCCCCGAGACCCTGATCACGCTGGCCTCCCGCCGGCGAGCGCCGGCGCGGCGGTTCGCTCGCCCGCGGGCTTCATCAGCTCCCGGTAAAGCTCCGCCAGCGCTTCGACCATCCGGTCGAGACGATGCGCCTCCGACGCGCGCAGCCGCGCCGCCGTCGCCAGCCTGCCGGCCCGATCGCGATCCCGGAGCAGGGCGGCGCACGCCTGCGCCAGCGCCGGAGCGTCGCCGGGCGGCACCAGGAGCCCGTTGGCCCCATCGGCGATCAGTTCCGGAAGCTCGCCGGTTCGCGTGACGACGACCGGCGTCCCCGCGGCCATCGCCTCGAGCACCGGGAGGCTGGACAAGGACCGAAGCGCCGGCTGCACGAAAAGATCGAGAGCCTGCATCACCGCCTCGAGGTCACGGCGATGCCCCGCGAACGTCGTCCGATGGCTCACCCCCTCCTCCGCGGCCCGGGCTTCCAGAGGGCGGCGGTCGGGTCCATCGCCCGCGACCACGAAGCGGACCCGCGGGATCTCGTGGGACAGGAGGCGCGCAGCCGCCAGGAAGACCGACAACCCCTTCTGCGGCTCGCGCAACGTGCCGACCGTTCCGACGAGGAAATCGTGCGGGCCCGCTCCCAGCTCGCGCCGCACCGACTCCCGCCCGCCCCTCCCCTCCTGAGGCGTCGCGCCCGCGACCCCGGTCCGCAGCATGCGGACCTGTCCGGGTCTTAGTCCGAAGGCCGTGAGCGCCCGCCGCCGCACCATCTCCGACGACACCACGACCGCATCCGCGAGCGGCGCCGAGAGCCTCTCGAACAGCCGGCGCCGCCAGCTGCTCGACAGATCGCCGCCATGCAGGCTGGTGACGACTACCGGCACCTCGGCGACGCGACCCAGGGCGCGCGCCACCAGCGCGGCGCGATGCGACAGGGAGTGAACGATCTGGATCCGATCGCGCCTTAGAAGCGACAAGAGCCGGCCGACCGCGCGCGGATCCCACGGACTCCGGGTGCCGAAGGCGGCCGCACGCACGCCTTGATCCTCAAGCTCCTCTCCGATCAGACCCCAGACACCGAGTCCCGCGACCTCGATTTCGAATCCCTCGCGCTGCAGGAGGCCGGCCATCCGGAGGACCATCTGCCCGGCGTGGCCAACCTCGAAATGATCCAAAAGCAGGAGAACCCGCGGGCGCGCCGCCCGAAGGGACGCTGGCGCGCCACCGGCCGCATCACGCGACCGCGAGAGCCCCGTCTCCGACCATTCACGCCTTCCCGCCGCTCCCACCGCTGCGCCTCGATTCATGTTCGGCAAAGAGCTTCATCCCGTGAGATCACAAGCAGTTGCGAAAAACCAATATAGGCTCCCTCCCGGAGGTTGTCCAGAAATTGACAGCTCCCGCACTGCGAGGGCTCCGGTCAGTGCGTGGTCAGATTCAGGGCCGGTCCGGGAGCGGTTTTCTCGAAGCCCGGAGCCAACTGCGTCTCGAGCCTGGTCCGTTCGGAGGGGGCATCGGCCGCCAGATCGGCAGCATAGCCGCTGCCCTCCGCCAGACCCCGCAGCAGCCGGAGACTCTCATCGAGCCTTACGTACGAGGCTCGGGCCTCCGGCACGCGAGCGAGCCCGAGCAGGCAGGTCGTCTCGAGGATCCGCGCGCGCACGAAGTTGGGCTCGAGTTGCAGCGCCCTCCGGGCGGAGCCCAGGGCCTCCTGCGTGGCGCCGCTCTCCAGCTGGAAGCCGCCCAGTTCCAGGAGCGGGCGTGGATCGCGCGGCGACAAGCGCGCCGCCTCCTCGTAAAACCGAAGCGCGCTGTCGCGTGCGGTGCGATCCGCGAACAGCTCCGCCGCGACGCGACCCTCCAGCCGGCCCAGAAGGAGCGGGAAGCGGGCGTCGGCCGGGTCGAGCCGGCGGGCCTCTCCGAGCAGGTTCGCCGCCTGCGCGTAACGCTCCGACGTCAGCGGACCGGAGTTCAAGACGGCCATCGCCAGACTTTGCGGATAGTCCGGATGCCAGGGGTTGAGCGCCCGGGCGCGTTCCATGCTCGGCAGGCCAGAACGCCCCCGCTGCAGCCCGATGCGCGCCTCGCGGTCGGCCCAATACGGTAACACCACCGCGATGCCGAAAAGGTAGATCGCGGCCAGCAGCAGAAGGGGCGCCGGGAACGGCCGGCAGGCACAGTGGGGCCCCGGGACCACCGCGCCCTCGTCCCCCCGACCGCCGGCACGTGCCTCGAGGGTGGCGCGATGCCGAAGACGGAGGGCCGCCCCGGCCAGAATCGCCGGGATGATGAGAAGAGCGGGCCTCTCCTGGAGATCTTCGAATAAGGCTTGCACCAGGAGCGCAACCAGGCCGATGCCGATGGCCTGACCAGCGGAACCCCCGCCGCCAGCGTCCCGCGAGCGCAGCAGGCGGCCGACCACGAGCAGCGTCACGACGAGAAAGCAGATCGCCGCGGGAGCGCCATTCTCGACCGCCAGGGTCAGCAGAGCGCTGTGCCCGCCCGAGAAGATCTTTTCGTAACGGAACGGCCCGACCTCGACCGGAAAGTTGTGCCGCGGCCCCTCGTAGCGAAACATGCCCGGGCCGTAACCCAAAAGAGGGCGCTCGGCGAGCATGCCGGCGGACGCCTGCCAGATCTGCAGTCGGTGATACCGGTACGGATCGGCGCTGCGCGCGAAGCGGAGAAGCACCACCCCGCCGCCGAGCAGGAGAACCAGCCCGAACGCGCCGGCCGCGATCGCCCGGCCCCGGGCCGGGTCGGACTTCCATCGCGCGACGAACAGGAGGAGAAGCGCCGCCGCCAGCCCGACGAGCGCGCCGCGCGACATCAGCACCAGGATCGCCAGGAAATGGAGCGCCGCAGCGGCCAGGCCGGCGATGCCCTTGCGCTTCTCCTGGCGCTCCAGCGCATCGAGGGCCGAGGCCAGCCAGAGGACGAGACCCAGGTTCAAGAACGCGCCGAGATGATTCGGGTTGAGAAACGAGGCGCCCGCGGACAACGCGCCCGCGCCGAGCCCTTCGGCACGCGACCAGCGAACCATCGCCAGAACCGCTTGGAGGAGGCTCGAGAAGGCGACCGCCGCGCGCAACCTCTCGACCGCGCGCGCGTCGGCAGGGGATCGCAGCAGGGCGAGAAACAACCCCGCAGGAACGGCCAGGTCCCAGAGACCCAGGCCGGCGGCCAGCGGGTAGGAGGCGCGCAGCGCCGCGACGGCGCACAGTCCCAACGCCGCCACGAGACCCGCGACGAGCGATCCAGGGGCGCCGGCGCGCGGGGCCGGCGCCCGATCGAAGGGGCGCAGGGCGACCAGGACGATGATCCCGAGCGCCAGGGAATGCAGCACGCAGAGATTCCAGGGGGCCCGGCCGCCCTCTCCGAACGGGGCGACGAAGACAATCGCGATGGCCAGCGCCTGGAGGAATCGATTCATGGCGTCGTTGACCGGCGAGCCGGCTCCTGGTAGAGCGGCTTCTGCGGATAGAGCAGGTGCGCGGCGTAGCGCTCGCGATAGGCCGCCGCGATCTCGCCGGCCGCCTGGTGGTAGAGCGCACGCGTGTAGTGGAGGATCGCCGCTTCGGGGTCGAGGGCCAGGGCCCGATCCGAGGCGCGCTCTCCCTCGCGCGCGAGGTCTGCCTGCTTCGAAAGACGGTCCAGGATCAGCTGCGCCAGGAAGGCATGCGGCTCGGGATCGTCCGGCCTGAGGGCCGCGGCCCGCCGCGCCTGGCGCAGGGCCTGGTCGAGATTCTCATGCTGCGCCGCCTCGGCCGCCGCCGCGAGGGCGCCGCGCATCCGCGCCCGCCGGACCTCATGCGTGACGTCGAGCGCAGCGATCGCCAGCAACGAAAGGATCAGAACCGCGCGCCGCCACCCGCGCGGCCGCCCCGGATTCGGTTCGGCCGGGTCCGGCGCGGTCGCCAGGCCCAGGAGCATGGCCGCCGGGATGGCGAGACTCGGGAGCCAGGCCGTGAAATCGCCCAGGTTATGAACCAGAAAGGAAGCCCCCGCCGCCAGGACGCCGGCGGCGATCGGATCCCCAGCCGCGGCCACCCGGGCGCGCCGCGCGAAAGCCAGGAGCAGGGCGCCGACCGGGGCCGCGATCCACAACCCCCACGTGGCGGCCGCTTGCAGGTAGGAATTGTGAGCGTAGCGGGTCTCGTTCATGCCGCTGCGCACGAAGCGGGGATACGCCGTGGCGAACGAGCCCGGACCGACGCCGAAAAGGGGATGCTCGCCGATCATCATGCACGCGGCGCCCCAGTTCCCCAATCGGAGCGACAGAGGATCATTTCCGGAGGCGGCCTCGATCTCGAGGCGCCTGGACAGGAGGAAGTAGCCGGTTCCGAGAGCGGCGAGCAGCAGCACGACGATACCGAGGGTGACCCGGCGTTTCGGCTTGCGGATCACCAGCATCACGAGAAGCGCCGCGGCCAGCGCCACGACGGCGCCGATCGAGCGGCTCAGGGAGAGGGCGTACACCTGAACCAGGAGCGCGCAGAGCGCTGTCGCACGCCGCGCGCCGGTCGTCCCCGAGCCCGCCATCACCAGGGTGAGCGGCAGCGACAGGGCCAGGAACCCTCCCAGGGCGGCCGGCAGGATGAAGGGCCCGGAGGGCCGGCCCGCTTCGAGGATCCCGAGCACGGCCGCCGAACCTGACCCCGGAGCAGCACGCAGGGCGGCGGCCGCGGACGGATAGATGATGTGGTGCTGCACGACCGCATCGAGGGCCACGCCGGCGCCGAGAGTGGTAATGACGAGCGCCAGGACCCGGGCTCCTGCCGCCCGGCGGGCCAGGGACCATCCCAGGAGGCCGGTGAGGACGAGCAGGAGCGCATCGGCCAGCTCGTCGATCGCCCGGCTCCTGCAGGCGGCGATCAGGACCGAGACCGCCACGAAGGGGAGCAATCCTCCGAGCCAGCGCGGAATGAAGGACGAGAGGTCCTCATCCCGGAGGAGTACGACGAAAAGGGCGAGGAGCGCCACGACGTGGCAGGCGGCGCGCGACCAGGGGACGGTCTCGGGCGGCCGCACGACAGCCAGCACCGGGAGCAGGGCGAAAAGGAGGATCGGAATCGACCGCCGGACGGGCTGGCGGGCCGGGCCGAGGCTCACGATATGCCCAGGAAAAAAAAGCGGGCGGTGCCCGAGGGCACCGCCCGGTGATTCGCGAAGTGAGTGACGCTTAGGTCTGTGTCCCCTGCGGCCACTGGAAGAACTGGCCGTTGGCGAAGATGAGATCGCAGTTGAAGTCGCCAGTCTGACCGCCGGTCAGCGCACTGACGATGCCATCCTTCGTGTAGCTGGTGATCGTGTACAACGAGCCGTTCGCGCTGGACGCAAACACCCACGTGTTGTTCCAGCCGTCGTTCCCCGGAATCGTCTTGATGTAGATCGGCGCCAGGGCGGCGGTCAGAGTCGCTCCCCAAGTCAGGCCCCGCGGGTAGAAGTTGTTGTCGACCGCATACGACTCGACGGCCGTACCGATCGAACGCATGTCGGCCATCGTCCTCTTCTGCTTGCCGCGGTCGATCGCGTTCAGCAGGTTCGGGATCGCGATGGCCGCGATAATCCCGATGATGGCGACGACGATCAGAAGCTCGATCAGGGTGAAGCCTTTCTCTTTCCTCATTTTGAGTGCCTCCTTTCGGCACCCTGATAAGAGCAAGCTCGATGCCAGCTTCTGGCCGAGACTCGGATGTCAGGAGAAGTGATTGATGCATAACTATTTACCCCTGCGATCCCGGCTTTGTGCTCGCCTCGCCGGCGGCGGCACCGTCCAGGACTAACAAACGCTGTCAGCTGTCACGACGCCGGCTGACACCGCGCGTCACCGTCCGCCCTGCCTCCCCTGCGGCCGTCCCTGCCGCAGGGCGTCCGCCAGGCCCGCAAAGGCCGCGCGCAGCCTCCGGGCCCGCTCGCAGGCCGGATCCTCGGCCAGCTTCCTGTCGATCTCTGCCTGGATCGGGACGATCGCGAGGCGCCCCATCAGCGTCCCGGCATAGACGTAGCGCCAGTCATCGGGGTTGAGCTGCGCATATTCCAGGCGACTGATCACGTCCTTGTAACGCTCAGCGCGCTTCACGAAGATCATGGCGTCATCATCCCAGTAGACCAGGGCCCAGCGCTGCTTCGGGAAATAGACCGCGGAGAAGGCCCGCTCCGTCGCCAAGGGCGGGTGGCCCGGTGCGGCAGGCAGCCATACTTTCTGGAGCGTCGGGGGGTAACGGAGCATGGCGGCGTCGATGCCATGCCTTTCGAGGAGCCGCTCCCATGCCGGCCCATCCTTGAGCGAGCCGAAAATATCCCTCAGGAGGGGGGCGTAGACTTCGTTCCGGCCGTCGATGAAGACCGATCGATCCGGGAAACGGCGCCACACGAGATATCCGCCGAACAGCACGTCGTTGAACAGCCGATCCCCCACCCCCTCGTGATCGAGGAAGTCGACCGCCGCTGCCGGCTCGTTCCCGCTGGCCATCCCAGCTCCCCAGACGATGCCGGGAGGCAGCGCGACAAGCATCGGGATGCCCCCGAGGAGGAGTGTGGCCGCTGCGAGGAATCCGGGCCGTACCCGGCCTCCGAGCGTGCCGGCCCTGTACCACGTCCGGCCCTCCACCGCCTCCACGAGCGCCCGCGCCGGCCGGGCGATCCCGTATGGGAAAAGCAGGAAGAAAATCCCGATGTTCCGGAGATGCGCCAGCCCGAGGGCGGCGGCGAGAAGGGCCGCGGGCGTCGCCACCGGGTCGATGCGGCGCGGCGCCAGCGCCGAGCAGAAGACGAGGGCGGCGACGGCCACGAAGAAGAGCGGAAAATCGCCCGGGCGCGGGCGGGCCCACTCCAGGTTCGGCGCCGGCAGCGAGGCCAGCACGCGCGACAGATCGAAAGGCACGGCATAGATGTGGAAGCCATACGGGTTGACGCCGATCGCCAGGGCCGAGACCGCGGCGACCAGCAGCAGGCGCGGCGCGAACCGCCGGGCACCGGGGGCGGCGGCGGCGCCTGGCGCGGCGCCGAAGCGCTCGGCGACGAAGGTCGTGATCGCCCCGAGGCCGAGAAAGGCCGGCGTGAGGATCGCGCCCGGGTGAAGGTTCGCGTGGAGCGCCGCCAGAACGGGGATGGCGAGAAGACCCCGGTAATCGCCGTTGTCGCGGGCGCGCAGCGCCAGGTGGATCGCGACCGGGACGAGCATCAGAGTGGCGATCTCCGGGCGCACGTCGAGTCGGAACGAGGCGCCGACCAGCATCGTGACGAGAAGGACCGCCATGCCGGCCGGACCATGTCCCACGCGCGTCAGGTGGGCGGCCACCAGCGGGCAGATCAACAGGCAGGCCGCGACCTTGAGCAGCACGAGCGCCGTCGGCCCGATCGTTCCATGCAGGAGACGGGCGCCCACCTGGAACAGCCATTCGTGATCGACCCAGGGCGTGCCCGGCGCGGTGAAGGAAAAGGGATCGGCTCGCGGCACCGATCCGGTCTCGAGGATGAGCCGGCCGGTCGCCAGGTGCCACCAGTAATCGTAGTTCCGGATCGGCGTGAGACTCGCCGCGACCGCCAGGAGCAGGAGCAGCGTCAGGAGCAGAGCGCCGTCGCCGCGCGACACCGAAGCATCCGCTCCGGCGGCGGCACGCTCCACCTCCTCCCGGGCGCCTCCTTCACGGTTCACCGCCGCAGCCTCCCCGCGATCACCCACTGCGCCGCTGCCAGAGCGAGGCCCACCAGCGAGATCAGGATGCCGGCGCGGATCGAGGCCGGAGCGTAGGTCATGATCACTTCGTGCGTGCCGGGGGCGATCGCCACCGCGCGGAACAGACCGTTCGCCCTGAGGATGGCGGCGCCCTGACCGTCGACGGTGGCGCGCCAACCCGGAGCATAGGCATCCGCCAGGACCAGGTACCCGCCCCTGGGCGCATCGCAGTGGACCCGAACCCGCTCCGGGGTTTCGTCCACGACGCTCGCCAGCCCGCCGCCAGGCGATCTTTCAACCCGGGCCGATGGGCCCTCATCGCCGGACCTCCCTTCGAGCAGAACCACGCGCGCGGGGTCGAACCCCGGGTCGACCAGGCTCGCCGCCAGATCGTCAGGGTGCGAGGGCGCCATTGAAGCGCCGACGACGCGAGCCCGCGGGAGGCTCGAGCGAATCCGATAGAACCGGGTCGGCGGGAGACTGAACCCCTCGAGGACCGGCAGCGATTCCAGGTCTCGGTGCTCGAGAGGCTCGTAGGCGATCAGGAATCCCGCGCCGCATACTGACAGGATGCGGATCCGGTCGGCGAGGGGCCGCCCCGCCAGGGCGTGGCCCAGGGCGGCTTGCGGCGCCAAGTCCATCCGGTCGGTGGCCGCATCCAGGATGGTCGGGACGCGATCCTGGTGGCCGCTGCCGAGCGCATAGGTGAAGCGATCGTAGCGGTAGCCCCAGGCGAGTTCGTCGGTCGTGGCCCAGACGCTGAGGCCTTCGGGCCGGGGCGCGTGATGCAGCCGCGGCGCCCCGGGGCCGCCTCCGACGATGCTCGCAAGCGGCGAGATCGCGTGGAGCCAGCCGGGTGCCGCGGCCGACAGGGCGGGCTGGGCGGCGCAGGAGAGCGACAGCCCCGACAGAGCGGCGATCGCCCAGCCCGCGGCGCGGCGCTGGGACTGGAGGGGCGCATAGAGCGCCGCAGCCAGCGCGAGCGCCAGGGACGCGGTCTCGCCGAAGACCCACAGCGACGATCGCAACAAGGCACCTCGCAGCATCGCGCCGGCCTCCGCATTCAGGAGCGCCGGCGGCACCGAGGCCACCCATCGCAGCAGCGGGTCGACCAGCCCGGGGCCCGAGGCCACCACGCTCACCACGACGAAGGCGCCCGCCGCGGCGGCCATTGCGGCGCGAACGCCGCGCCGGCGCAGAGCCTCATCGCCACGCAGCTGCCGTTCGAGCCCGAGGGCGGCGAGCAGCGCCAGCGGCAGCAGCGCGACCTGCAGGAAGCGCTCCGGATAGCGGATCTGCCGCACGGCCCCGAAGGCGACGAACAGGGTGCGATACAAGACCGAATGGCTCCCGAGGGCCAGGAGGAACCCCAAAAGCCCGATCCCGGCGAGCCCCGCGCGCCGCAGCAGGGCATCGGAACCCCGTCTCGAGATCGTCAGGCCGGCGAGGAGGATCGGTATGGCGCCGACGTAGATCGTCAATAGGAACGGATAGCCACCTTCGAACCGGAAGCGCCCCCACCACGCCTGCGGCGACAGGCGCGTCGGGTCGCCGAACAGACCGGGCAGGACCATCTCGAACAGCCGCATCGGCTCGAGCGACCACTTCATCCCTTCCTCGGGTGAAAAGCCGGCGCCGCGCGCGGCCAGGGGCAGGAGCTCCTTAGCCGGGAGGAGCTGCGCGGCCGCGATCATCACGGCGATCGTAAAGAGGCCCGCGAGCGCCACGAGGCGCGGCCACGGCCGCGGCGCGCCCGGCGCGGTCAGCGTCAGCACGCCCGCCAGGAGCACGAAGACGATCAGACTTGCGGGCTCCGCGGCGATGAGGACCACGGCCAGGCAGAGGGCCGCAGGGGCCAGCAGGCGGCTCCGACCGGGTTCGAGCCCGCGCAGGATCAACCAGAGACCGAGCGGCACCCACGCCGCCGCCGAGAGGGCGTTTTGCTGGCTCGCGAGAGAGACCATCGGCCCGGAAAGAGCCAGCACCAGCGCGCAGAGGATCGCTGGCTCCGGCCCGACCGGCAGCGCCCGCGCCAGGAGATATCCGCCCCAGGCGAGCAGCAGAAACTGCAGCACGATCGAGGCGGTGAACGCCAGGTCGAACGGCAGGATCAGGAAGAGGGCGGAGATCGGGTGCAGGACGAGGGCGTCCGGATTGGCGAGGAGAGGCGTGCCTCCCCCGTGGAAGGGGTCCCAGAGAGGCAGGGCGCCTGAGCGCAGGCGCTCCACGACGAAGTGCCGGATCGGATAGTGGTTCTGCGCGAGGTCACGGAGGTAGAACAAGCGTCCCGCTAGGGCGCCGCGGAAGGTCAGGGCGAGGAGCACCCCCAGGAGGAGCACCGGCCCCAGACGACGTCGCCAGGACCGATCCGGCTGGTGCTGCCGTGCCTCCATGATCGACGGCTCCCCTCCCGGCCAAAAGCTCGATCTCCCCGGGGCGCGGCGGCAGGGTACTCGATCGGCAGGACGACGAAAAGATGGCGGCCCGCCGCGCGCCCGGAGGTCCACCCGCGTGACGCCGCCGGGCCGCGGTCCTCAGCCGACGTTGGCCCGCGACTCGCGCCGGGCGTCGATGAGATGGTATTTCTTGGCGAAGTATCGGAACGACCTGAAGCTCATCCCCAGCAGCTCCGCGGCCTTCGTCTGAATCCCGTGGGCCCGCCGCAGGGCTTCCTCCATCAGCCGCTCCCTGAGGCCCTCCAGCTGCTTCTCCAGATCGATGCCCCCGTCGCCCAGCACGATGGGAAAGTCGGGGGCGCTCCGGGTTCCGCTGCGCACCTCGCGCGACAGGCTCTCGGGCGTGATCGCGTCGGTCGTCTCGAGGGCGACCGCCCGTTCGACGACATTCTCCAGCTCGCGCACGTTTCCGGGCCACTCGTGCCGCATCAGATGCTCGATCGCCTCGTCGGTGATGCGCGTGATCTTCTTGCCCATCGCCCGGCTGTACTTGACGAGGAAGTGCAGGGCCAGGGTCGGGATGTCGTCCCGCTTCTCCCGGAGCGCCGGCATCTTGATCTGGATGACATTGATGCGATAGTAGAGATCCTCGCGGAAACGTTTATCGCGCACCAGCTGGTCGAGATCCTGGTTGCTGGCCGCCAGGACGCGGACGTTGACCTCCGATTCCTCGGTGCCTCCGACGCGCCGGATGCGGCGCTCCTGGAGGACTCTCAAGAGTTTGACCTGCATGGCGGGCGTCGTGTCCCCGATCTCGTCCAGGAAGATGGTCCCGCCGTCCGCGACCTCGAACAGCCCCTTCTTGGCGGTCACCGCGCCCGTGAACGACCCTCGCGCGTGGCCGAACAGCTCGCTCTCGAGCAGCTCGTCCGGCATCGCACCGCAGTTGATCGACACGAACGGCCGCTCCTTGCGCGGGCTGCCGGCGTGGACGGCACGCGCCACCAGCTCCTTCCCGGTGCCCGACTCGCCGGAGATGAGCACGGTGCTGTTGGTCGGCGCGATCTTGGCGATCAGGTCGAGAGCCTCGCGCATGCGCGGGCTGTCCCCGACGAGTTCATCCGAGCGCAGCTTCTCTTTCAGCTCGCGCTTCAGGATCCGGTTCTCGTTTTCGAGGCGGCGCTTCTCGAGGGCATTGTGCACGATGATCTTGAGCTCGTCCACATCGAAGGGCTTGATGATGTAGTCGTAGGCACCGAGCTTGAGGGCCTCCACCGCGCTCTCGGTGGAGGCGTAGGCAGTGATCATGATCACCGGCGTCTCCGGGCTGCCCGACTTGGACTGACGCAGTACTTCGAGGCCCGACTGCCCGGGCATCGAGATATCGCTGATCACCAGATCGAACTCGCCGCGGCCGAGCAGATCGGCAGCCTTGTCCGCCGACTCGGCCTGGGACACAGCGTATCCTTCCTTGCGAAGCATGATGCCGAGGAAGTCCCGCATCCCCTTCTCATCATCGACGATCAGGACGCGGTCCATCGCCTCTCCTCGACCGCCCCGGCGGAGTTGCTGCGGCGGGGCATATGGAGGGCGACCTCGGCCCCCTCGCCCGGCCTGCTCTTGACCCGGATCCGTCCGCCATGCTCTTCGATGATCCGGTAAACGATCGCCAGCCCCAGACCGGTGCCGCTCGCGAAGGAGCCATGGAACGGCTCGAAGTTGCTCGCGACCTCGGACTCGCTCATGCCGACGCCCGTATCGGCGAAGGTGACGACGACGTGATCCTCACGGCCGTCGATCGCCCGCACCGTCAGGGTGCCGCCGTGGGGCATGGCCTTCAGGGCGTTCTTGGTCAGGTTCCAGAACACCTGTTTCATGCGGTTCACGTCGACCACGACCGGGATCGAGTCGGGGTGGAACTGCGTCACGACGTGGTGCCGCGGCTGTTTTTCCTCGCTGTTCTCAAGCAAGCTGAGCGTCTCCCGCAGCAGGACCACCAGATCGGCCGACTCCGGCTGGAAGCGTCCCGGCTTCGCGAACAGCAGGAAGTCCCGGATGATCTTGTCCAGCCGCTTGGACTCCTTGATCACGATGTCCAGGAGGTCGGAGGCTTCGCCCTGGGGCTGCAGATCGCGCTTGAGGACCTGAACCGACCCGCTGATCGAGGCCAAGGGGTTGCGCAGCTCGTGCGCCACGCCGGCCGCCATCTCCCCGAGCGCCGCCATCCGCTTCTTGAACGCCACCTCCTCCTCGAGGACGCGGATCTCGGTCAGGTCCTGGAAGATGAAGATCATCCCCAGGGGCACTCCCGAGCGCTCCTTGAGCACGGAGACCGTGAAACCGAGAAACAAGTCCCGTCCCCTGGCGCCCGCGTAATCGAGCTCGAAGCGATAGCGCTTCTCCTTCTCGAGGGCGGCCCGGATCCGCCACAGGAACGGCCGCTCCTGGCCGAGGAGATCCAGGATCGTGCGGCGCACCAGATCGCCGATCGGCCGCCCGATGATCTCCGCCGCGGCACGGTTGGCGAAGGTGATCGTGCCCTCCCAGTCCGTCGTGAGAAGCCCCGAGTTGATGCTGTCGATGATGTTCTCGTTGTAAGCGCGCAGCTGCGCCAGGTCGTCGCGGCGCAGCTCGAGCTCCTGTCCGGCCCGGCGCAGGCTTTCCGTCAGGTAGGAAGCCAGGAAGGCCACCGCGAAGAACGACACCATGTGCGCCACGAGGGAGTAAAGGATGCGAACGGTCGCCACTTCGCCAGGCTCGAAGGCGCCCTCCGGATAGTGTGGCAGGACTCCCAGGTGGATGAGCAGGACCATGATGGCATACATCGTCCAGGAGCCTGCGGCCATGGCGAAACCGCCCCGCCGGACCAGCAGAATACTGCCGACGATGATCGACAGGAGATAGAGGAACGAGAAGGGACTCTCCGCGCCTCCGGTCAGGAAGACGAAGCCGGTGACGATCGCCAGGTCGCCCACCAGCTGCGCGTACACCTGGAGCGGTATCGAGCGCAGGCTGCGGGACAAGACCGCGTACCCGATGGTCAGCAGATAGGTGCAGACCGCCAGCAGGTAGAACGGCTTGAGCGGCAGGAGCGGCCGGTACAGCAGCTCGATGACGAAGGTGCAGATCAGCAGAGTCGTGATGATCACGACCCGGAAGGTCATGAGCCAGTCGAGATGCCGGCGAAGCTCCCGCTGCTGCGGCTCCATTCATGCGCCTAGTTGATCTTGCCGATCAGCGTGAACATCGGCATGTACATGGAGATGACGATGCCGCCGATCATGATACCGAGGAAGAGGATCATGACGGGCTCGAGGAGCGCCATCAGGTTCTCGACGGCCTCGTCGACCTCGTCCTCGTAGAAGTCGGCGATCTTGGACAGCATGGTGTCGAGAGCGCCGGTCTGCTCGCCGACGTTGATCATCTGCGTGACCATCGGCGGGAACACTCCCGTCGCCTTGAGCGGCTCGGAGATGGTCTTGCCTTCGCTGATGCGGTCCCGCGTGATCGAGATGGCCTCTTCTACCCTCTTGTTTCCGGCCGTCTTGCTGACGATGTCGAGCGCGTCGAGAATCGGCACGCCGGACGAGAGCATCGTCCCGAGCGTGCGCGTGAAGCGCGCGACCGCCGCCTTGCGGATGAGCGGGCCGAAGACGGGGACCTTGAGCAGAAAGCGGTCGATCGCGACCTTGCCGCGCTCGGTGCCGTTCGCGTAGCGCAGGCTGA
>JBGPLZ010000079.1:0-16984 GCA_041486695.1 Acidobacteriota bacterium | reverse complement strand
GGCGGGGCCCCGGTCGCTCGGTCTCACACGGCCCGGCGAGGGCAACACTCCGCGCCTCAGGCGGCGGGTGCCTGCTCCGGTGCCGCCTTCCTCGCCGCCATGCCCCCCGATAGCCCGCCACTTTCGGGACCCTGCGTCGGGGTCGGTTCCCGATGCTGCTGCACTCCGCGCTGATCGTGGCGTGAGTCGCTCGAGGGATACTCGGGGTGAAGCGCCGCGTGTTGCAGTCGCCGGGTCGTGTGAGACCGAGCGCCCGGGGCCCCGCCGCGCGCTTCATGCGCGGTGGGTGGGAGCGAGGCGAACCGAGGGGAGGCTCGTGCAGCGAGCCGGACCCGTGCCCGGCGACTGCAGCACGCGGCGCTTCACGCTGAGGATGCATCAGAGAGGCGCGCGTTGACGATCGCCGCGCCCACCTGTAAGATCGCCGGACGTCGCAACAACTAATCCAAAGGAGAGCCAACGTGAGGATGATCTCTGCTTTGATCGGTGTGAGCGTGGCGATGACGCTGATCGCGGGAGTGAATTGCACCACCGGCGCGACCAGCAAGGGAACCGCGGCCGGTAAGGGACAGGAGATGAAGGCGGTCGCGGTCATCGAGTCGAAGAGCGACAGCCATGTGACGGGCACCGCGACGTTCAGCCAGGCGGGCGGCAAGGTGACCCTGAAGCTCGAGATCGAGGGGGCCGAACCGGGACTGCACGCCATTCACCTGCACGAGAAGGGGGACTGTTCGGCGCCGGATGGCACCTCCGCCGGAGGACACTGGAACCCGGCTCACGTTGATCACGGCAAGTGGGGCACCTCGCCGTTCCACCGTGGCGACATCGGCGTCTTCGAGGCCGGAGCCGACGGCAAGGGAACGCTGACCCTGACCACGGACCTATGGACGATCGGTGGTGCGCCGGAGACCGACGTAGTGGGCAAGGCGGTCATCATCCACGCCAAGACGGACGACTTCACCACCCAGCCGACCGGCAACGCCGGCGGGCGGGTCGGCTGCGGCGTGGTGCGTTCGATCACGCAGGCTGATGCCGATAACGTCGCGAGGTAATCACCACCCGGCGTCCGCGAGGCATCAGCGCCCCGTTACCCAGTCGATGACTCGCAGGATGGCGCGGGAGCAGACCGGGCAGAAGTGCTCCGGGTTGCGGGTGAACATGATGCAGTCGGTGGAGGAACGGTAGAGTCCCCTGGCGCGGTAGCCGGCCCCCTCGTAGAGGCCGACCTTGCCGCCGTAAGGGGGGCGCGCGAGGAAGGGACGGGTGAAATCGAGCTCCTCCTTGAACAGCGTATCCATGTCCGCCTCGGGAGCGTGACGGGCGCGCAGCTGTCGGCGGTGCGCCTGGACCACCGTTTCGAAGGCCTCGTACTCTTCCTTGCCCCAGGGGGTCGGGAGCGGCGTGCCGGGCGCGACCAGATCCTTCCACTTGAGCCCGGCGGGGTCGAGGAAGGCGGTGATGTTCGGCTCCCAGGGCTCGACGATTGGCGTGTCGGTGTCGTAGGCCACATCCGAGGTGTAGTACTCGTCGGCGAGGGCGGCGAAGTGATGGCCGAACTCGTGCACGAAGACGTAAGGGGTCGAGCCGCTGCCGGTCGCGCAGGTGGCGAACAGGTTGTAGATCCCGCCGCCGCCATACTTTTCCCCGTTGATCAGGATCTCGACGAACTCGTACGGCGCCTGCGCCGCCGCCTCGCGCAGCGTCTGGTTGTCGAGGGGCAGGGCGTAGCGCTCCGAGCCGAAGATGTCGTAGCTCACGTGGAGGGCGCTGCGCCGGTAGACCTCGTCGCTGGGGCGATCGACCCCCGAGTCCTCGGACGGCAGATCGAGCGCCCGGACGTTGAAGTCGTTCCGGCGCGTCGAGAAGGGCGGAGTGGCGAACAGGAGCGGCACCAGGCGCTTGACGTCGTCGTGGAACTTCGGCAGCTCCGCCATGGTGTAGCCGTCCCCGAGGATCAGCAGATCGACCTTCGATTCGGGAGGGCCGTTCTCGAACACGGTCCAGACCTTGCCCGCGCCCGACAGCGGCTCGCGGCGCACCTCCTGCGCCGCCGGGTCGACGAGGAAGTCGGCGGCGCTGCGGAACAGGCCGTCCTCGCCGCGCCGGAAGACAGTCACCTGCACCGGCCGGCGCGGGAAGGGGAAGCGGAGCGATTCCTGGAAGGACCGCCGCCGGGTCGCCGCCTCGTCCGTCAACCGCCACTCGGCGTAAATGCTCGAGAAGCCCTGCGCGAACAGCACCCGGTTCGTGACCCGGTCGCGGACCTCGAAGCGATACTCGCCGAGACCGAGAGGATCGACCAGGTTGACACGGCTGCCGGGCCAGGCGCCTTCCCGCCGCAGGCCGTCCAGGGCGAAGCTCTCTTCCTTGGCGAGACCGCTGTGCTCCGTGTCCAGCCTCATGGTGGCTCCGTCGGACCAGGCATCGAACGAGAACGCTCCGGATGCGGCCGGCCGTGAGGGCGCCTCGGGCGCCCTGGCGGCGGCCGCGAGGATCGGCGCGCCGGCGGCCAGCGACGCGAGGACGAGTGCGGGCAGGGCGGCGCGGAGGCGCCGGCCGCTCAGGGCCTGCGAGGTGCTCATCCGTCCATTCATGCCTGCCCTCCTGACCCGGAACGCCGCGCGCCGCGCGTGAAGCGCAAAGCCGGGCGCCAATCTACCGGGTTGCCCCGGCGGCGTCAACGGCGCCCGGGTCGCCTTCCCCGGGCCCGGCGCCGCCACGGTTCGGTGACTTGATCGAGCCGCGCGGGTCATGTAGTCTGTCGCGCATCATGACCGAGCGGGCGCTTCCCGATCCGCGCGCCATCCAGAAGGAGGCCGAGGCCCAGAGGTCCTTCCTCGTCGATCTGACGCTGCGGATCTGCCGGGCGCGCACCGTCGATTACCTTCCGGAAGATTTCCCCGGCGGGGGGCCGGACGGGATGGCCTCTCCGGGCGAGGAAGGGAAAGTGGTGGCGATCCTGGCCGAGGAGCTGCGCCGGATCGGCCTGCCGTTTACCACCCACGCCAAGGTCCCCGGGCGCGACAATCTCCTCGCCACCGTCGGGCAGGGAAAACCCGGCTACCGGCAGCTCCTGGTGCTGCTGCACACCGACGTCGTGCCGAGCGGGGCGCCATCCGACTGGACCTTCGCCCCGTTCGAGCCGTTCGAGAAGAACGGCAAGCTCTACGGACGCGGAGTCCTCGACGACAAGGGGCCCCTGGCTTCGGCCTTCACCGCCCTGCGCATCTTGAAGGCCCACGAGGCGTCGATGCCGGGCGCCTTTGTTTTTGGCGCGGTCGCCGACGAAGAGGTCGGCGTCGGGGTCGGTCTGCCGTACCTGATCGAACAGGGCCTCATCCGCTGCACCGATGCGGTCGTCCCCGACATCGCCGGGAACATGAAGGAGATCAACGTGGCCGAGAAGGGGCGCGCCGTCTTCAAGGTGCGCTCGCGAGGGAAGCAGGCGCACGCCATGGAGCCGTCGCGCGGCGTCAACGCCATCCACGCCCTCGCCCGCTTCCTGACGGCGATCGAGCGGCTCGAGCTGCGGCACCGGCCGCACCCGGTGCTGGGCGGGCCGACCCTCAACGTCGGCCTGGTGCGCGGCGGGGTGGCGCCGAACGCGGTGCCGGCCGACGCCGAGGCGACCATCGACGTCCGCTACGTCCCGGGCCAGACGGCCGAGGGGATAATGGGCGAGCTGCGCGTGGTGGCCGATGAGGCGATCGGCGGAGCGCACGGGATGCCCGGCGCCACGCTCGCGGTCGAGATCCAGCAGGATGCCGGGCCGTGCGAGGTGTCGCCGGAATCGCCGATCGTCACGCGCATCCTGCGCCACGCCCCCGGCGCGCGGGTCACCGGCAGCGGCGGCGGCACTTTCGCGAAGGATCTGGTGCAGATCGGCATCGATGCCGTCGGTTGGTCGTGCGGTGATGAGGCGACCTACCATCAGCCCAACGAGGAGATCGAGGTCGAACAGCTGGTGACCTTCGCCGGACGGCTGGCCGTCCTGGCCCTCGAGATCGCCAACGAACCGGCCGCCGCCACGCCGGCGCCGCACTGACCGGCGGCCACGAGGACTCGGTTGCTTTCGACTGCGGACTTCAAGAGAGGGTTGGCGATCCTGGTGGAGGGCCAGCCCTACGTGATCATGGAGTACAGCGTGCAGACGCCGTCGGCGCGCGGCGCGGCCACGCTCATCCGGGTCAAGGCGCGCCAGGTGATCACCGGCCAGGTCTTCGACCTGACCTTCAAGTCCGGCGACAAGCTCAAGGAGCCGGATCTGGAGCGCCGGAAGATCAATTTTCTGTACGCCTCCGGCGAGGAGTACCACTTCATGGAGGAGGAGTCGTTCGAGCAATACCACCTCGGCCGCGAGACGCTCGGCGATGCGATCCGCTGGCTCAGCGAAGGGACCACGCTCCGCTCGATCGTGTTCGAAGGCCGCGTCGTGGGGATCGAGCTGCCGCAGTTCGTCGAGATGCTGGTGACCGAGACCGGCCCGGGCGGGCGCTCCGACATGGCCAGCGGCAAGGTGACCAAGAGCGCCACGCTCGCGAACGGCACCGAGATCCGCGTGCCGGTCTATCTGGGGGCGGGCGAGACCGTGGTGGTCGACACGACGACCGGTGAATTCGTGAAGCGGGTCGCGAAGTAGCGCCCGACACGGGGAGGAGACCGATGAAGCTGTCGCGCAGGAACGTCACCCGGATTCTCGTCGGCGCGCCGGTGGCCGCGGCCGCCGCCTTGATGCCGCTGCGGTCGCTGTTCGGCGCCGCGGAGGCGCGGGTGGAGCAGCCTCCGGCCCCTCAGGGGACGCCGGCCGCGCAGGCGACCCCGGCCGCACCGGAGGAGACGCCGCTCGCCCGCTTCCTCGCCAGGCAGGAGGGCGATCTCAGCGGCGACGAGAAACGGCGCGTCCGCAAGCAGGTGGCCCAGCTCGAGCAGGCCCTTGGCGAGGTGCGCGCTTACGTCCTCGGCAACGACGTGCCGCCGAGCGGGACATGGAAGGCCCTCCGATCGACGCGGGCGGGAGGTGCACGGTGAAGGCTGCCGAGGTCCTCGACCGCAGCGTCGCCGACCTGGCGAAGCTGATCCGCAGCAAGCAGGTCTCTCCCGTCGACCTGACCCGGGCCTGTCTCGACCGGATCGATGCCCGGGACGCGCAGTTGCATGCCTTCGTCACCGTGACCCGGGACCTGGCGCTGCAGCAGGCGCGTGAGGCCGAGCGCGAGATCGCGCGCGGCACGGTGCGCGGGCCGCTGCATGGCGTGCCGTTCGGCGTGAAGGATCTCGTCGCGACCAAGGGGATCCGCACCACCTGGGGGGCGCGGCCCTATCAGGACGTGGTTCCGGACCGCGACGCCGCCATCGTGGAGAAGCTGCGCGCGGCAGGGGCGATTCTGGTCGGCAAGCTGGCGATGATCGAGCTGGCGGGGGGGCTCGGCTACACGACTCCCGGCTCCTCGCTGACCGGGGCGGCCAGGAACCCCTGGAACCTGGATCGCTGGACCTGCGGCTCGTCGTCAGGGTCGGGCGCGGCGGTCGCCGGCGGCCTGCTGCCGTTCGCCATCGGCTCCGAGACCTGGGGCTCGATCATCTGCCCGGCGTCATTCTGCGGCATCTCCGGCCTGCGCCCGACCTTCGGCCGGGTGTCGCGGCGCGGGGCCATGGCCCTCTCGTGGTCGCTCGACAAGCTCGGCCCCATGGCGCGCAGCGCGCAGGACTGCGAGACGATCCTGAGGGTGATCGCCGGTCACGATCCCGAGGACCCCTACTCGGCCGACGAGCCGCTCGGAGCTCCTTCCGATCCGGCGGCCGCCCGCCGGCTGCGGATCGCCTGCCTGCGGCCCGACTTCGCGAAAGGGGGCGACCGGGCCGTGGAGCGCATCTACGACCGGGCGCTCGCCGATCTGCGCGGCAACGGGCTGCGGGTCGAAGAGGCGACCCTGCCGGATCTGCCGTTCGACAGCGTCACCTCGGTCATCCTGACCGCGGAGGCGGCGACCGCCTTCGAGGAGCTGGAGCGCAACGGCCACGCGCGCGATCTCAAGAGCGCCGATGCGCCCCTCACCTTCGTCGTCGCCCGGGCGGTGCGCGGAGCCGACGTCGTGAAGGCGCAGCGGATCCGGACCCTCTGCCAGCGGGCGATGGCCGACTTCTTCGCGCGCCACGACGTGCTGCTCTTCCCCGGCGAGATGAACACGGCGCTGCCGGCCGACAAGGACTTCTCGGAGGTCTCCTGGCCCGATCCGGCGGGGGCCGCCGGCAACCTCTGCGGCCTGCCGGCGATCGCGATGCCGTGCGGCTTCGCCGCCGACGGCCTGCCGGTCGGCCTGACCGCCATGAGCGGGGCGTTCGAGGAGGCCAAAGCGATCTCGCTGGCGCGGGCCTACCAGGCGATCACGTCGTGGCACACCCGGAGGCCGCCGATCGCCTCCGCGGCCGCGTGAGCGGATGGATCCCCGGGGCAAGGTGGCGCTGATCACGGGTGGGGCGCGCATCGGCCGGACGGTGGCCGCGGAGCTGGCGCGGCGCGGCTGCGACGTCGCCCTGTCCTACCGGGGCTCGAAGGGCAGCGCCGAGGAGAGCGCCGACGAAGTCCGGAGCCTGGGAGCGCGGGCGCTGTGCCTGAAGGCCGACCTGGCCGACGGACGCGCCCCGGCGATGCTGGTCCGGCAGGTGCGGAAAGGGCTCGGACGCCTCGACATCCTGGTCTGCATGGCCTCCCTGTACGAGAAGACGCCGTGGAACAAGCTGGACGAGCGAGCCTGGCGCGCCAACCACGATGCCAATCTGAGGAGCGTGTACTTGCTGGCGCTCGCCGCCGCTCCGGACCTGCAAGCCGGAGGAGCGGGCCGGATCGTCACCTTCGCCGATTGGCTGCCGGTGAGCGGCCGCCCGCGCTACAAGAAATTCCTGCCGTACTACGTCTCGAAGGCCGGCGTCGTCGGCCTGACCCAGAGCCTGGCGCTCGAGCTGGCGCCGGCGATCCTGGTGAACGGCATCGCTCCGGGACCGATCCTGAAGCCTCGGGGCTTTCCGGCGAAGGCCGACCGCCAGGTGAGGCAGGTGACTCCGCTCGGCCGCTGGGGCGGACCGTTCGAGATCGCGCGCGCCGTCCTCTTCCTGATCGAGACCGAGTTCGTCACCGGTGAGTGCCTTCGGGTGGACGGGGGCCGGCATCTCTATTGATTGGCTCGCTTGGGGAGGTCGATGCATGCGACGGGATCTGATCGGCATGATGCTGGGCCTGGTGTTTCTATCCGGGTCGTTGCCTCGCGCAGCGGCGTCGGCGGCGCCGGCGCCCAAGGCGGCGCGTCCGGCCGCCACGCCCGCTTCGCCACCCCCCGAATCGGGGTCCGGCGCCGAAGCCGGGCGGTTCCTCGACTTTTACAACGCGATCTATCTGCCGCTCTACCGCACGACTCAGGAGGCGGAGTGGATCGCCACGATCGACGTGACGCCGGAGCATGATGGCGCGCGCGTCGCGGCGGGAAAGGCGTTCGCGACCTTCCTCGGCAACCGCGCGGTGATCGAGCGCGCCCGCGCTCTCCTCCAAGACCGCAAGGCGCGCTCGCCGCTCGAGGCGCTGCAGCTTCATAAGATCCTGCTGGAGGCGGCTGAGGCCCCCGGCACGATCCCGGAGATCGTCGCGGCGCGGGTCGAGGCGGAGAGCCGTCAATCGAGCACCCTGGACTCGTTCCAGTTCTGTCTCGATCGCGGACCGGACGGGTGCCGCACCCCGACCACCGCCCTCGAGATCGACGATCTGCTTCACAGCTCCCGCGATCTCGACCGGCGCCTCGAAGTCTGGAAGGTGTCGAAAGAGTCGGGGGTGGCGCTTCGCAAGGGCCTCGTCGAGCTGCGCGATCTGCGCAACAAAGTGGCGCGCGAGATGGGCTACTCCTCTTTCTTCGGGCTCCAGGTGGCCGACTACGGCATGACGGTGCCGGAGATGATGACGCTGCTGCAGGGCTTCCTCGACGATCTGGAGCCGCTCTACCGCGAGCTGCACTGCTGGACCCGGGCGGTCCTGGCGGAGCGCTACCACCAGCCGGTGCCGCGGGCGATCCCGGCGCACTGGATCGACAACCGCTGGTCCCAGAACTGGCCCGGCATCGTCGAAGGGGTCGACCTCGACCCGCTCTTCAAGGACAAGACCCCCGAGTGGGTGGTGCGTCAGGCCGAGGCGTTCTACGTCTCGCTCGGGTTCCCGAAGCTGCCGGCCGGGTTCTGGACCGGCTCCGACCTCTTCCCCGTCCCGAAGGACAGCGCGCGCAAGAAGAACACCCACGCCTCGGCCTGGGACATCGATCTGTCGGGCGACGTACGGTCGTTGATGAGTATCGAAGCCGACGCCGATTCGTTCGCCACCGCCCATCACGAGCTGGGGCACATCTACTACTACCTCTCCTACGATCGGCCGGGGGTGCCGATCGTCCTGCGCGGTGGGGCGAACCGGGCCTTCCACGAGGCGATCGGCGATCTGATCGGGATGGCCGCCGTGCAGATCCCGTATCTGCGCCAGATCGGGATCCTTCCCGAGGGCCAGACCATCGACACCGAACGGTGGCTGTTGAACGAGGCCCTGGAGAAATCGGCCGTCCCATTCCTGTCGTTCGCGGCCGGCACGATGTCGCACTGGGAGCGCGACCTCTACGAGAACAACCTGCCGCCGGAGCAGTGGAATGCCCGCTGGTGGGAGGACGTCGGTCGCTTCCAGGGGGTCACGCCGCCCGCTCCGCGCGGCGAGGCGTTCTGCGACGCATGCACCAAGACGCACATCAACGACGACCCGGCCCAGTACTACGACTACGCCGTCGCGACGGTGCTCAAATACCAGCTGCACGACCACATCTGTCGCCAGATCCTCAAACAGGACCCGCACGCCTGCAATTATTTCGGCAGCAAGGAGGTCGGAGCGTTCCTCAGGGGGCTGATGGAGAAGGGAGCGACGGAGGATTGGCGGAAGCTGATCCGGGAGGCGACCGGATCCGATCTGAGCACCAAGCCGATGGTGGCCTACTTCAAGCCGCTCATGAACGATGTCGCGAAGCAGAATGCCGGCCGCACTTGCGGCTGGCGCTGAAAACCTGCACGATTCTCACTCAGGGAGGTTACAATCAATGATCAGTCCGAAGCAGATGCACCGATTCCTTCCGGCGCGTGCCGGACGCTCCGCCGGCACGCTTCTCCTGGCCGCGCTCATCCCGGCCTCGGCCGTCTTCGCCGTCCCCGAAAACTACACGATCGACCCGGAGCACAGCGCCGTCGGCTTCACGATCCGGCACCTGTTCAGCAAAGTGCCGGGACGCTTCACCAAGTTCGACGGCAAGATGGTCCTCGACCGTGACGACTTCACCAAGAGCTCGGTCCGGGTGTCGATCGAGGCCGCCAGCATCGATACCAACGAGCCGGCGCGCGACAAGCACCTGCGCAGCGACGCTTTCTTCGATGTCGAGAAGAACCCGAAGCTCACCTTCCAGTCGACGAAGGTCCGCTCGGTCGCGCCGAACAAGCTGCAGATCGACGGTGACCTCACGATCCGGGGCACCACCAAGCCGGTGACCCTCGATGCCGACGTTCTCGGCTTCGGCCCCGGTTACGGCGGTGGATTCCGCGGCGGCTTCGAGGCGCACACGAAGATCAACCGGCAGGATTACGGAGTGGCCTGGAACGACGTGGTCGAGGGGGGTGGCTACGTTCTCGGGAACGACGTCGAGATCACCCTGAACGTCGAGGCGGCGAAGGAGCAGCCGAAGCCGGCCGACCCCGGGAAGAAGGGAAGCGACAAGGCGCCCGCCGCGAAGCCGACGTCCGGCGGCCGCTAGAGACGACAGCCGGCCCGTCGCAGAGGTCTTTCAGGGGATGACGCTTCCGCCGGCGGCCACGCCGCCGCCGGCGGGAGCCAGGAAGCGGCGGCAGAGATCGGAGGCGCTGCGCACGTGCGCCTCCATCTCCGCCCCCGAGACCTCGATCGGCGCGAAGATCACCCGCGGCAGGCTCATCGATTCGCGCCGACCTCGCCGAGCTGCGGATGAAGCCGTTCCGCCAGCGCCAGGCCGCCGAAGAGCGCCGCCGTATAGAGCAGGTCCCCCAGGAGAGCGGGCCCGAAAAACGGGATGGCGGCCGCGAAGCAGAGGGTGAGGCCGGGTCCCGTCCTCGGATAAAGCCAGCCGGCGGCCCACACTCCGAAGTTCGAGGTCACAAAGAAGATCACCGACCCGAAAAGGGCCGAGGTCGCGATCGGAAGCGGCCGGCGTCGGTCCCGGAGGGTCCGGCCCAAAGCGGCGATCAGCAGCATGCCACCGTAGACTCCCGGCATCTGATCGTGAAATCCGAGCACGAGATCGCTCACGAAGAAGGCGAGCAGCGGGACCAGGAAGGCCTGCCAGCGCCGCGGCAGGCAGGCCCCCCCGAACAGCGCCGCCGCGGTCACCGGCGTGAAGTTGGGTGGGTGCGGCAGCAGTCGCGCGGCGGCGGCCAGGGCGACGAGACCGGTGACGAGAGCGGGGCGCGCGGCGAGGTGGGTGGTTCTCATCGGTCACCTCCTCGTAGGCGCGATCCGCCCGGGTGATGCGCCAGGCGAAGCGCGGCCCTGCGGGTGTCGATGCGAAACGGGGACGGAACCGAACCGGTGTAGATCAAGTCATAGTCAACCACGGCGCGCAGCGACGGGAACCCCTCGGTGTAGGCGGCGATCCCCAGCGCATCGACGAGAAAAGTCGGCCGGATCGTTCCCAAAGGCACCGTGACGCTCGCCCCGGCGATCTTCTGGAAGAAGATCCCCCTCCCCGACCGGAAGACGGTCAGGGTCAGAGCGCGGCTTGCGGCGGCGTACTGGAAGTGACAGAGGAGCGGAGTGTCCAGCGGCAGGGACAGTTCGGCCGACTGGAAGGCGAAGTTGAAGAAGGCATTGTCCCCCACGTTGCCGCCGGCGACGCTCGGGGAAAGGAACGGCCCTCCGAAGAGGGTGACGTTGGCGAAATAGTCGAACTCGACCAGATCGTAGCTGTCGGAGGGGAAGCCGGTGCGGTTCAGGCCGGTCGTCCGGCTGTTCCACAGTCCGAAGGAGATCTGGTCGAATCCATCCGGCGAGGCCTCGAATCCCTCCGAGCGGATCGTCAGGATCGCCCCGAAGGAGAAATCGTCGTCGAGCGACAGGACCGATCCGATCGGTGTTGCGATTCGTCCGGCCGGCAGGGTGGTGTCGTAGAGGACGCGCAGCGTCCCCTCCCGGTCGCCGGGAAAGTGGGAGGGGGTGTCAGGCAGGAAGGCGAAGTGGCCGGCGACCTCCCCCTCGGCGACGAATGGGTTGGTGGTACCTCCGGCGAGCGGATCGCCGTCGAAGCGCTCGATCACCGCGGCGTGCGCCGGGATGGCGAGGGATCCCGCCAGGATCAGAGACAGGGCCAGAATGACGGTCGGTCGTGCGGTCGGCATGGTGTGTCCTCCGTGGAGCCTCAGAGGCTCCGGGTGAGAGTGGCGATCGAGAATGGCGGCAGGCGGGCCGGAAGCGTGGCCAGCAGCCGCCCCGTGGCGGCTTCGAAGATCAGGATGCGGGGGTCGATGAAACTGCCGACGGCGACCAGCAGGGAGCCGTCGCCGTCGTAGGCGATGTCGTTGATCGGATCGGTCCCCGAGTAGAGGGTCTCCAGCACCTCGCCGGTCGTCGGGTTCCAGGCCTTGAGATCGTTGCGGAACGAGGCATCGGCGACGACGCAGTAGCCGCGGGTCGCGGAGGCGACGACGACGGCGGAGACATTGCCGCCCAGGAGATCATCGTCGACCACCAGGCCGCGCGAGGTCCGGGTGACCGGGTCGATCGCCTCGATCCCCCCGGTCAGGGCCCGGGTGTTGAGTCCCGGGAAGATGCCGGCCAAGCCGACATAGATGAGTCCGGTCTCGGGAGAGAAGAGGAGCGACTCGAACGGATTCTGTCCCGCGAGATCGATGACGTTGACGACGCTGCGCGCCGCCGGGTCGATCACGATCAGACGCCCGTTCATAAAATGGGTGAAGCTCTTGTCGACATCCTCGAGGGTGACGTAGATCAGGCCGTCATGCAAAAGCGCCTGGTCGGCGCGCGGTGTGTGATCGGGATTGAGCGCGTAGGGGGTCAGGTCGATCCGGTCGACGATGGTGCCGTCGTCGAGCGACACCACCGCGACATCGTTGAACGATGCCCCGTAGCGGGTGACGAAGGCGAGCCCGGCCCCGGAGGCCGGAGCGCCGGGGGTGCCGGGCGGGAGCACGACCACGTCGTGCGGGTTCGCCCGATCCCCGAGCGTGTATTGGAAGGCCGCCTTGAAGGCGTCAAACGGGTCGAGCCCCTCGAGGTTGTCGTAGGTGTCGCGGTTGACCACGAACGGTCGGCCATCCTCGACCCGGGCGATCGGGTCGGCGCTGGTCACCTCGAGGTCGTTGTCGACCGCAAAAGTGGCGTCGTTTTTCATCGAGATCACGGCCGCCTCGCCGCTCACCAGGAGATCGGTGCCGACCACGAGATAGCGCCGTCTCTTGATGGCCAGAAATGTGCCTGCGTCGCTGGTGCCGTAGAGCGTGGCGTTCCCTGTGACCTGGCGATGGTCGTCGACGAGCGTGCCGGCGAGGTCGATGATCAGGTTGGCGCCGCCGACCTGGATCGGACCGAAGAGGCCGGTGTCGACCCGGCCCGCATCGAGCGTCCCTTGCAGATCGAGCGGACCGGGGAGGGAGAAGCTCTGCATCACCCCCCCGGCGATGACCGAGACCACGCGCGCCGTGGCTTGGAAGGGGGAGTCGGCATCTCGCAGGCTCGCATCGTCAAACTCGATCTCGAGCTCGAGCTCGAGCCCCTGATACGAGAGGCCGGAGACGATCAGCACTGTCTGGGGGTAGAGGACGGTCACGTCGTAGATCGGATTGAGCCTCTCTCCCGGACCAGGGAGCGCGTGCGCCCTGGTTGGACCGGCGCCGCCGCAGCCGACCGTCAGCGCCAGCAGAAGGAGGGGGATCAGAAGGCCCATGTCAATCTCCCTTCGAGACTCCGGCCGGGAAGCGGGAAGCGAGCCACGTCGTAGGTGTGGCTGTCGCCGATGTTCTTGACCTCAAGAATCGTCTGGAGGCCATGCGACAGGCGGCGGCGGTACCCGATGTCATGCAGGTAGCGCGCCGCGAGGGCCTGGTCCGCCGTGGCGCGCAGATTGGTGAAATTGGGGCCTACATATGTGAATGTGTAGGTGAAGCGGCCGAGGCCGAGGTCGAGATGGGCGCCGGCGCTCAGTTCGTCACGCGGCCGTCCGGGGAGCGGCTTGCCGCGGCTGAACCAGTCGCTGAGATCGCGGGTCCACTGGCGGGTGGCGTTGAGGCTGCCGCCGAAACGCCGTCCCAGTCCAATCTCGCAGGTCATTTCCATGCCGCGGATCCGGGCGCCGCCCACGTTGGTCGCCAGCACGGTCCCCTCCGGCGTCGGCACGAATAGGATCAGATCGTCCGCGTTCGTCTCGAACAGCGTCAGCTCGAGCCGCGAAGGTCCGGGGTGCGTCCCCAGGCGTGGGCGGATGAAGATGATTCCCAGGTCGGCATTGCGGCCACTCTCCGGTCTGAGGGCGGGATTGCCGCGCACGGCGCCGCGATTTCCGAACAGCTCGTTGAAGTCGGGGAGGCGCAGAAATGTTCCGGCGTTGCCGCGTACCGTGACGGCGGCGCCGGCCCGGATCCTGAAGCCGACCTTGCCCGTCGTCCGCGATTCGCCGGCGACCAACGAGCCGGGGACGATCCCACCCGCCGGCCCGAGCTCGAAGTGATTGTCGTAGCGCTCCGCGCGCAAGGAAGGGTTCAGGAGGAGCCGGCCCCCAGCCAGGGAGATCTGATCCTCGATCGTGGCGACGAGAGTGTCGCGTCCGGCGGTCCCGAGCCCCGAGGGTTCGGTCCCCTTGCGGACCAGATCGGCGGTCTCGCTGCGGTGGGAGGTCAGAAGCGACAGGGCCTGATGGGCGTCGGCGACGAACACCAGGCCGAGCTCCTGCCCTAGCGAGGCGATCCGGTTGTGCGTCCCGAGCCCCAGGCCGACCGTACCGTCCGGGTCGTCGAACGTCTCGGTGTAAGCGCCGTAGTCGGCCGCCCCTTTCAGCAGCAGGCGGCCGTCCCAGAACCCCGGCGCCTCGAGCTCCGAGCGGAGGAGGAGCCGCTCGGTCGCATAACGGGAGGTCGAGGAGAGAGTCGAGCCGACCCCGGCCACCCCCTCGTCGCTCTTCAGAAAGTCGGTCGTGAACGACAGATGCGCCCGTTCGCCGAGGCGGACCGTGCTCCGTCCCGTCAGATGATCCCGGCGGACGTCGTTGTTCCGCCTGGGGGTGCGGAAGTCGTCCCGGCTCTCGCTCCCGGTGCCGAGATCGGTCAGGTAGGGGAAATCGCCGCGGCTCGAGAAGGTATCGACTCCGATCGAGACCTCGGAACGGCCATAGGTGCCCGAGAAGCCGGCCGCGCTTTCGGCGGTCCGGAAGGATCCGTAGGAGAGCGAAGCGCTGGCCGCCGGCCGGCGGGCCGCGCGCCGGGTGTGGATCAGGATCGCCCCGCCGATCGAGGCGGCCGGGAGCGAGGCGGGCGTGAAGCCGCGGTAGATCTCGATCGACTCGACCTGCGCCAGCGGCAGGTCGGCGAGATTGACGGCGCCGCCGAGTGCGTGGTTGAGCGGGATGCCGTCGAGATAGACCATCACCTGCTCGGCGGTCGAGCCGCGCACCGAGACGGTGGCGAAGGCGCCTCCCAGGCTCTGCACCGAAACGCCGACCGACTCGCGCATCAGCTCTTCGACCGAGGTGAGCCGATCGGCGAAATCCTCCGCGCGGATCACCGTCGCGAAGGCGGTTGGGTCGAGGGGCGCCGTCGCCTCGGCGCGCCCGCTCACCGTGACCCGCTCCACCGGGCCCTGCGGGGCCTCCTGGGCGTGGAGCGGCGCCGTCGCGGCCACCAGAAGCCCGGCGCAGAGCCACGGCGTCAGCCGGAGGCCCATCATCGCGCGCAATCTCCCGAAGCGGGCTGACGCGGCTCATGCGCCGACGAGAGCCCGTAGCCGAACCCGCTCGCCAGGTTGGCGCGAACATCGTAGAAGAAGGCGGCGCCGGGGAGCGGGAGGCTCGCGTCCGCCAGGCCGCGGGTGGTCAGGTCGGTCGAGTTGTTCTCGATGCAGGTGACCACTCCCAGGTCGGTCAGGCCGCCCCACGAGCGCAGCGCCGTCACGTCGCCGCGAATGACGTCGTAAGTGATCCCCGAGCCGAGAAAGCTCCAGCGCAGCAGCGTCGGTGAAGGATCGGAAACCTCGAGCGAGACGATCGGCAGGAAGTAAGGCGCCGTCGATCCGGGAGCCAGCGGGTTGCGGCAGGTGGCGGCCTCTTCGCCGTCCGGGACGCCGTCACCGTCGCTGTCGGCACGCGTCGGGTCGGTCTGGTAGAGATAGGTCTCGGCCTCGTCCGAGAGACCATCGCCGTCGCTGTCGACCTGGCCCGGGCCGAGGATCGGTCGGGCATGCAGGGCCACCACGGCGTCGAGGTCGAGTCCTTCCGACGGCCCGGGGATGCCGATCGCCAGGTTCGGGTCGGTGATCCGGATGTAGCGCGCGCTCGTCAGGCCGACCGTCGCCAGGTCGAAGGCGTCTCCGCCGTGCCCGGAGATCCCGCCGGGCGCCGCGGGATCGAAGACGATCGGATCATCGGGGATGGTGTAGTTGCCGGTGAACGACGGCGTGATCCCCATTAAGCCGGTGAGCTGCGCCAGGAGCGTCTTGTCGCTGCAGATCGAGACGACCTGCGACAGGGCCGCGGCGTCGTACGGAAACTTCCGGAAATCGACCCCGTCCTCGCTGGCCTCGACGATCCCCGGCTCGGCGAAGACGCTCCAGGGGTCGTTGGACGACAGGGGGACGGTGGTGCAGAAGAAGGGGTTCTCGAAGACGATGAAGTCGGGTCCGGGTCCGTCGACGATCTCGTTGTCGTCGAAGGCCAGAACGATCTGGCCGCCGTGGCCGAGCGACATCACCGCGAGCGAGCCGGTGGTGGGGGTGGCATCGCCCGGAGGGCCGAGGACCATCCCCGGCTGCCAGGTGTTGGTGGCGGGCGGGGAGCTGACCAGGCCGATCTGAAGCGCCGCGATGCGGTCGGCGAAACAGTTGCTGGTGGCGTCGGCGCGCGCGCTTTCCGGCGCGAGGACGAAGAGAGCAAAGAGGACGAGGCAGATCCTGGGCGGATTGGCTGAAACGAAGACCCGGTGCATGGCGACCCCCCTCGAGGCGTACAGGCCTCGCGATGGATCGCCGGGACAACAAAAAACCCCGGCCCTTCGGGGCGCGGGGTCCTGGCGTCAGGGACGCAGACCCTTTCCCGCGAAAGGTCCATCACGAAGCAGCGATCGCGGGCAGGTTTCCTGGCTTGCGGCTGTCTACTCGCCGGCCCTTCCCAGAGGCGTTTCGGCCTCCAGTGGGATTTCCCGGTTTTCGGTACCGCTCACAGTTGCGGGGCAGCGGGGGATTCGCACCCCCCTTCCCTTTTCAACCACGGCGTCACGACATCACGCCACGGTCGCCCACGATGGAATATCAAGGAGCAAAGCGGATCATGTATACGACGGACGGTCGGGCGGTGTCAATCACCCCGGCAGTTGACGTATCCCCAGCGTGAAGCACCGAGGTTCCCTCAAGCATCTCAGTTCGTGGCTGCCTCACCTTGCTCCGGATCTCTGTCCGCTCAACCCCGCGTTCGGAGATCTCTCCCGGGTTGGTGCGGTTCGCCTTGGTATAGTGGTTTCGGAACGATGAGGCGGCGCGGCGACGAACGTGTCGGCCTGCCAGCAACTGAGGCACCCGGGGGGATGAGGCGTCGCGCCAGGCAAATCGCCGGGCCGTGCGAGACCGAGCGACCGGGGCCCCACCGCGCGATCCTCAGCGCGGTGGGTGGGAGCGAGGCGAGCCGAGGGGAGGCTCGCGCAGCGAGCCGGACCCGTGCCCGGCGACTTGCCTGGCGCG
>JBGPLZ010000078.1:0-17120 GCA_041486695.1 Acidobacteriota bacterium | reverse complement strand
GCGTGACTATTCATCCAAGGCGCGCCCTCACCGCCCTCCGACGTCCTGCCTGAGCGACTGATGCTGGTGGCGGCCTCGGGCCGAACGGGGCCGTCCGCATCGGCGAGGGTGGCCCTGCGTGAAGCGCCGCGCCCTGCGGTCGCCGGGCCGTGTGAGACCGAGCGACCGGGGCCCCACCGCGCGATCTTCAGCGCGGTGGGTGGGAGCGAGGCGAGCCGAGGGGAGGGTCGCGCAGCGACCCGGACCCGTGCCCGGCGACTGCAGGGCGCGGCGCTTCACACCGGAGTTCCCTCGGCGTGAAATTGACTCAACCCCGCGCGTGGTCTAGAATTTTTGGCCCATCGAGTGTTGGCTCGCGCATGGTCGGTCCGGTCTCCCAGGAGGTCATCCCCGTCATGGAACAGGATATCAAGAGGATCAACGACCTGGTGGCGAAGGAATCGGTCTTCGTCGAACAGATTCTGGGGGAAGTGCACAAGGTCATCGTCGGGCAGAAGATCCTCCTCGACCGGCTGTTGATCGGTCTGCTCGGTGACGGTCATCTGCTCCTGGAGGGTGTCCCGGGGCTCGCCAAGACGCTCTCGGTGAAGACCTTGTCGGACGTCATCGATGCCCGCTTCCAGAGAATCCAGTTCACGCCGGATCTTCTGCCGGCCGACCTGGTCGGGACGATGATCTACAACCAGAAGGACGGCCAGTTCGTGGCGCGCAAGGGACCGGTGTTCGCGAACATCGTGCTCGCCGATGAGATCAACCGGGCTCCGGCCAAGGTGCAGTCGGCGCTTCTGGAGGCGATGCAGGAGAGGCAGGTGACCATCGGCGACACCACCTACCCGCTGCAGCTGCCGTTCCTGGTGCTGGCGACGCAGAACCCGATCGAGCACGAAGGGACCTATCCGTTGCCGGAGGCCCAGGTCGACCGCTTCATGCTCAAGCTGCGCGTCGACTACCCTTCGAAAACCGAAGAGCGTGAGATCCTCGACCGGATGAGCGCGGGCGCGGTGTTCGACGTCAGGCGTCTGGTCACGCCGGCCGACATACTGCGCGCCCGGAGCGTCGTGAGCCAGGTCTACGTCGACCCCCGGATCAAGGACTACATCGTCGACATCATCTTCGCCACGCGCCGTCCGGAGGACTATAAGCTGGACATCAAGGGCCTGGTGCAGTTCGGGGCCTCGCCGCGCGCCACCATCTTCCTGGCCGTAGCCGCGAAGGCTCATGCCTTCATCCGCGGGCGGGGCTACGTCACCCCCGAGGATATCAAGTCGATCGCCTTCGACGTGCTGCGCCACCGCATCATCCTCACCTACGAGGCTGAAGCCGAGGACGTGTCCACCGAGACCATCATCCAGAGAGTCCTCGACACCGTCGAGGTGCCGTGAGCCGCCCCGCCCCCGGAGCCGCCCCACGCCCATGCTGCCCGCTGAAATTCTGAAGAAAGTCCGGCGGATCGAGATCCGCACCAACCGCCTCGTGAACGAATCGCTGGCGGGGGAGTACCACTCCATCTTCAAGGGGCGCGGCATGGAGTTCTCCGAGGTGCGCGAGTATCAGTTCGGCGACGACATCCGCACCATCGACTGGAACGTCACCTCGCGGATGGGCCACCCCTACGTCAAGAAGCACGTCGAGGAGCGCGAGCTGACGGTGATCCTGCTGGTCGATTTCTCGGCCTCGGGAGAATTCGGCACGCGGCGGCAGTTCAAGCGCGAGATCGAAGCCGAGATCTGCGCGCTTCTGGCCTTCTCCGCCATCAAGAACAACGATCGCGTCGGGCTCATCGCCTTCACCGACCGGGTCGAGACCTTTCTTCGGCCCCGGAAGGGCAAGGATCACGTGCTGCGGGTGATTCGCGAGGTCCTCTATTTCCGTCCGCAGGGGCGGCGGACCGACATCGGGCAGGCGCTGGAGTATCTGTACCGAGCCATCAGAAAAAAGAGCGTGGTGTTCCTGATCTCCGACTTTCTCGGCGGAGGCTTCGCGCGCCCGCTGCGCGTCGCGGCGCGCAAGCACGACGTCATCGCCATCAGCGTCACCGACCCGCGCGAAGAGAACCTGCCGCCGATCGGGCTTCTGGATCTCGAGGACGCGGAGACCGGGGAGCGCCTGATCGTGGACGCTTCGGACCGCAGGACGCGCGAGCAGTTCGGGCGCTGGGCGCATGATCGGAGGGCTTCGCGCGAGGAGCTGTTCCGCTCCAGCGGCATCGACTCGCTGGAGCTGTTCACCGATCGCCCGTACGATGCCGCGCTGGTCCGCTTCTTCCACCGCCGCGCCCGGAGGCTGCGCCGATGAGCGACCCGGCTTCGGCCTCGCCGTCTCCCGGCATCCCGGCCGCTGCCTCGCCGTCCGCGTCGCCGGCCGCCGGCGGCGTGATGCTCCAAGTGAACGCCGACCGGACCAGCGTGACGGTCGGCGATCCGATCACGCTGACCGTGCGCCTGACCTACCCCGCCGGCACCTCGATTCGCAGCTTCAGCCCCGCGGCGTCCCTGGGCTCGCTGTCACTTCTCGATCGGACCCCCGGATCGCCGCGGGCGACTGCGGACGGGCGGATGGAAGAGGTCACCGTCCTCAAGGTCGCGGCGTACCAGCTGGGCACGGTGGAGGTGCCGTCCCTCGAGGCGACCTTCCTCGACGCGGCGGGACGGGAAGGCAAGGCCAAGAGCGAGCCCCTTCATTTTCAAGTGACCTCGGTGCTCAAGCCCGGGGAGACCGCGCCGGCCGACATCAAGCCACAGGCCGTGATGGCGGAGCGGCCGGTCTGGCCCACGGTCCTGTTGGCCCTGGTTCTGCTGGGGGTGGGGATCTGGCTCTGGTACCGGCGCCGCGCCAAGCGGCGCCCGGAAGAAGCGCCGGCGGGGCCGGCCGCGCCATCCCGGCCGCCGCACGAGGTCGCCTATGCAGAGCTGGAGCGTCTGCTCTCTTCGGGTCTGCTCGAGGCGGGCCGGCTCAAGGAGCTCTATATCGAGCTGGCCGAGATCCTGCGGCGCTACCTCGGCGCACGCTTCGCCGTCGAGACGTTTGAGAAGACGACGATGGAGATCCTCGAGGCGCTCCGATCGGTCCGGGCCCCGGTGAAAGCGACGGCGATGGCCTCGCAATTCTTCGCCGCATGCAATCTGGTGAAGTTCGCAAAATACCGGCCCGGCCTGGAGGAGACCCGCGACACGGTCCAGAAGGCCTACGCCCTCATCGACGAGACCCGGCCCGCGGCGCCGCAGGCGACCGAGGGGGCCCCGGCCGCGCCCGCGGTGGCGGGAGGGCAGGCCCGATGAGCTTCCGCTTCGCGAATCCCTTGGGCGGCCTGGCCCTGCTGTTGGTGCTGGGATTTCTCGCCTGGCGGGTGGCGCGCCGGCGCCGCGCCTCGCTGATCTTCCCGGGGACCGAACCGCTGCGCGCCATCCGCCCCGCGCCCGCCGTCCGCATGCGCCACCTGCCGACGGTGCTGCGCTTCGCCGGTCTCGTGCTGCTCGCGGTCGCCTTCGCCCGCCCGCAGACCGGCCGGCATGAGGAGGAAGTTCTCACCGAGGGGATCGACATCGTCCTGGCGCTCGATGACTCGGGGAGCATGCGCACGGAGGATTTCAAGCCGAACAACCGCCTGGAGGTGGCCAAGGATGTCGTCGGCCAGTTCGTGCGAGGGCGCCGCAACGACCTGCTCGGCCTGGTGGTCTTCGCCGCCAACGCCTATACCCGCTGCCCGCTCACCCTCGACTACGCTGTGCTGCTCGATCTGCTGCAGCAGGTGGACATCGCCCCGCGCGAGGAGGACGGGACGGCGATCGGCATGGGGCTGGCGACCGCGGTGGGGCGCCTCAAGGACGCCAAGGGGAAGAGCAAGGTGATCATTCTATTGACCGACGGCCGCAACAATCGCGGCCAGATCGATCCCCTGAGCGGGGCCCGGCTGGCGCAGGCACTCGGGATCAAGGTCCACACCATCGGCGTGGGCACCGAAGGGGAGGCGCCCTACCCGATCGACGATCCGATCCTGGGCCGGCGATACATCAGCGTGCAGGCCGACATCGACGAGAAGACCCTGCAGGACATCGCGGCCGCCACCGGCGGTCAGTACTTCCGCGCCACCGACAGCCGCTCCCTCCGGATGATCTTCGCCAGCATCGACAAGATGGAGCGGACCGAGATCAAGGTGAAGGGTTACACGCGGCACTTGGAGCAATTCGCGTTTTTTCTGTACCCGGGGGCGTTCCTGATCCTCGCGGAGCTGGTCCTGGGCGCCACCTGGCTGCGGAGGATTCCCTGATGCGCTTCGCGGCGCCCGGCTACCTCTGGCTGCTGCTCGGCCTGCCTCTCCTTGCGGGGCTGTTCGTCCTGGCGTTCCGCCGCCGCCGCCGCGCCCTGGAGATCTTCGGCGACCTTCGCCTGGTCCGCCGTCTCACCGCAACGTCCTGCACCGAGCGCCGGGTCGTCAAGGCGGGGCTCATCGTCGCCGCCGCCGGTTTTCTGATCCTGGCGCTCGCGCGGCCCCAGTGGGGGGCCCGGCTCGAGACCGTCACGCGCAAAGGCGTGGACGTCATCGTGGCCGTCGACACCTCCCTGAGCATGCTGGCCGAGGACGTCAAACCGAATCGTCTGGCCCAGGCGAGGGCCGCGGTCTCGGCCCTCATCGACCTGCTCCAGGGAGATCGGATCGGGCTGGTCGCCTTCTCGGGGCGGGCCTACGTCGCCTGCCCCGTGACGCTCGATTACGCGGCGGCCAGTCTTTTTCTCGACGTTCTGGAGCCCGACCTGATCCCGGTGCCAGGAACGGCCATCGCCGAGGCGATCCGGACGGCCGACCGGGCCTTCCCGGCCGGCGAGCGCCGGAACCGCGTTCTCATCCTGATCACCGACGGCGAGGATCACGAGGGGGACATCGAGTCGGCGGCGCGGGCGGCGGCCGAGGACGGGATCACCATCTACACCCTCGGCATCGGAACCCTCGAGGGGGAGCCGATCCCGATGCGGAATGCGCGCGGGGACGTGGTGGGGTATAAAGAGGATCGGAGTCGGCGGAAAGTGACCAGTCGTCTGGGCGAGAGCGCTCTCGAGGCGATTGCCGTGGCCACGGGTGGCAGGTACTACCGCTCGACTCCGGAGGGAGGGGAGTTGAAACGGATCTACGAGGCGACCTCGGGCATGGACCAGACGACCCTGTCGTCCCGGCTGCACACCGCCTACGAGGAGCGCTACGCGCTGCCCCTCGGGATCGCGATCCTGCTCTTGTCGATCGAGGCGGCGATCTCCGATCGAAAGCGCCCGATGACGGAGGCTCCCGTGGCCGAGGAGACCGCCGCGTGAGGCGTCCTCTGGTGCTCATCGTCCTTCTGGCCGCGTGGGGCTATGGCGCCCCGGCGGTCCTGGCGGGTCCCGCCGCCTCCCAGAACAACGAGGGGAACCGGTTTTACGAGCGGAAACGCCTCGACGAGGCGCTCAAGAAATACACCGATGCACAGGTCACCCTGCCGAACGCGCCCGAGCTGCACTACAACATCGGCAACGTGCTGTTCCGAAAGGGAGAGATCGACAAGGCGATCGAAGAATACCTGAAGGCGCAGAGCGCCAAGGATCCGCGGCTGTCGCAGGCGGCCACCTACAACCGCGGCAATGCGCTGATGAGCTCCGGGAAGGCCCAGGACGCCGTGAATGCCTACGTGCAGGCTCTGCGCGCCCGGCCCGACGACGCGGACGCCAAGCGGAATCTGGAGCTCGCCCTGCGTCTCCTCCAGGAGAAGCAGAAGCAGCAGCAGAAGCAGCCGGACAGGCAGGACGAAAAACAGCCGCCGCCCAAAACGCCGCCGGAGAGCGGCCCTCCCAAGGGCGGAGACGAGCCGAAGAAGCCCGCCGCACAGAAGGGCCAGGCGCCGATGAGCGAGGAGGAGGCCCGGCGGATTCTCGAGGCGCTGCAGGATCAGGAAAAGGAAGGGATCAAGCAGCATGTCCAGGCGGCGGTGCCGGGCGATCGCCGGCCTCCCGAGGAGGACTGGTGAGGCGCCCCCGGGGGTTGACCGGGCTGCTTCCCGCGTTGGCGCTCATCCTGGCGGCGCCGGTCGCGGCGCCCTTCGCGCAGGGGATCACCGTGCGCGCGCAGGCGCAGCCGACCCGCGTGAACGACGGCGACGAGGTTCATCTCGCGGTCGAGATCAGTGGAGAGTCGCTCGATCAGGTCGCTCCTCCCGACACCTCCCAGATCGAGGACTTCCAGATCATCGGTGGTCCCTCGACCTCGACTCGATTTCAGTGGGTGAATGGGAGAACCTCCTCCTCCCGCACCTACAGCTATGTGCTGCGGCCGCGCCATGTGGGCACGCTGACCATCCCGTCGCTCGGGGTGCTGGTGCGCGGCCAGACCTTTCGCACCCGGGCGATCGAGATCGAAGTGGCTCAGGGCGGCGGGCTGCGCTCGCCGGTGGCGCCGCCCCCCGCCGGGTCTCTACAGGGTGGAGGGCAGGTGCCCGCGCCGCCGGGGGGGCCGCGCCCCGGGTCCCGCCGACCGGGGTCCCCGGCGGCCAGCGCCGAGGTCCGGGTTCGCTCGGAGATCGATGCCCCCGCGGTCTACGTCGGTCAGCAGCTGACCCTGCGCGTCTTTCTCGACACCCAGACCCAGATCCTCAATCTCGGGCTCCAGGATCCGCCGACCTTCCCCGGGTTCTGGGCCGAAGAGATCAAGGTTCCGGAGAACCTCGAGGTCAAGCGGGTGCAGATCGGCAACGACGCCTTCAACGAGTACACCTTGATGAAGCGGGCGCTCTTCCCGACCAGCACGGGCCTGCTCACGATCCCGCCGATCACCTACCAGATCCAGGTCCGGCGCCTGAGCCAGGATCCGATCGAAAGCTTCTTCTTCACGCCGACCGAGACGGTCGTGCGGCGCACCGAACCAGTGAGCATCACGGTCCTGCTGCTGCCGTCCGCTGCGAAGCCGGCCGGCTTCTCGGGCGCCGTTGGCAGCTTCAACCTGTCGGTGACCGCCGACCGATCCTCCTCGCAGGTCAACGACGCCATCGGTGTCAAGGTGCGGATCGGCGGGGAGGGGAATCTGAACTCCGTCAGCGCCTCGCCGCTCCCGGAGCTGTCCGATTTCAAGCAGTACGCTCCCAAGGTCGCGAGCTCCAGCACGATCCAGAACGATCGCCTGCGCTCGGAGAAGGTGTGGGATTACGTCCTCATCCCGCTGGCGCCCGGTGCGCAGACCGTGCCGCCGATCGCCTTCAGCTTTTTCGACCCCAGAACCAAGGCGTACCGGGTCATCACCAGTCCGCCGATCCCGATCCAGGTGGCGCGCGGCCCGGATCGATCCGGGATCGCAACACCCGCGATGAGCCAAAGCGACGTCCGCCAAGTGCGCCAGGATGTTCATTACATCAAGCTGGCCCCGCACGGCCTCGTCGATCGGTCCCGCCCGTTCCATCGCTCGAGCCTGTTTGCGTTCCTGGTGATGATGCCGGTGCTGGTTGACGTCGGCCTCCTGGTCTATGCGCGCGCCCAGAGGGATCCGACCCACGCCGGCCGTCGCCTGCGGCGCGAGCGGCGGGCGCGCAGCCGCGCGCGGCGCCGGCTGAAGGAGGCGCGGCGCCGTCTGTCGCCGGCCACGTCGCGCGCTTTTTACGCCGCGGTCGCCCAGGCGCTCACCGAGTACGTCGCCGACAAGTTCGATACGGCCGCCGCCGGTCTCACCCATCAGAGGATCGAGGAGCTGCTCGCCGGGGGAGGCGCGGCCGACGCGCTGCGCGCCGACTTTCATCGCGCCCTGGAGGCCTGCGACTATGCCCGCTTCGCCCCGACCTCCTCGATCGAGGAGGAGATGCGGCGGACGCTCCAGTCTGCGGAGCGGATCCTGGTCGCCCTGGAGCGGAGCCTGTACGGATGATCCGCCGACTCGGCATCTGCGTCCTGGTGGCGGCGTGCGGGCTCCGGTTCGGCGCGGAACAGGGCCTGCATGCCTCGACCCCCGACGAGCTGTTCGCGAAGGCGAACGGCGCCTATGTGGAAAATCGGTTCGAGGAGGCGGCGGGGACCTACGAGACCATTCTCAAATATGGGCTGAAGGATCCCCGCGTCCTGTACAACCTCGGCAATGCCTATTTCAAAATGGGTCGCCTGGGTCCGGCCATCCTGAACTACGAGCGGGGGCTGCGAATCGACCCTGCAGACGCGGAGGCGCGCGACAATCTCGAGCTGGCGCGGGGGCGCATCCGCGACCGCGTTCCGGAGGCCGAGATCCCTTTCCCGATCGCGGTGGTCCAGGGGATGCTGCGGATCGCCCCCCCCGACCGTGTGGCGGTCCTTTTCCTCCTCACTTACTTCATCGCGGCGGTCCTCGGCGGCGCGCTGGTGCTGGCGCGCTCCGAGTTCCGCCGCCGGGCCCTGGGCTATGCGCTTCTGGCGAGCGCGGTTCTGGTCGTCCTGTCCGCCTCCGGACTCACCATCACGGTGCGCATGAACCTGGAGCCATTCGGCATCGTGATGCAAGACCGGGTCGACGTGCGCAGCGGCCCGGCCGAGGACAACACGGTGCTGTTCACGGTCCACGAGGGGACCCGGCTGCAGCTCCGCGGCCGGCGTGAGGGGTGGTACCAGGTCAGTCTCCCGAACGCTCTCAGCGGGTGGATCCCGGCGTCGAGCGTGGAGCCGGTCTGAATCAGGCGCCGGCTCACGCCGCCCCGGAGCCGCCGCTCGGGCTCTATCTGCACCTGCCGTACTGCACCGTCCGCTGCTCCTACTGCGACTTTTTCCTGGTGCCGGCGCGCGGGCAACGCCTGGAGGACTACAGCAGCGCCCTGGCGGCCGAGATGGGGGCGGCGCCCGAGCGGCTGCGCCTGCGGTCGGCCGACACCCTGCATCTCGGTGGCGGCACGCCTTCGCTCCTTTCCCCGGCGCTCCTCGGGACGCTCCTTACGGCCGCTCGCCGCGCCTTTCCGCTCGTGCCCGGGGCCGAGGTCGCTCTGGAGGCCAACCCGGAGGATCTCGACCCGGCCCGTCTGCAGGCGCTGGCCGATCAGGGCGTCAACCGCCTCACGATCGGGATCCAGTCGCTGGACGAACGGCTCCTGGTCCTCATGCGCCGGCCTCATACCGCCCGCCGGGCGGTCGAAGCGATCGAGGCGGCGCGGCGCGCGCCGTTTCGAAGCCTCGGGGTCGACCTGATCCTGGGCCTGCCTGGCCAGGACCCCAAATCAGCGCTCGACCATATCGAGCGCGTGGTCGCTTTCGGAATCGATCATGTCTCGCTCTATCTGCTGGAGATCCATCCGAGGACCCGGCTGGGTCGCGAGACCGAGCTCGGGAAACAACGGCCCATGGAGGATGACGACGCGGCCCGCCTGTACGAAGATGCGGCCGACCGGCTCGGCGCGCGGGGCTTCGAGCATTATGAAATCTCGAACTTCGCCCGGCCCGGGCACCGCAGCCGTCATAACGTCAAGTACTGGACCGACCAGGACTATCTCGGATTCGGGCCGTCCGCGCACTCTTACGTCGGCGGACGGCGCTGGATGAACCGCGCCGACCTCGGCGCCTATCTCGCCGCCCGCGGTCTCGCCCCGGAGAGGATCGAGGACCCGCAGCCGCGCGCGGGTCGCGGAGCGGAGGCTCTGTGCGCCGGCTTGAGAATGCTGGAGGGGGTCGACCTGGAGGCGTTGCGGCGGCGCTATGGCGGGGTGATCCCTTCGTCCGGCGACCCGAGGTTGGCGGAGTTCCGGAGCCTCGGACTGGCGGAGATCGCCGGAGACCGCCTGAGGCTCACCCGTCGCGGCCGGCTGATCTCGAACGAGGTCTTCGTCCGTCTCCTCAGTTGACGTAGCCGAGCGACCGCAGCCGGCGTTCTTCCTCCGGGTCGAGGCTCTCCGGTCGCGCCGGCGCGCCGAGGCCCGGCTGCTCGTCGGTGAACTTCCGCAGCTCGCGCAGCAGACGGTCCCGAACCTCCCGATTCGGTCCCGCCCCTGCAAGGTCGCGGTTCTCGCCGGGGTCTTCCTGAAGGTCGTACAGCTCCAGGAACTCCCCGCCTGGACGCGGGATCCGAATCAACTTGTAGCGCCCGTCCGAGACGCTCCCCCAGCGTCCCGCCGGCCCCGGGATGAAGTAACGAGGGTTCTCGGGGTGGATGAGCTGGAAGTCGCTCTCGGCGAAGACCAGCGGGCGCCCCGGGGCGGCCCGGGCGAGCCTTCCGTCCCAGCCGGGTCGGTCGCCCTCGAGGAGGAGCAGGGGCCGCCCGTCGGCCGCTTGAAGCCGGGAGATGCCCGCCAGAGCGAGAATCGTCGGCGCGACGTCGATATTCTGCGCGGGCGCGTCGATCCGGAGCCCGCGGCGAACCCGACCCTCCTGCCGCACGAGGAGGGGAATGTGCAACTCCGGCTCATACAGGTATTCGCCATGAGCGAAGGAGTAACCGTGCTCTCCCAGGCTCTCACCATGATCCGAGGTGAGCACGATGAGGGGCGGAGACGTTTCGGGGCGCTCCGCCTCATCCAGAAGGGGCGCCAGCGCGGCATCGACCTGGGAGATCTCGCCGTCATAGAGCGCCACGACGTGCTCAACCTGGCGCGGCGAGAGCGGATCGCGGAAGATCACCTGGCCCTTCGTGAGCCGGCCGGCCGCGATCTCGTCGTACAGGGTGAATGGACCGTCGAACCCGGGATCGAATCGGCGATCGAAGGGCGGTTCGGGGTGGTAGGTCCAGTGCGGGTCGAGGTAATGGACCCACAGGAACCACGGCCGCTTGCCGCTCCGTTCCCTCAGCCAGCGGAGGGCAGTCGCGGTGACTACGCTCGCCGAGTCACCGTCATGGCGGGGCGGCGGGTTGTCGTAGAGATCGAATCCCTGCTCGAACCCCCGTCCCGGGCGCAGGAACAGGTTCGAAACAACCGCGCCGGTCTCGTAGCCTGCCTCCTTGAAGGCCTCGGCGAGCGTGACATTCGCCGCTGGCAGGGACGCGAACAGACCGCGGGCCCCGTGCCCCTTCGGAAAGCGCCCGGTCAGGATCGAGGCGATCGATTGGGTGGTGCGGGGCAGGGAGGTCGTGACCCTGGTGAACAGAGCGCTCCCGGCAGCCAGCCGGTCGATGCGCGGGGTCGTGGTGCGCCCGTAGCCGTAACAGCCGAGATGGTCGGCCCGCAGCGTGTCGATGGTGATCAGGAGTACGTTCGGCTTCGGCTCCGATCGTGAGCAACCCCCGACGATCAGGCTCACAGCGGCCAGGCACGCGACGGCGTGCAGCCTGGTTCCCGAACATGCCCGCGGCCGGTCGATCATCGCCTGGCGATTATAGTCCGCGGGGGGGCATCACCGCGGACCCGCACCGGCCGCGCCTCGTGTAAGATCCCCGTCCATGGCGACACGGAAGAAGCCGGCGAGTTCGCGAGCCGGGGCCGCGGGGCCGATCGACCTCCGGAGCGACACGGTGACGCGGCCGACCCCCGCGATGCGGCGGGCCATGGCGCACGCCCTTGTGGGTGACGATGTCTTCCGCGAGGATCCGACGGTTCGCAGGCTCGAGGAGAAGGCGGCGGCCTTGCTGGGTAAACCGGCAGCGCTCTTCGTCCCGACCGGGACGATGGGCAACCAGATCGCCGTCAACGTCTGGACCCGCCCGGGGCAGGAAGTCATTCTCGAGGAGCGCAGCCATATCCTCAACTACGAGATGGGCGCGATGGCGGTCCTGTCGGGCGCCCTGCCGAGGATTCTCACCGGCCAGCGCGGCGCGCTGACGGTTGATGCGGTGCGCAGGGCGATCAGGCCCGCGGTCTACTACCTCGCCAGGACCGGGCTCATCGCCCTCGAGAACACTCACAACATGGCGGGTGGAACGATCTTTCCGCAGGCGGAAGCGGAGGGGATCTGCGATCTGGCGCGCGGCCATGGCATTCCGGTTCACCTGGACGGAGCGCGACTGTGGAACGCGGCGATCGCCTCGGGCCGCAGCGCGGCGGTTTTGGCGCGACCCTTTGATTCGGTGATGTTCTGCCTGTCCAAAGGGCTCGGAGCTCCGGTCGGATCGATGCTGGTTGGTCCGCAGAGTTTCATCGACGAGGCGCTGCGAGTCCGGAAGCGTCTGGGAGGCGGAATGCGCCAGGCCGGCGTCCTGGCGGCCGCCGGACTCGTCGCCCTGGAGCAGAACCTCGCCCGGCTGGCCGACGATCACGCCCATGCGCGGCGCCTGGCGGCGCGCCTCGCTGCGATCGACGGGCTGGAGGTGGATCCGGCGCGGGTCGAGACGAACATCCTGATCTTCGGGGTGAGCGGGTCGACGCCCGCGGCGCCTGAGCTGGTCGAGCGCTGGAAGGCGTCGGGCGTCCTGGCGCTGGCGCTCGACGAACGGCAGGTGCGGGTGGTCACCCACTATGATGTGTCGGGGAGACAGATCGACGCGGCGGCGGACCGGCTGGAGAGGATTCTCTCCCGGGTCCGCCGGCCGCCGCGCCCGGCGGGCCGCCTCCTTGATCCGCCCGAGAGCGTGGACTAGAATTCCAGCAAGTTCCTAGCGCCCGTGGGGGTTGCCGTTGAACTTCCAGCCGACCGAAGAGCAGGAGTTGACGCGCCGCACGGTGCGCGAGTTCGCCCTGAAGGAGATCGCGCCCCATTCCGCCGAGCTCGACGAGACCCAGCACTTCCCGCGCGACATCATGAAGAAGTTGGGGGAGATGGGGATGCTCGGGATCATCTTCCCGGCGGAGTACGGAGGCGCCGGCCTCACCTACGGCGACTATGTCCTGATCATCGAGGAGCTGGCGCGGGTGGACGCCTCGATCGGCCTCTCGGTCGCGGCCCATAATTCCCTCTGCTCCAACCACATCTATATCGCCGGCAGCGAAGATCAGAAGAAGCGCTTCCTCGTGCCGCTGGCGCGCGGGGAGAAGATCGGCGCCTGGAGCCTGACCGAGCCGACCGCCGGCAGCGACGCGTCGGGCACCAAGTCGACGGCGATCCGGGACGGGGCGCACTGGGTCCTGAATGGCAGCAAGACCTTCTCCACCCACGGTTCGGTTTGCGAGGTCGCGGTCGTCTTCGCGGTCACCGACCGGTCGAAGGGCAAGCATGGGATCTCCGCCTTCATTCTGGAGGCCGGCATGCGTGGATTCCGGCCGGGAAGGAAGGAGAACAAGATGGGTTGCCGCGCTTCGGATACGGCCGAGCTGGTCATGGAGGATTGCCGCGTGCCCGACTCGCATCGACTCGGCGCCGAGGGCGAGGGGTTCATCGGCGCGTTGAAGGTGCTCGACGGTGGGCGCATCGGCATCGGGGCCCTCGCCGTCGGCATCGCGCGCGGAGCCCTGGATCAGGCGCTGTCGTACGCGCAGAATCGGCAGCAGTTCGGCCAGCCGATCGCGAACTTCCAGGCGGTGCAATGGATGCTGGCCGATTCGGCCGTGGAGATCGACGCGGCGCGCCTCCTGGTGCAGCGGGCCGCCTGGCTGAAGGATCGGGGGGCCGAGGTCGGGATGGCCTCCGCGATGGCCAAACTGTACGCTTCGGAGACCTCGGTGCGGGTCAGCAATCGGGCCCTGCAGATCCATGGCGGCTATGGCTACATCAAGGACTACCCGATCGAGCGCATGTATCGCGACGCGAAGATCACCACGATCGGCGAGGGAACGTCGGAGATCCAGAGGCTGGTGATCTCCCGGCGGCTGCTCGATCGCCACTCCGGGCCGGCGGCGTGAGCGGAGGGCTCGCGGACGGGGTCATTTCCGGAGATGCCGGGGCGCTGGCGCGGGCCATCTCCCTCGTCGAGGAAGGAACGGCTCGCGGGGAGGAGATCCTAAGGGAGATCTTCGCCCGCACCGGGAGGGCCACGGTCATCGGCGTGACCGGACCGCCCGGAGTCGGCAAGAGCAGCCTGGTCAATCGACTCGTCGGGCTCTACCGGGCGCAGGGCCGGCGCCTCGGCGTTGTGGCCGTCGATCCGAGCAGCAGTTTCAGCGGCGGCGCCATCCTGGGCGATCGGATCCGCATGCAGGAGCACGCCCTCGATCCCGCGGTGTTCATCCGATCGATGGCGAGCCGCGGGCAGTCCGGCGGCCTGAGCCGCGCCACGCGCGACGCGGTCGACCTGATGGACGCCTCCGGGCGCGATCCGATCCTGATCGAGACGGTCGGCGTCGGACAGGATGAGATCGACGTGGTGCGGGTCGCGGATACCGTGCTCGTGGTGCTGTCGCCCGGCCAGGGCGACGACATTCAGGCGATCAAAGCCGGCATCCTGGAGATCGCCGACCTGTTTGTGATCAACAAGGCCGATCATCCCGGCGCCGATCGGCTGGCCTCCGACCTGGAGGCGATGCTGTCGCTGGGAGAGTTGCGCGGCCCGCGGCCGGAAATCGTCCAGACGGTCGCCATCGAGGGACGGGGCCTCGAGGAGCTGGCGGCGGCGATCGAGCGGCGCGCGCAGAGCCTGCGCGCCGATGGCTCTCTGGCGGCGCGCCGCCGGGCCGGACTGTCGGCGCGCTTTCTCGATATCCTGCGCGATCGCCTCCTGGAGCGCCTCATGTCGGAAACCTTGGGGGGCGCGGATTTGGCGCGTTATGGCGAGCGGCTCCTTACCCGCTCGGTCGACCCGTACACGGCGGCTCGCGAGGTCCTCCAGGATTTGGGCCGCGAGGGCGGCGCCGGGACGGTGGTGCTCGACCATCTCGGCGTCGCGGTTCACAGCCTGGAGGAGCGGCTGGTGCTCTACCGGGATCTGCTCGGGCTGCTCTTGACATCGATCGAAGAGGTGCCGACCGAGAAGGTCCGCGTGGCGATGCTGCCGGCCGGCCGGACGCGCATCGAATTGCTGGAGCCGACATCCCCGGACTCGACGGTGGGACGATTCCTCGAAAAGCGAGGCGAGGGGTTGCACCACATCTGCTTCGAGGTGGACGACCTCGACCTCGTTCTGCGTAAACTGAGGACGGCAGGGCTGACCGCCGCGGGGGCCGAGGTGCGCCCGGGCGCGGAGGGCGCCCGGGTTGCCTTCCTGCATCCGAAGGGGACGGGCGGTGTTCTGCTGGAGCTGCGCGAACCACCGCGCCCTTCCGAAGGGAGACCTCGTTGAACAAAGTCGTCGGCGGAGTGGAGGAGACCATTCGCGACCTGGCCGACGGAGCCACCATCATGATGGGAGGCTTCGGCCTCTGCGGCATCCCCGAGAACCTGATCCAGGCGCTCTTGCTCCAGGGCAGGCGCGACCTCACGGTCATCAGCAACAACGCCGGCACCAGCGACTTCGGCATCGGGCGGCTGCTGCGCACGCGGCAGGTGCGCAAGATGATCGCCACCTACGTCGGCGAGAACGAACTGTTCGAGCAGCAGTTTCTCTCCGGCGAGCTCGAGGTCGAGCTGAACCCGCAGGGAACCTTCGCCGAGCGGATCCGAGCCGGGGGGGCCGGCATCGCCGCCTTCTACACCCCCACCGGCTACGGCACCAAAGCCGCTGAAGGCAAGGAAACCCGTGCCTTCGGTGGCCGATCGTACGTGCTGGAGACCGGCTTGACCGCCGACTACGCCTTCGTCAAGGCGGCCCGGGGCGACCGGCTCGGCAATCTCGTCTACCGCAAGACGGCGCGCAACTTCAATCCGCTCATGGCGACCGCCGCGCGGATCACCATCGCCGAAGTGGAGGAGCTGGTCGAACCCGGCCGCCTCGATCCCGACAGCGTCCATACACCGGGGATCTTCGTGACGTCGATTTTCCAGGGCAGGGACTATGAAAAACGAATCGAGCAAAGAACTCATCGTTCTGCGCACGGCGGCTGAGCTCCGGGACGGCGATTACGTCAACCTCGGCATCGGCATGCCCACGCTGGTGGCGAACCATGTGCCCCCGGGCATCCAGGTGACCTTCCAGAGCGAGAACGGCATGCTCGGCGTCGGTCCGTTCCCGCTTCCCGGAGAGGAAGACGCCGATCTGATCAACGCCGGGAAGCAGACGATCACCGAACTTCAGGGTAGTTCCTACTTCCACAGCGCCGACTCGTTCGGGATGATCCGGGGCGGCCACGTCGACCTGACCGTGCTCGGGGGTCTCGAGGTCGATGCCGAGGGGAACCTCGCCAACTGGATGGTGCCTGGCAAGATGGTCAAAGGGATGGGCGGAGCGATGGATCTGGTGGCCGGCGCGCGGCGCGTCGTCGTGATGATGACCCACACGACGAAGGAAGGGGCGCCCAAGATCCTTCGTCGTTGCCGTCTGCCGCTGACCGGGGTGGGGGTCGTCGATCGGATCATCACCGACATGGCGGTCGTCGACGTGGGCGAGAACGGCCTGGTGCTCCGGGAGGTCGCGCCCGGGCTCACGATTGCGCAGGTGCGCGCCTCCACCGAGGCGCCTCTGGCGGTCAACGCGGAGGGCGTCGGCGTGATGCGCGGTGCTTGAGGGCCCTAGGAGCCGGACAGGTTCCTAGGGGTCCCGGGAGGAGTCAAGAGGTGTCGAACGTCGTCCCGTTTCTCAAGCCGCCGCGCGTCGTCGTCGTGTACCTCAAGGATCCGCGCGAGCGCTTCTGGGGACTGGTACGCTCTCTCGACGGTGTCGGGGTGCTGATCCAGGGCGTCGAGCTCGACTCATTCGACGGCTGGGTCCGGCAGATCGCCAACGGTGCGACGACCCCGCAGCTGTCGACGGTTTTCTTCCCCTTGCTGCGGGTGGAGAAGATTCTGCTCGACGCCGCCAGCGGCTCGATCCCGTCGCTGGCGCAACACTTCGAGAAGCGGGTCGGGAAGTCGTTGGCCGAATTCCTCGCGCCCGCGGACTAGGAGCCTGCGGTTCAGCGGGCGCTGTGCGCCTTGCCGGACATCCCGGCGGCGGCGACGACGCGGTCCCGCCCGGCCTGCTTGGCGGCATACAACGCCTGGTCGGCTTTCTCGAGAAGTCCCGGGATGTTACCGGGGTAGTCGGCGGGGTAGCAGGCAATGCCGGCGCTGATCGTCGTCCGGATGACGTTCTCGCCGATGCGCACCTCCAGGTCGGCGACCCGCGCGCGGATCCGCTCGGCGATCCGGCGGGCGCCCTCCAGGTCGGTTTCCGGAAGCAACACGCAGAATTCCTCGCCCCCGTAACGGCAGGGAACGTCGGCGGCCCGCATGGTCTCGCGAATCGCCTCGCCGACCCGCTGCAGGAAGCGATCCCCGGAAAGGTGTCGCAT
>JBGPLZ010000077.1:0-17188 GCA_041486695.1 Acidobacteriota bacterium | reverse complement strand
GTTGCTCCCCCCGCGCCCCCGGCGCGGGGGGGGGGGCGCGCGGCACCCCCCCCCCGGCCCCCCGCCCACGCGCCCGGGGGGCGCGGCGCCTCAGCGCGGGGGCGATCTGCGAGGAATGGCCGTCGGGCTTGCCAAAATCACATCGAGCTGGCCGAGAAGGGCTTGAAGACTGGTCCTTCATTCCATCGAGGGTTCCCGTAGGCCGCCGAAAAGTAGGAAAGCTTATTTTTCTTGTTGACAGTTACGAAATTGAACGTACAGTTATGTCGCAAAAGCAACACGACGGATTCGAGCCAGACATCGTTCGTGTAGCAGCGGGCATCATACGGTCGCCGGTAGTGGGAGAGGCGTTCCGGTTCGCGGCGAGCTGGGGCGCTGAACGACGGCGACCGGTCTGGGCTCCCTCCGATGAGCGGGTTTCCCCCGCTCATCTTCAGTCAGGGCGGTGGTCCGTCAGGCCACCGCCCTTCTTTATGTCTGGGCGTCGGCGGAGGTTCCTGGCTCCGGGGCGCCGAGACCTCCGAGCAGCGGCAGCCAGCGCCGGTCCATCAAGTGGTCGGTCTTGAGGTTCGACAGGGCGCGCAGCATCGACGCCTTGATCCCGGCATGTTCTCTCTCCAGGCGCTCCAGAAGGATTTTCATCTGCTTGCGCTTGAGGGAGATGTCGCCGCACGCGGGGCAGGCGCATCCGATGACCGGGAATCCGATCTCGGCGACGAAGCGGACGATCTCCTTCTCCCAGACGTAGCAGAGGGGGCGGATGACGGTGTTGCGGCCGTCGCGCGCGCGCAGGATCGGCGGCATGGAGCAGATCTCGCCATTGAAGAACTGGCTCATCAAGAGGGTCTCGAGCAGATCGTCGGCGTGGTGCCCGAGGGCGATCTTGTTGCATCCGAGATCGGGTGCGAGGCGGTAGAGCACCCCACGGCGGAGACGGGCGCACATCGAGCAGTGCGTGTCGCCGAGCGGCATCTTGTCATCGATCACCTCGGCGATGTTGGTCCGCTCGATCCTGTAGGTGTAGCCCGCGTCGCGGAAGTAGCGCTCCATGACATCCGCCTTGAAGCCCTGGTAGCCCTGATCGACGGTGACGGCGACGAGCTCGAATCGGACCGGGGCTCGCCGCCGCAGGTGCTCGAGCAGATGAAGCATGGCGAAGGAATCCTTGCCGCCCGACATGGCGCAGAGGATCCGGTCGCCGTCCTCGATGAGGCGGAATTCCTGGATCGCCCTCCCGACGCGACGCGCCAGCGGCTTGAGAAGACGGCGCGAAGGGTCGGCCGGAGCGGCCCCGGCACGGCGCCGATCGGGCAGCTCGATTTGCAGAAGCGTCGGCACGATTTCACCTCGAGGTGTGGAAGCGCTTCAGGACGACGATGACACAAGAATCGGTCGATTATACTCTCGAAGAGCGCCTTCCATTGACAGCGAATGAGGCTATCTGCTATAAGCGCCTCAACTTGCGTGTTCGTGACGGCAGCGGAACAGTCGAACCAGACAACGTCGCCAGGAGGTGCGCTGATGAACAAGGCGGGACTCACCAGCCGAGTTGCCCGGGACACCCGGAACACCAAAGTGCAGTCGGCGCGGGTCATCGATTCGCTCCTCGATCACATTTCGCGAGCCCTCAAGAAGGGCGAACGCGCGAGTCTCGTCGGTTTCGGCACCTTCACGGTCGGCCGACGCCGGGCCAGGACCGGCCGCAACCCGCAGACCGGCGCTCCGATCACGATTCCCGCCAGGCGCGTCGTCAAGTTCACCTCCGGCAAGGTCCTCCGGTCGGAAGTCCGCTGAGGACAAGCCTTCCCGCGGTTGCTTGACGGAGCACCGAGCCTATATTAGCCTTACGCGCCGCTGCCGAAGGGAGCGCGGCGTGGGGCAGCGCGCCGTGCGCCGCCCTTCGGAGTTTCGCCCGGGAGGGATGAACGGACCATGGACATGTTCCTGCTTTTCGTCGTCATTTTTCTGTGTGTGATGATCGGCCTCGGGATGAGCGCCCTCGCCCTTTCCCTCCTGTTTCGGGTGATCATGAAGTTCTCAACGGACCGAGGCCCGGGCGTCGCAGTCGCCGCGGTGGGCTCGTTCCCAACTCCACGCTCCTAGGAGCCTTCGTTGATCGTCGTCAACGATGCGACCACATCGTTTCCTCCTCGTGCCTCGCCTGGGACTCGCAAGCCCCACGTGCGCGACCCATGCTATGACTCGGACAGGCTCCTAGGGGCTTAACTGAAGTGGGCGCGGGCGCCTTATCGTTCGAGGCGCGTCGGGCGTTGGCCTATCTGCGTCCGATGGCCCGGTTGGCGAGCGAGCCGGGGCTCGTCGAGCTGTAGAACAGGACGTAGAAGAGATTGTCCTGAAAGCTCTTGTTGGCCGACAGGAAGCCGTGCGATTCGCAGAAGAAGAAGGTCGACGCGAACGTCTTGCCGGCCTGCGCCGCCAGTCCCACGGACTCGTCGGGGCGGGTGTCGAGGTCGAGCAGCGAGTCGGTGGTGACCGTGCCGTCCCCCGGCGCGAGCATCATTCGCTCGAGCTGTCCGGCGTCGCGATCCCGGGCGGTCTCGTCATTGAAGAGAGTCATCGGTCCCCCGGGGCCGTCCTTCAGCACCGCCCGCTCGAGCGTGGGGATGCAATCCGAGCCGAAGACATGAATCGGCACGGGCGATCCCTCTTCGCCCTCGCGATCGAGCGCCGCGTGGAAGGCGCGCGCGCGATCGAGGGCGGCCTGTAGGAATCGGACGAGGCGCTCCGAGCGCGGCGCGCCGGAGGTCGAATCGGAAGGTTCGACGCCGAAGGCATCGCGCATCCGCCCGGGGCCCAGCCGGGGGTTGAAGACCGACCAGCCGTTTCGCACCCAGGTTCGGACGTCGTAGAGGTCGACGTCGAGCATCTGGCCCTGCGCGTCGACGAAGTGCCCCTGGGCCTTCGTCGGCAGAAGCTGGTACATCGACGGCATGGTGAAGAGAACCTCGGGGGACAGCGTCCGGGAGATGCCGGTCTGCAGGGTGCTGAAGGCGTGCATCGTGCCGCGCAGCGGCGTGCCGACGAGCACCAGCCGGCCGAGGTTGGGCGCCCCGGCGTAGGTCACGGGATGATCGGCGCCGTCCGCGAGCACGTCCTGCGACCCGTACTTGAGATAGTACTCGGCGATCAGACCCCCCATGCTGTGGGCCACGATGTCGAATCGGAGTTCTGGTTGCTTGAGACGCGCTTTGATCTGCTGGATCGCCCGCGCGAGACCGGCCGCCGCCTCGACGTTGTCCCGGCGCCAGTCGTAGTAGTAGACGAACAGCGTGTCTCCCGGCTTGGGGTTGTTGATGTCCCCCATTTGATAGCCGCCCACATGCTGCAGCGTGTCCAGGATCGAGCCGTAGAACTTGACGCCCGCCACGCTCTCGTAGATCGAGTAGGCCATGAGGTCGTCGCGATTGTCGGTGATCGGCACGGCGTCGATCGGCAGGCTCAGATCGTCGGTCTTGTCCCGCCAGATCGCGTTCGAGAACTTGCCCCAGACCGACTCGTGCGTCTGGCGGTTCCGCAGCTTCGCGCCGATGAAGCCGTGGATGAAGATGACCGGGTTGCGCTCGGGGCGCGCCGCCGACTCGCCGTGGATCTGCGCCATGTCATACTTGCGGAACATGGCGCAGCCCTGCAGGCTGATGGCCACAAACGCCACCAGCACCAGAGAGACCATGAACCTCGATGAGCGGCCGAAGCCGGTAACCATTCCGTCATGCTCCTGGGGTCAACACCGATGCCCTCTCTAATATAGGTTGGCGGATCGCGCCGCGGCAACGTGGGGCATCGAGTCATTCCAAAGGCAGCTTGCCCGAGTAGCGCAGCATCTGGAGCGTCAGATCCGAGGTGGTGGACAGTTGCGCGTCGATGACCTCGCCCCCGGCATCCCTCACCGGTATGAGGTCGGGCATCACGAAGGCGACATAGGACGGGATCCCGGCGCTCCGGGCGCGCCTCACCACCTCGTCCCGCAGGCGCGGATCGATCCGCATCCCGAAGCGCTGCATCAGCGCCTTGGCGGCGGCATAGTTTCCCTCGCTCTTGATCCGCTGCACCTCGGCCAGGAGTTCGGCGACTCCGCGCCGGGCGGCGCCCAGGTCGGCGAGCCTCAAGTAGGTCTTCCCCTCCCGGACGACCGGTTCGACCGCCCGGGTCACTTCGCGCAGGTAGCCGACGATCAGGTGGGTGGCCCGCATATGATCGTCCTCCAGGATCTCGCCCTCGCCGACGCGGCGGAGATTGACAAGATCGTCGAGGATGAAATCCCGGTAGGCCGCCTCCGCCGCCTCGGGGGAGGAGAGGGCGCCGATCTCCACCAGCTTCGGATCGAAGAAGTGGTGCAGGGCCACCAGCTCCGCGCGGGCCTCCTCGATCGCCGCGAAGTGCTCGCGAAGGTTTTCGCTCGGGTCGCCCTGGAGCGCGTCGCTCACCTTGCCGGAAGCGTGCCCGAGGACCTCGTGCAGGGTGGTCTGCATCAGCTCGACCTCGCCGCCGAACCGGGTGAGGAGCGGCCGGTCCTCCGGGAGCGCGAACTCCTCGATCATCGCGCCGGAGGCGGCCCGGTTGCCGGCTTCGATCACGTTGACCAGGGTCACGCTCTTGCTGCCATGGCGCTCACGGATCGCCTCCTCGTTGGGAAGGTTGACGCCGATGACGGGCGTCGGCCCGCTGTCGCCGATCGAGGTCAACAGCGTGACGGCGTTGGCCACGGGGAGGTTGAAGCCGGTCCGCTTGTATCGGGCGTCCCAGGGGGCGTGCTCCTCGAAATAGGGGGCCAGGTCGGCAAGCGCCTTCTGGGTGCGCGCCATGCGCGCGTCGAGCATCGTGACCATCCCCTCGTAGGAGCCCTTCCGGCCGCGCGGATCTTTGTACGACTCGATGAAGCCGTTGACGGTGTCGAGGGGGGAGGCGTCCTTGACCCAGGCGATGTTGTAGCGGCGGAACATCTCCGGGTCGCCGGTGGCGAAGTAGTCGATCAGGAGGCCGAGCACCTCCGACTGCTCCGGCGTGGCGTGCGTGCGGGCCTTCTCCAGGAATCCCGAGATGACGCGCAATTCCTTGCCGTAGCGCCCGGGCGGGATCGAGCCCCGCCCGGCGCGGTAGACTTCTTCCTCCAGCCGGCCGTCGCGCCGCACCAGGCGCGAGTTGAGCGGATGGCTCTCCCGGAACCCGGCGATGTCGTGCAGCGTCACCCCTTCGTAGTAGTTGACGCTGCTGCAGGTGAGAAGGTCGCGGCCCGGCGGCGGCTCCTTGCAGGTCAGCAGCGGCTCGAACTCCGGGTCGAAGATCGCCGGCTGCAGTCGCCGCAGCTTGGCGCGCAGCGTCTCCCCGAGCGCCAGCTTGATCCGGGCGCCGGAGCTCTCGGCAGCCTGGGCCGCCGCGATGAGATCGTCGGGCGTGAAGGTCGGGACGAATTTGCGCTTGGTCCGGTCATTGTGGTTGCCGTTGTTGATCCAGAACAACTTCAGATAAGTGTGAATCGCCTCGAGGGTCGCCGGCGCGAGGTGCTGCGGGTGGGTCAGAATCTCCTCGAGCAGATCGCGCACCTCCAGATTGGACCGCCCCGCCTGGTCGTAGTAGATGTCGCGCCCGGCGATCGCCGCCCGCGACAGATAGAACGCCAGCACCCGCTCGCGCGGCGACAACTGCTCGAACCCGTCGGCGTAGAGGCGCGCCACGGCGAACTCGCCGATCGTCTCGAGCAGGTAGGGTCGCTCGGTCTGGCGGGAAGGCGGCGGCATGGCATCTCGTCGGCCGCCGCAGGCGGCGGTCAGGAGGAAGACCAGACCCAACAGGTACAGTCGGCGGCTGGGTTGAGGGGCTGGCATGTCCATCCGATCCGCACCTCGAGCCCCCTCAGGATGTGTGCTGAAGACGCACCCATCATAGACCGGCGGGGCCCCGAATTCTACAATGCGCCGGTCGAGGCGAGCCTGCCTCTCTCCGTTGACAGCCCCCGGAGGCTGAGGTACATTCCGCGCACCGCGCGGAGTTTGCGGGGCGCGCCCGTCGCGGCCCCTCTGCGATCGGCTCCGAGACCAACGACCTGAGAACCTGGAGGGGAGCATCGGTATGAAGACCGATTCCGAAGCAGGGTTCACGCGGGGCGGAGCGGCGAAGGCGTTCAAGCCGTTCGTCGCCGACCAGGCCAGGGTCGCGGAGTTCACGCCGAAGGCGGTCCTGCTCGGCTCGCTGTTCGCCATCCTCTTCGGGGCGGCGACCGTTTACCTGGCGTTGCGCGCCGGGGTGACGGTGAGCGCCTCGATTCCGATCGCCGTCCTGTCGATCGCGGTCTTCAAGAAGGTCGGCTCGACCATCCTGGAAAACAACATCGTGCAGACGATCGGCTCGGCGGGGGAGTCGGTCGCCGCCGGCGTGGTCTTCACGGTGCCCGGGTTCCTCTTCCTCTCGGCCGCGGCGGGCGGAGATCGCTTCTTCCATTACTGGCCGATCCTCATGCTGTCGCTCGCCGGCGGCTTCCTCGGCGTGCTGATGATGATCCCGCTGCGCCGCGCCCTCATCGTGCAGGAGCATGGCAACCTGACCTACCCCGAAGGAACCGCCTGCGCCCAGGTGCTGGTGACCGGCGAGAAGGGCGGCGCCATGGCGCGGCTGGTCTTCGGCGGAATGTGGGTAGCACTTCTCTACAAGGTCTTCAACTCGGTCCTCGGGTTCTTCAAGGAAGTCCCGGCCTACGTGACGGGGCGGCACAGCGCTTTGCCGAACGCCACGGTCAGCGCCGAGATCGTCCCGGAATATCTCGGCGTCGGCTACATCATCGGCCCGAAGATCGCCGGCATCATGGTCTCCGGCAGCATCCTCGGCTGGATGGCGCTGACCCCGTTGCTGTCGATGTTCGTTTCCGAGCAGCAGCTTCACGATCAGCTGCGCTCCCTGAGCTTCTCGGACGCCTGGATCGCCTCGCACGGCCTCAACGAGCAGTACTATCGGGCGTACATCCGCCTGATCGGCGCCGGGGCGGTGGCGATGGCCGGGATCATGTCGATGGTCCGGACCCTGCCGACCATCTGGGCCTCGTTCCGGGACAGTCTGAAGAGCCTGGGGCGCGGTGCCGCGGGCGCCGCCTCCACCCTCCGCACCGATCGGGACATCCCGATCAACTATGTGGCGATTGGCTCGCTGGTCCTGGCGCTGGGGATCGCCTTCCTCATGCCGGGCCTCCCGACGCACGGCTTCGGCAGCCTCTTCCTGGCCTTCCTGATCATCGCCTTCGGGTTCTTCTTCGTGACCGTCTCATCCCGGATCGTCGGCATCATCGGCACCACCAGCAATCCGATCAGCGGCATGACCATCGCCACCATCATGGGCACCTGCATGTTCTTCATCCTGCTCGGCTGGTCCGGCGACGCCTACCAGACCGCGGCGCTCGTCGTCGGGGCGATCGTCAGCACGGCGGCCGCCAACGCCGGCGCCACCTCCCAGGATCTCAAGACCGGCTACATCGTCGGGGCCACCCCGTGGCGCCAGCAAGTCGGGTTCATCATCGGGGCGTTCGTCTCCGCCTTCGCGATCGGCGGGACGCTCTTCCTGATGCACCACTCCGGCTGGGGGCCGATCGGCTCGGACAAGTTCCCGGCGCCGCAGGGGACCCTGATGGCGACCCTCATCCAGGGAATCCTCGGGCAGAAGCTGCAGTGGGGCTTCGTCTTCGTCGGGGCGGCCCTCGCCGTCATGGTCCAGGTGATGGGGATCTCGGCCCTCGCCTGGGCCGTCGGCGCCTACCTCCCGTTGTCGACCACCATGCCGATCTTCATCGGCGGCCTGGTCCGCTTCATCGCCGAAAAACTGAGCGGCCGCGAAGAGCAGGAAGGGGACATCTCGTCCGGCATGCTCTACAGCACCGGTCTGGTCGCCGGAGGCTCAATCGGCGGGGTGCTGATCGCGGCATTGTCGGCGATCGAGTGGGCCCCCTCCGGGGGCGCCGCCAACCTCCTCGAATGGTTCAATCTCGGCGCACGCTGGCGCCTTCTGACCTGGCAGGGGGGCGCGGCCGACCTGGTCGCCCTTCTCGTCTTCGCCGGGCTCTGCTTCCTGCTCCTGCGCATCGCCCGCAAGCCGATCGATACCGGGACCTGAGGGACCGCCCGAGATGGCCGACCAGGCAGGCTCCGGAAAAGAGTTCGTGTCCGAGGCGAGCGGACTGCGGCGCGAGCTCGGCCTCTGGGACCTGGTGCTGCTCAACGTCGTCGCCATCGTCGGGCTGCGCTGGTGGCTGACCTCGGCCGGCGGCTACGGCTACGCCGCCCTGCCTCTCTGGGGTCTCGCGTTCGTCTGCTTCTTCGTCCCCTCGGGCTTGGCCGTCATCGATCTATCGACGCGCCATCCCGAGGAGGGCGGCATCTATCTCTGGACCAAGAAGGCGTTCGGCGACGGCCATGGCTTCATCGCCGGCTGGTGCCTGTGGACCAACAACCTGGCCTATTTTCCCCACCTCCTGATCTTCACCGTCGGCAACTTCGTCTTCGTCCTCGGGGCGCGCTACGCCGATCTTGAGAAGAACTCCCTGCTGATGGGGGTGGCGTCGCTCGCCCTCTTCTGGATCATCCTGTTCATGAACATCCGCGGCCTGCGTTACGGTCGCTGGCTCAACAACCTCGGAGCCCTCGGCACCTGGGCGCCGGCGGGACTGCTGATCCTCCTCGGTGCGGTGGCGCTTATGCGCTACGGCAGCGCCACGCCGTTTCACGCGTCGGGCCTCATGCCGGTCTTCAACCTCGGGACGGTGGGGTTCTTCTCGCTCATCTGCTTTGGGTTTTCCGGCCTCGATCTCGGGCCGCTGATGGGAAGCGAGATCATCGAGCCGCGCAAGAACGTCCCGCGCGCGATCCTGATCTCCGGCGTGATCATCACCCTGATCTACGTTCTGGGGACCGCCGCGCTCCTGGTCGCCCTGCCGCAGAAGGAGATCGGCATCCTGAGCGGCGTCGGCGGCGCCATCGCCGCCGTGCAGGACAAGATGGGCCTCGGCTTCCTGGCGGGCATCTCGGCGTTCTTGATCGCGCTGGGCGGGGTCGGCGGAGTCAGCGCCTGGCTCGCTGGATCGTCGCGCATCCCGTACGTGGCCGGCATCGATCGTTACCTGCCGGCCGCTTTCGGCAAGGTCCACCCGCACTACGCCACGCCGCACATCGCGCTCCTGCTGACGGGAGGCGTGTCGAGCCTGCTGATCCTCGGCGGTCTCGTCGGCTCCTCGGTCGAGGAGACCTATACGCTGCTGGCGGAGTTCACCACCGTGGTCTACTTCATCCCGTACCTTTACCTCTTCGCCGCGGTCATCAAGCTCGGGGTACCCGGCACCGTCACGCCAGGCGTCATCCCGGTCCCTGGTGGACGGCCAGGAACGATCTTGATCGGCGTGGTCGGCTTCCTGACCACCGCCGTCGCCATCGTCTGCGCTCTCGTCCCTGGCGATGAGGTGCTGAATCCTATCTGGTACGAGATCAAGATCCTGGGCGGCTTCATGCTGCTGCTCGGCGCCGGCTGGCTTCTCTATCGCCACGGCCGCCGCGCTGCATAGAGATCCGGCGCGCCCGCCGGGCCGGCGAGACAGCCGGAATCTCCGGAGCCGGGACCATGCTAGACTCGGCTCGCTTTTTTCTTCCGAGGGGTCCGATGCCGAAGGTTTCGCTCGACTACTATCACAAGCCGACCTGAACCACCTGCCGCAAAGCAAAAGGTCTTTTGCTGACGCAGGGTGCCACGCTCATCGAACGGGATCTCGGCAAGGAGCCGCTCTCCGAGGCCGAGCTGGCAGCGCTCTTCGCCGGCCGTGACCCGCGCGCTTATCTCAATTCCCGCAACGAGCTGTATCGTCGATTGAAGATGAAGGAGAGGCCTCCCTCGCCCCAGGAGACCCTCCGCCTGATGGCCAAGGAGCCCAACCTGATCCGTCGGCCGCTCATCGTGCGGGGAGGCCGGATGGTGGCCGGCTTCGACGAAAAGGCTCTGCGCGATCTGCTCAGAGGATGACGAGGGTGATCCCCTCGTTGCTGTTGTTCAGATCCCGATCGCGTCGGAGCGCCGGGTGTCGCTGCAAAAGCTCCTGCGTCCGCGCCTCGAAGATATCCCAGCTCTCGCCGTGGATCACCTCGCGCACCAGTCCTTCCTTGCGCCGCCGGCTGAGGGATTGGCGCAATCCGGTCCGCAGGGCTCCGCCGACGCCGCTCGACCCGTAGCCGTGGATGATCTTCAAGACCTCGACTCCGTCGGCCCTGGCGCTGCGCAGGGCATCGAGAAGGAGGCGGCGCGCCTCCTCGACCGTCGGCATCGACTCCTTGATGTTCAGGACCCGTATCCCCCCCGGCACGGCGAGCCTCCCTCGCGGAGGTCGGATTCCGCCGCGACCGCGCTATTCTAGCGGAGGGCGCGGTCTCGGTGCGCGCGGGCGGGGACGATGGTTCGCACGCTGCAGGTGGGCGATCGGATACGGGTGGACGGCGCCGAGCTGCGCTTCCAGTATGCGCGCAGCGCCGGCGCCGGCGGCCAGAACGTGAACAAGGTCAGCAGCAAGGCGATCCTGCACTGGGCGGTCGGCCGGGCGCCCGGGCTGCCGCCCGACGTCCGCGAGCGCTTCCTGCGACGCTTCGCTCGCCGGATCACCCGTGACGGCGATCTGGTCCTGGCCAGCCAGCGCTTTCGGGATCAGCGGCGCAACGTGGAGGACTGCCTCGATAAATTGACCGCCATGCTGGCGCAGGTCGCCGACGCCCCGACGCCGCGCCGGCCGACGCGTCCGGGACGGGGGAGCGCGGAGCGGCGCCTCCGGGAAAAGCGCACCCGATCCAGCCTCAAACGGAACCGGGACCGGCCGGACGAGGGGGATTAGGTTCCTCCCGGGAGACCTGAGGATCGGCGGGTTCAGGGAAAGTGACCGCACTGGCGGTACCCGTGATCGGTCCTCTCCTCGTAACCACGCTGCGCGGCCTGGACTTCGGCGAGCAGATCGAGCGCCAGCGCATCGAGAGCCTCTCCGACCTCCTGGCAGCTGGGATGGTCGCCGAGCGCCCCGGCGCGCCTTCGGAAGTCGGCGATGCCGTCGAGATAGATTCGCCGGTGGCCGGTCTCATGAAGTCTGGCGCAGGTGACATAGTCCTCGAAGCGCCGCACCAGGTCGGGGGGCGCGCCTCTGTCCGGCATCCAGCGCGGCAGGATGGTGGTGATGACGGCCTTGGTGTCGAGCGTGCCGAGGGCGCAGCTCCGGGCGCGCGGCGCGACTCCGAAGGCATACTCGAAGCGCCACCGGGTCACGGCATCCGAGCGCCCGCCCTGATCGTTCTCCGGGCCGAGCCGGTTGAGCGCGAAGCGTAGATCCTGGCCGGTCCGGCCCGAGACCGGGTAGAACTCCGACTCGTCGATCACCTCGTCCCGAGGCGCCGGGGCGCAGGCGGCCAGCGTGAGCGCGAGCGCGACGAGCCCGGACCCCAGGAGCGGGGATCCGATCGCCGAGGGGAATCCGGGCCGCCGCATCGGCGTCAGCTCCGGTGGACCGCCACGCGCGTCTTGGTGAGGATCATCAGCGCCGGCAGGGTGGTGAGGGCGGTGATGAGGCAGGTGACCGACCCGATGGCGCTGACGATCCCCATCGAGGCCAGCCCGGGGTAGTTCGACAGGCCGAGGGTGCCGAAGCCGGCGACGTTCGTCAGCGCGGCCATCACCACCGCCTTGCCGGTCTCGAGGAGGCCGGTCGGGTTGCTCAGCCCCTCCTGCGAAATCCTGTGAATGATGTGGATGCCATAGTCGATGCCGACGCCGAGGATCATCGTGGTGACGAAGGCGTTGACGAAGTTCATCTTGATCCCGATGATCTGCATCGCGCCCAGCATCCAGATCACCCCGACCAGGATCTGGATGTTCGCCAGGGTGGTGAGCCACAGGCTGCGGAAGTCGAGCCAGAGCAGCAGGGAAACGATGATGAGGCCGAGGATGACCGCCCGCCAGGCATCGCGGCGGAAGATGCTGCGCAGCTCGGCGGAGACGATGTTGACGCCGGTGATCTCCACCCCGGCCCCGGGGTGGTCGAGCGCCGCGACCAGGCGGGGCGGGGCGTGCCGCTTGGCATCGGGATCGGCGGGGAAGAGATAGGTGACCGACCGAGTGCCGCCGTCGGGGTCGCGCCGCACGTAGCGGCCGACGAAGTGATCGAGTCCCGCGCCCTGCAGATCCTCGAGGGTGATCGGGCGCCCCGGATGGAGCGTCGCCGGGAGCGCCGTCAGGTAATCGTCGTAGATCCCCTCGCGGAAACCGTTCTCCCGGAGGGCGGCGCGGAAGGTCCGGGTGATGCGGGCAGTGTCGAAGGCGCCGCGCCCTCCCGCGCGCAGCGCCGCGATCACCGCTTCCTGATCCTGGCGCGACGGCAGGTAACTGAAGATCGACTCGTAACGCGACAGCGTCCCGTCGCCCACGAAAGTGTCCAGCTGCCGGTTGGCCTCGCGGTTCTTCTGCATGACGGTCTCGAGATCGTCCCCGTGGCAGACGACCATCATCGGCGTGAAGCGCTCTCCGCCGAACCGGCGGGCGATCTCCTCCTGCACCAGGATGCCGCGGTTGTTGTGCGAGCGCAGGTCCTGGACGTTGTCGCTGAACTGGACGTTCCAGGCGTAGTAGGACGAGATCGCCGTCGCCAGCACCGAGACGATCACCACGAGCTTGGGACGCCGGGTGCTCCAGGTCATCACCTTTTCGATGCCGAAGGAGTGGAGGTAGAGCTTGTGCGTGATGTCCTTGCGCCGCTTGCGCCCTTCGTTCCAGGAGATCATGGCCGGCAGCAGAAAGAGGATGGCGACGAGACAGAGGAGGATCCCGGTGCCCACCAGGAGCCCGAAGTCCCGCAGTCCCTTGAAGTCGGTGATGCACATGGCGTAGAAGGTCCCGGCCGAGGTGATCGCGCCGGTGAAGACGCCGAACGCCGTGGCCCCCATCATCAGCCGGAGCGCGTCGGCGAGCGATCGGCCCCGCTGCCGCTCCTCGACGTAGCGCGCGTACATCACGATGGTGAAGTCGGTGCCGAGCCCCATGAGCATGGCCGAGAAACCGGTGGTCGCCGAGTTCAGGTGACGCAGGGCGAGATAGGCGACCGCGAGCGTGGCGAACTGCCCGACCAGGAGCGGCACGGAGGAGTACAGGATCGCGCCGAAGCGACGGTAGCAGAAGTAATAGAGGATCAGGATGATGAAGAACGACAGGGTGCCGTTGCGCACCATGTCCTGCATGATGAGGCTGCTGTCTTCCAGGGCGATGACGTAGCCGCCGCCGTAGGACACCTCGGGCGCGCGGGGCGCCGGGCGCGCCATCGGGGCCGGGCCCGCGCCCTTCTGCACCCCCGCGGCGACCATCTCCGGCCCCTCGTCGCCGGCGAGTCCGCGCTCGAACGCCCTCGCCGCGCGCGCCACGGTGGCGGTAACCTGAAGCATGAGCTGCTTGTCGAAGGCGGTGTCCTGCGCCGGCTTCACCGGCTTGGCGATGAGCAGAAGCGCATTGTCGTCCTTCGACATGTAGTACCCCTGGCTCCCTTCCACGGTGAGCGACCCCTTGTTCCGCAACAGCGCTTCGAACAGGAGCGGGGAGATCAGAAACGGGTCCTGCTCCAGGATCTGCTTGGAGAAGAACGAGGACGGGCTGGTGAGCTGGCGGACGTTTTCGCGCACCCGCTCATGGATCGCCTTATCGGTAAACCTTGCCGCCAGATCCCCGAGCCTCGCCGGCGGCAGGAAGAGCGTCTGATTGCGGCGGAAGAACGCGAAGAAGGGGCCCGAGGTGTCGATCTTGTGCTCGACGTAGCGGATCGAGGGGACCCGCTGGAGCTGCTCGGCCAGCAGGTCGGCATACTCCTGCAGGTCCTCGCCGGTCTGTCCGGGGCGCGCCTCGACCAGGATGATCAGATAGTCGAGGCCGCCGAAATCGCGGATGGCGCTCTTGAAGGTGTCGACGACGTGGTTGTTCTTCGGCACCAGGTTCAGGACGTCGCCATCGAGACGGAGCCGGCTCCCCAGGTAGATGGACACGAGAACGACCAGGAGGGCGACTTTGAAGACCGTCCGGTACCGGCGGCGGGAGAACTCCTCGATGCGCAGGAAGAGCCCTTGCCGGCTCGCTCGCCCCATCAGATCTCCCGTCGCCCTTCGAGCGCCTTGCCGACGGTCACCTCATCGGCATACTCGAGCTCCGAACCCACCGCCAGCCCAATCCCGATCCGGGTGACCTTGAGTCCGAGCGGCTTGAGGAGCCGCGAGAGATAGACGGCGGTCGATTCGCCTTCCACGTTGGGATTGGTCGCCAGGATGATCTCCTGCGCCACGCCGTCGCGCAGGCGGGTGAGCAGCGCGCCGACCTTGAGATCGTCCGGCCCCACGCCGCGCAGTGGAGAAATCGAGCCGTGCAGGACGTGGTAAAGACCGTGGAACTGCCCCGATTTTTCGATGGCCATGACATTGTGCGGTTCCTCGACGACGCAGATCGCGGTGCGGTCGCGCGCCGCGTCGGCGCACATCAGGCACGGGTCGATGTCGGTGATGTTGAAGCAGATCGAGCAGAGCCGCAGCGCTTCCTTGACCTCGAGGATCGCTGCGGACAGCGTCCGGGCATCGTCCGCCGGAGCGCGCAGGACGTAAAATGCGATGCGCTGCGCCGACTTGGCGCCGACGCCGGGGAGCTTGCGGAGCTGCTCGATGAGGCGCTCGAGCGGCGCGGCGAACTTCATGATCGGCGCGATGCCTCCAGGTAGCCGGACAGGATTCTAGAGCCCTGGGATCCGGAGGCGCCCCATTTTTTCGCCCAGCTCCGCTTCGATCTTGCGGTTTGCCTCGTTGACGGCGGCCCGCACCAGGTCCTCGAGCATTTCGAGATCCTTGCCCTCCAGGACCTCGGGCGCGATCTTGACCGCGGACAGGTCGTGGTTGCCCGCCATGGTCACCGTGACCATGCCGCCGCCCACCGAAGCCTCGACCTTCAACTCGGCCATCTCGCGCTGGATCGTCTCCTGCATCTTCTGCGCCTGTTTCATGAGCGCCCGCATATCCATCGGAGTCTCCCGGTCTGGATCCGTCGCCGTCAGACGGCGTCGACGTCGACGATCTCGCCGCCGAAGGTCTCGAGCAGGGCCTTCATGGCGGGTTCCCGCATGGCCTCGTCCCTGAGCCGCCGCTTGCGCGTCTCCTCAGGCTCGGCCTCCACGGTCGCTGCCTGAGCGGCTTCCGCGATCGCAGCCCGTGCGGTCGCTGCCGGCGCGGGCATCGCGGTCGGCGCCGGGGAGCTGACCGAAACCTGGACGACGAGATCCCGGCCGGTCACCTCATGCGCGATGCGCCTCAGGTAGTCGGCGGCCTCGCGGCCCTGGACCTTCTCGCGGAAAAAGGCGTGCTTCTCCAGGAAGGCGATCTGGAGGGCGCCGTCACGGATCTCGACCCAGGAGGCCTGCCCGAGGAAGCCGCCCAGCGCGGCACGCTCCTCGTGCACTCGTCGCAGGATCGCCTCCACGTGCGCCATCTCGGAGCCGCCGCTCATTTCGGCCCCGACCGCGCCGGTCCCGGGCGCGGCTGCAGGCGGGAGGCTGGGCGCGACCGGTGCGGCGGCCGGAGCGGGCCGCACCCCGGCGCTCTGCGGCCGGGCGGACGAAGCACGCGGATCGGAGGGGCCATCGGCCGTCCCGTCGAGCCGCGCGATCAGCTCCTCGAGAGGCCGGAGGTCGGCGAGGCGCGCCATCTTGATCGCCAGGGCCTCGAGCAGGAAGCGGGGGTGCGCCGAGCTCTTCAGGCGCGGCTCCTCGCGGGTGAGGAGCTCGAGGAGCCGCAGGAGCTCGTCCTCCGAGAAGGCCGCGGCGCGCTCGGCGAGGGCGCGGATCTCTTCGGGGGCGCCGGCGACGTGCCGCGACGGGTCGGCGAGCACCCGCGCCAGGAGCAGGTCCCGGCCATAGGACATCAGGCCTTCCAGGAACGGCACCGGCTGGTATCCCTTGTCGAAGACCGTCTCGACGATCCCGAGAAGCCGTTCGCAGTCGCGCGCCCGGACGGCGTCGAAGAAGCCGGTGAGCAGCTCCCGATCGATCACCCCGAGAATGGTGCGCGCCTGCTCCTCGTTCACCGTCGCGCCGGAGAAGGCGATCACCTGGTCGAGGGCGCTTTGCGCGTCGCGCAACGAACCTTCGGCCATGCGGGCGACCAGGTCGAGGACCCCCGGAGGGACCGAGACGCCCTCTCCCCTGGCCACGAGCGCCAGGTGGGCGGTCAGGTTGCCGTGGGCGATCTTGCGAAACTCGAAGTGCTGGCAGCGGGACAGGATGGTCAGCGGGATCTTGCGGTACTCGGTGGTCGCAAAAATGAACACGACGTGCGGCGGCGGCTCCTCGAGGGTCTTGAGAAGGGCGTTCCAGGCCTCCGGCGTCAGCATGTGGACTTCGTCGATGATGTAGACCTTGTTGCGGTCGCGGGCCGGCGCGTAGCGCACCGTCTCGCGCAGCTCCCGGATGGCGTCGATGCCGCGGTTGCTCGCGCCGTCGATTTCGAGCACGTCGAGCGAGCGGCTGGCGGCGATCTCGGAGCACGAGGCGCAGGCGTTGCAGGGCTTGGCGGTCGGGCCCTCCGCGCAGTTCAGCGCCTTGGCGAACAGCCGCGCCACCGTGGTCTTGCCGACGCCGCGCAACCCCGAGAACAGGTAGGCGTGGTGAATCCGGCTCTGCTCGACGGCGTTGCGCAGAGTGGTGACGATCGGCGCCTGGCCGACCACCTCCTCGAACGTCTGGGGTCGATACTTGCGGGCGAGGACCTGATAGCTCAAGTGTGGCTCACGTCCGGGACGGGGGGAGGCCGGTCTGAGGGCCGGTCCAAGTGGACCCGCGGCACCTGCGAGATCCGCCTTACGGCTGCTCCCTTCCGGGCCTGACCGGGTTCGGTGGTTCGCATCGCGCGGGGCTCGAACCGGCCGTCACACCAGCCTCCCCGGCATGCTGATGATTTCGTCAAACTCTGTCGCGATCCGGCCGCGATACTAATCCAAGCTCCAGGGGCCGTCAAGCCACCGGAGACCTGAGGCATCCCCGGTGTGAAGCGCCGCGGCCGGCAGGGGCCCGGCACCGGTGCCGGGGGCGGCGCGACCCACCCCCCGGTTGGCCCCGCTCCCACCCCCCCCCCCGAGGGCCCCGCCGGGGGTCCCCCGGCGCGCG
>JBGPLZ010000076.1:0-17447 GCA_041486695.1 Acidobacteriota bacterium | reverse complement strand
GAGGAGCGCGTCCTTCAGCGCGACCAGGCGAGTGAGCGCCAGACGCGCCGCGCGCGTAGGCCCCGTGATGATGAGAGTTGGCGTCCAGCCACCCGGCCGTACCCGCGCGCGGCGACGGCGTGCCCCCCGCCGCGCAGCCGGCCCGCCCCGCGGCCGGTGCAAGACGAGTCAGCGGCGCACGCGCCCGAGGAGGCGCTTCAGGAGGGAGCCCAGCCGGTAGAGGGCCGGCGGCTCCGGGACCTCGACTCCGGTCCCGGGGAGGAGGCGCCGGCGGATCTTGGCGAGGGCCCGTCGATCGGCGCGGCACATCTGGGCGAACAGGAAGCGCGTCAGGGGATCGGCGTCGGGGCCGACGACGAGGGAGGTGGAGAAGTCGACCAGGTATGGCGACCCGTCGGCGTCGACCAGGACGTCGCGGCGGCTCAGATCGCCGTGCGCCACGCCGCGCCCGTGCAGCGCTTCGAGGACCTGCTCGAGGTGGTCGAAGAAAGCGGCCTGCAGCTCTCCCGCGACGACCGCCCCGAGATCGCGGCCGGCGATGTACGTAAGAGCGATCGCCATCCGATCGATCCGCCCGAGAAAGCGCGGCACGCCGGTTGACCCCTCGAGCCGCCGGTAGGCCAGCACCTCCCGGTCGAGCTGCAGCGGCCCACTAAGGAGACGCACCGGCCAGGGTCGCAGGGCGAGGTCCTTGACCACGATCGGCCCGTCCGGGAGCTCGACCACCTCGACGACCGCTTTGGTGAGGTTGCGCCCCCCGTGCAGGCGGCGGCGCGGCAGGGAGGCGAGGAGTTCGCGGCTCAGGCTCGAGGGCATCACGTTGGGGGCGTGTCCGTGCACCCGGTAAGGCACCTCCGCGGCCGGCGCCGCCCGGAGAGGGCGCCGGGCCTATGGTAAGATGCGATCGCTTGCCCCCGGACGCGGACAGGCCCCTTAGAGTAGCACGGGAGACCAGGTTGACGACGTCAGTCGCGGCGCAGGCCGATCCCCGCACCGAGGTTCGTCTCCTCCGCCGGGGACGGCGCATCAAGGCGGACATCAAAGTAGTCACCTGGGGAGCCGCCGAGGCTATCCTCAAGGACTTCTCCGGCAAGCCCTGGCCGGTGAGGCTTCTCGGCAGGCTCCAGGTCGAGCGCGAGATCCGGGCGCTGGCGCGCCTGCGCGGCATCCCCGGGGTGCCGGCCTGCTACGGGCGCTGGGGGCGCCACGGCGTCCTGATCGAGATCGCCCGCGGCGTGCGGATCACGCGCTGGTGTCAGGGTCGGACGCGGGGCGTAGAGGCGATGTTTCTCCGGCTCGATCGCCTCGTCGACGCGATGCACGCGCGTGGAGTGGTCCATCTCGACTTGCGCAAGCGGGACAACATTCTGATCGACCCGGAAGGCCGCCCCAGCATCATCGACTTCAACGCCTCCTGCATCCTGCCGGCGCACGGACCTCTCGGGGCCCGGGTGGCGCGCCTGCTCCGCCGCATCGATCGGTCCGCGCTGGGGAAGTGGAAGCTTCGCCTGGCGCCGGAACTCCTCGCTCCGGATGAGCAGCGGCGGCACCGGCGCATGACCAGCCTGCGGCGGTTGTGGATCTTCAACTGAGGTGAGCGGCGCGGCCCCCGGACCCATCGATCTCTCGGTCGTCATCCCGGTTTACAACGAGCGGGACAATCTGGCGCCCCTGGTGGCGGAGGTGCGCGCCGCGCTGCGCGGGCTCGGGCGCTCCTGCGAGATCCTGTTCGTCGATGACGGCAGCACCGACGGCAGTGACCGGGTCCTTCACGACCTGCGCGCCGCCCATCCCGAGGTGCGCGTGGTGACTTTCGCGCGCAACGCCGGCCAGACGGCCGCGATGGACGCGGGCTTCCGCCGCGCGCGCGGCGAGGTGGTGATCACGCTCGATGCCGATCTGCAGAACGATCCCGCCGATATCCCCGGGCTCCTGGCCGCTCTCGAGGACTGGGATGCCGTGGTCGGCGTGCGCACCGAGCGGCGCGACAGCTTCATCCGCCGGGTGTCCTCGCGGCTGGCGAACTACGTGCGCAATCGCCTGAGCGACGAGCAGATCACCGACACCGGCTGCTCCCTCAAGGTCTACCGTCGCGCGGCGCTCGAGCGGCTCATCCTCTACAACGGCATGCACCGCTTCCTGCCGACCCTCCTGAAAATGCAGGGATCGCGGGTGCGGGAGAGGCCCGTCGGCCACCGGCCGCGCCGGCACGGCGATTCGAAATACAGCATCGGGAACCGGCTGCTTCCGTCGTTCCAGGACCTGCTCGCGGTACGCTGGATGAAGCGGCGCAAGCTGCGCTACGAGGTGAAGGATGAATCTTGACCGGCTGCTGCACTTCAACGCGTGGGTGCTCTTCGGCCTGCTCGGTCAGCTCTTCTTCACGCTGCGTTTTGTCGTGCAGTGGCTCGCCTCGGAACGGGCCGGCCGCAGCACGGTGCCGGTCGCCTTCTGGTACCTGAGCCTGCTAGGCGGCATGATGCTCTTCGTCTACGCCCTCGTCTACCGCCACGATCTCGTCTTCACGCTCGGGCAGTTCGCCGGCCTCTTCGTCTACTCCCGCAATCTGGCGCTCATCAGGCGCGCCCGCTAGGAGCCGGTCCGAGTCCTAGCGGGCGCCGCCGCCCGGCGGCTTCGGGGCGTAGTAGCCGGCCCGCGTCTGAATCTCGAGCCCCGGCTGTCGAGTTCGGAGGGTGATGGCGCGCCACCGGCCGTCGCGGGAGCGGTTGGTCGAGGTGTAGGCCAGGGCGTACTGGTGCTTCAGGTCGGCCGCGATTTGCTTGTAGATCCCGGAGAGCTGCCCGGCCCGGTCCGGGAAGTAGGAGCGCCCCCCGGTCTCGCGCGCGAACTGTTCGAGGATGTCGCGCAGGCTGCGGGTGCGCGCGAGATCGAGCTCGTTTTCGAGATGCGCGCCCAATCCGATGGTGTAGAGGGCGACCTCGGACCGGTGCGCTTTCTCGAGGGCCTCCTCGAACAGGTGCAGGCTGCCCGGCTCGTTGTCCGTGAGGGCCTGGTCGCGTCCGTCGGACAGAAGGACGATCGCCCGGCGGCCCTCGGCCCCGGAGAGCTGGCCGGCGGTGCGGTAGACGGCATCGTAGAGGGCGGTCCCTCCCCGGGCCTGGACGGCGGCGATCGCCTCCTTCAGCCGGCGGCGATCCGAGACCGGCTCCTTGAGGCCGGCCACCTCATCGTTGAAGGAGATGACGGACAGCCGATCGGCGGGGTCGACGCTGTCGACGAATTCTTCCGCCGCTTTCTTCGCGAGGTCGATCTTGCCGGCAAGGTTCATGCTGTTGCTGGCGTCGAGGAGGAGCGCCACCGTCAGGGGCACTTCGGCCGAGGTGAAATGGCTCACGCTCTGCGGCACGCCGTCCTCGAGCAGGACGAAATCGTCCTTGCCGAGAGTCAGGATCGGCTGGCCTCGGCGGTCGTGCACCGCGGCGTACAGCGTGACCAGGCGGACCTCCTCGTATTGGCCGACGTAGAGCGGCCTGGCGCGCAGCACCGCCTCTCCGGTCCGGCCGGCGGAGTCGGTGGCCACGGCGCGCAGGACCCGCTCGCCGAAGCGGGTGCCGGCGTCCCAGGTGACGGTGTAGGGAGGGGTTTCGAGGATGGTGATGAGATCGCCATCGACGTCGATCGCGATCTTCGTGATGCGCGCGTCGGCGGACGTGACCGCCTCGATGGTGATGCGCGTGGGGCCGAGGATCAACCCCGGCGGCGCCGGCTCGAGGAAGCGGACGAAAACCGGCGTGGCGGCGGCCGGGGAGGGTGCCGCCACCGGTCCCACGGGGGTCGCCTCCTTCGCCTGAGCGGGGTGCAGGAGGGCGGCGGTCAGTAGGCCCGCGCGAAATAGACCCAGACGCTTGAGTGGGCCCCGCACAGCAGACATGATCCTTCCTCCCGGTTCCCTTCGAGCGGGATGCAGCGGATCGTTGCCTTGGTCTCGTTCTTGATCCGTTTCTCGCACTCGGGCGAACCGCACCAGTGGGCCCGGAAGAAACCACCGACTTCATCGAGGTCCTTCTTGAAAGCCTCGTAGTCCTTGGCGTCGCGTGTGTTGGCGCGCAGGAAGGCGCGCCCCTTCTCCAGCATGTCGGACTGGATCTGCTCCAGAAGCGCGGCGACCCCCGCGGCGAGCCCGCTGCGCGGCACCGGGCTCTTCGCCCGGTCGAGCCTGCGGACCGCCATGAACTGATCCTTGTCCAGGTCCTTCGGGCCGATCTCCAGGCGCAGCGGCACGCCCTTCATCTCCCACTCGTTGAATTTCCAGCCGGGGGAGACCTCGTCCCGGAGGTCGGCATGGACGCGAAACGCTCCCTTCAGCTCCTCGACCGCCAGGCGCGCCGCCTCGGAGATTTTCTCCTTCTCGGCGTCACTCTTCCAGATCGGCACGATGACCACCTGGACGGGGGCGAGACGCGGCGGAAAGCTGACGCCGTTGTCGTCGCCGTGCGCCATCACGAGCGCGCCGATCAACCGGGTCGAAACGCCCCAGGACGTCTGCCAGACGTACTCCCATTCGCCTTCCCTGGTCTGGAACTTGACGTCGAACGCTTTGGCGAAATTCTGCCCGAGATTGTGCGAGGTTCCGGCCTGCAGTGCCTTGCCGTCCTGCATGAGGGCCTCGATGCAGTAGGTCCGCAGGGCGCCTGCGAACTTCTCGTTCGGCGTCTTGAGGCCGGTGTAGACCGGGGTCGCCATCTGCTCCTCGGCGAAGCGCCGGTAAATCTCGAGGATCCGCAGCACCTCCTCCTCCGCCTCGGACTCGGTAGCGTGCGCGGTGTGTCCCTCCTGCCAGAGGAACTCGGTGGTGCGCAGGAAGAGGCGCGTCCGCATCTCCCAGCGGACCACGTTGGCCCACTGGTTGAGGAGGACCGGCAGGTCGCGGTAGGAGCGGATCCATTTCGCATACATGGCATAGATGATCGTCTCGGACGTCGGGCGGACGACGAGCTTCTCCTCCAGCTCCTTGCCGCCGGCATGCGTGACGACCGCGCACTCCGGAGCGAATCCCTCCACGTGCTCCGCCTCGCGGCGCAGGAACGATTCGGGGATAAACAGGGGGAAGTAGGCGTTCTGGTGCCCGGTCTCCTTGAAGCGGGCGTCGAGCTCCCGCTGCATCGCCTCCCAGAGCGCAAAGCCCAGGGGTCGGATCACCATGCACCCCTTGACGGGCGAGTAGTCTGCCATCTGGGACTGGATGATGACGTCGGTGTACCAGCGCGCGTAATCTTCGCTTCGTTTCGTAATGACCTTGGCCATGCGTTCGAACTCTCCTCAGTCGCGCTCGAGCGTCCCGCCCATCAGAGGCACGAAGCGCACCGAAAGCAGCACCTCATGCACCGCCTCGCCTCCGGCGCGCGTCACGCGGATCAACTCCTGGTCCTCGCGCCCGACCGGCAGCACCAGCCGCCCCACCGCCCCGAGCTGATCGACGAGTGGTCGCGGCAGATCGGCGGCGGCCGCGGTCACCAGGATCGCGTCGAACGGGGCCTCCTCGGGCCAGCCGCGCGCGCCGTCACCGATGCGGTAAGCGACGTTCGTGATCCCGGAAGCGCCGAGCCGCCGCCGGGCAGCCTCCGCCAGGTCCAGCCGGCACTCGATCGTGTAGACCCGGGCCACGAGCCTCGCCAGGATCGCGGTCTGGTATCCCGACCCCGTGCCGATCTCCAGGACGCGATCGGAAGCTCGCGTCCGGATCGCCTCGCTCATGAAGGCGACGATGTAGGGCTGGGAGATCGTCTGCCCCTCGCCGATCGGCAAGGGGACATCATCGTAGGCCCTGGACCGCAACTCCTCCGGCACGAACATGTGCCGAGGCACGGCGCTCATCGCGGCCAGGACCCCGGCATCCCGAACCCCGCGCCGGGCGATCTGATCCGCGACCATCCGCTGCCGCGCGCCGGCTTCGAAATCGCCCGCCCTGTCGATCGTGTCCGTGGTGCCCGCCTCCGGCGGATTCTATCACAGCGATTTTTTCCGGGCCGTCCGGTACAATTGCGCCTCCCGCCGCGCGCCGCCTCCATGGCGGCCGGACGCTCCGGCGGGTGAGAGGATCGATCCCCGTGCGCACGTCCCCTGGGAGCCTGTCCCCGTACTGGCATGGGCCGCTTTCCGGGCGCCGTCTCAGGGCGGCGCTCGATCATCTGGAGAGCCTCTTCGGCCGGCCGCGGCTCGCCCGGAGGCGGCCGCCGCTCGACGAGCTGATCCTGACGATTCTGTCGCAGAACACCAGCGACACGAATCGCGACCGCGCCTATGCCTCGCTGCGCGGACGGTTTCCCACCTGGGAGGAGACGCTCGCGGCCGGAGCGCCGGCGGTGGAGGAGGCGATCCGCTCCGGTGGCCTGGCGCGCGTCAAGAGCCGGGTGATCGTCAATGTTCTTTCCCGCGTGCGGGCCCTGGAGGGACGGCTCGACCTCGAAAGGCTCAGACGCATGCCCCTCGCCCGGGCGCGGGCCTATCTGCGAAGCTTCAAAGGAGTGGGAGAGAAGACCGCCTGCTGCGTCCTGCTCTTCTCGTGTGGCCGGCCGGCATTCCCCGTCGACACCCACATCGAGCGGGTGAGCAAGCGTCTCGGCTGGATTCCAGAGGGCGCGAGCGCCGAGAAGGCGCATGCTCTCCTGGCCGATCGGATTCCCGCCGACCGCACGCTGACGGCCCACGTCAATTTGATAACGCTCGGGCGCCGCCTTTGCCGGCCACGGAATCCCTCCTGCCCCGCCTGCCCCCTCCGGCGGCATTGCCGCCACGCCGCGAAGCGAAATTCCGCCCGCGGGCCACGCTGAATGGCGATCCCGCCGGTGGCCGCCTATATTGAGTTCGAGCGCGCCCTCGCTGGCCCGAACGGGCTCGCGGGCCGATGCAAATACAGGCGCGTGAGGGGAGATCCGGGATGTTCGAAGGCTTCAAGGTCGGGCTGGCCCTCGGGGGCGGAGCGGCTCGCGGGCTGTCCCACATTGGCGTCCTGAAGGTCCTTGAAGAAAACGAGATTCCGATCGACCTGATCGTCGGGACGAGCATCGGGGCCCTGGTCGGGGGTGTCTACGCCACCACGCGAAGCGCCGCGGCGACCGAGAAGCGCTTCCTCGATTTCGTCTTCAGCAAGGAGTTCAAGCGCGCCAAGTTCGACTTCCTGCGCGAGAGCCGCGAAGCGCGCCCCGGGCTGCTTTATAACTTCATCTCGCTGATCAAGAAGGGAATCTTCTACTCCTTCTCGATGGCCAAGACCTCCTTCATCTCCGCCGAGCACTTCGAGCACAACATCAACGCCCTGCTCGATGACGTCCCGATCGAGTCGACCCGCATCCCCTTCGCCGCCTGCGCCGCCGACATCACGCGCGGAGCGGAGGTCATGCTGCAGACCGGCTCGCTGCGCCGCGCGGTGAGCGCGAGCAGCGCCGTCCCGGGACTGCTGCCCCCGGTTCCCTGGGAGGGGTGCCTGCTCATCGACGGCGGCTGGATGTCGAAGGTCCCGGTGATCCCCGCCCTGCGGCTCGGGGCCGATCTGGTGATCGGGGTCGACGTCTCGAAGGAGATCGAGGATACTGCGGGATTCAGGAACGGCCTGAACATCATGGTGCGCGCCAACGCGATTAAGGCCGAGGCGCTCAAGGAGATGCAGTGCCGCTTCGCCGACGTCCTGATCGCGCCGAACGTGGATCACATCCACTGGGCCGACTTCTCCTCCATCGTCGAAAGCATCCGCCTGGGCGAGGAGATGACGCGCACGAAGCTCGACGAGATCCATCGTCAAATCAAGGCGGGCCGCTGGTCGTCGCTGCTCGGTTTCTCGCGCGCGCGCCGGCTGGCCCGGGCCTACCTCGACGACCCCAGCGGCTTCGCCAAAAAGGTGTCCTGAAGGCTCTCGAGACGCCTCTCATTCACGACCCGGAGGGGCTTCCGAGCCGCGCACCCTCCCACTTTCTCGAGCCATGGAGTCTCCGATGCCGCTGTCGCGCTTATCGCGTCGAGTCCTGACGGTCGTCGCCGGCCTCCTGATCGTCGCGACCATCCTGGCCATCACCCTGCCGTACGTGATCGACGTGCAGCGCTTCCGTCCTCTGATCGCCTCCAGGGTCCGGGAAGCGACGGGTCGAACGGTCAGCCTCGGCCCGATCGCCTTCACCCTCTGGCCGGTGCCGGCCGTGTCGGTGCGGTCGCTTGCGATCGGCGACTCCGAGCGCTACCCGGGCCGCGATGCCCTGCGGGCGGAGTCGCTCTCGATCCGCGTCGCCATCCTGCCGCTCCTGCGCGGCCGTCTCGCCCTCCGCTCGGTGATCCTGAACCGGCCGACCGTGACGCTCATCCGTGATGCCCGGGGCCGGTGGAACTTCGACGACCTCCTGGAGCGGGCGAGCGCCGTCTCGGCCGCGCCCGCGTCGCCCCCGCCCGGCGGCCCCGGTTCGGGGTCACCGGGCCTGACCGTCGAGAAGGCGATCCTGCGCGGCGGCCGGATCCGGGTCTACGACGACGCGGTCGTGCCGGGGCAGCGGTCCGAGGTGATCCTGGCTCCGATCGATGCCAGCATCAGCGGCTGGGGTGGAAAGGAAGATACGGTGGTCGATCTCGCCGTCGGCCTCGGGAAGAGCCGCGTGAGCGCCCGGGCCCGCCTGCTCGGCCTCGGCGAGCCCCGGCTCGAGGGGGAGATCGATGGCCGCGGCATCGAGGCGGCCGACCTGATCACCATCCTGCCCTGGATCGGGGTGGCGCGACCGGCCGGTGTCCGCGCCGGCGGTTCGCTCGATCTGCATGGGTCGGCGGGTCTCCCTCTGGCGCGTCCCGAAGCGATCCGCTTCAAGGGGACCGTCCGCCTCAAGGAGCTCAGCTACCAGGACGCCTCGATGGCGAGGCCGGTGGAGGGGCTCGGCGGCACGCTCATGGTGGATGGCCCGCGAGCCGAATGGAACGATTTCACGGCCCGGTTCGGACGCTCGTCGCTCCACGGAAAGCTCTCGGTGGAGGATTACCTGAAACCGCGGGTCGGGCTGACGCTGACCTCGCCCCGGCTCGATTTCAACGAGATCCTCGCCACGCTGCTCCCGGCCGGCTCCCAGCCGGCGCGCGCCCCGAGCCTGGCGGCGCCGCCCGCCGCGCCGACCGGCGGATTGCTTCCGGACGTGCGCGGTCGCGGCACGCTGACGGTGAAGGCGGTCCGATTCCAGACCTTCGATCTTTCGGAGGTCCGGGCGAGCGTCTCGCTCGAGCGCGGACTGCTGGCCCTGCAGGATCTCACGGCGGATTTCTACGGCGGCACGGTGAAGGGGAAGGCCGGCGTCGACCTGGCGCACGCGGTGCCCGACTATACGCTCGGGGTGCGGCTCGATCGGATCGATGTCGCGCCGCTCCTGGCGGCCTACGATCCGGCGATCAAGGACCTCCTGCGAGGTCGATTCGCGGGCAACCTCGACCTCGTCTCGACCGGGCTGGAGATGCAGCCGATTCTCCAGAATGCCAAGGGGGGCGGAGAGGTGAGGATGACCGAGGGAAGCATCACCTCGTTCAGCGTGCTCAAGCAGCTCGCGGCGCTTCTGGAGATGGCCGGCGGGAAGGGAATCGGACGTGATGAAACCGCCTTCGAGTCCCTGTCGGCCCATCTCGAGATCGCCGGCGGCAAGGCTCGCACCGAGGATCTGGCCCTGCACTCCAGCGATCTCGATCTGCTCGGCCGTGGCTATGTCGGGCTCGACGCCACCCTCGATCTCGGGGTCACGGCGCGCTTCTCCCTCGAGTCGACCCAAGGCATGCTGGCCAAGACCTCCCGGCTCGGGGTGTTCGCCGACAAGGACGGCCGTCTGACGGTCAAGTTCGGCCTGACGGGGAACCTGGCGAGCCCGGGCTTCAGGCTCGACACGGGCTCCTTGGTTCGCGATGTCCAGCAGAAAAAGAAGGAGCAGCTGATCGATCGGCTTCAGGACCAACTCCGCAAGCGCCTGGAGCCGAAGCAGCCGAGCCCGGAGCCTTCCCCGAAACCGACTCAGGAGCCGGCGCCTTGAGCGCCGGTATCTTCGATCGAGAGCACCGTGACCTTGACGAAGCCGGAATCGATCCGGGTCCCGTCCTTGCCTTCGACAAAGAGTCGGAACAGGTAGGAGCCCCGGCGATAGAGGGTGTAGTTCCTGGTGAACGAGGTCGTGACGGAAACCTCTTCCCTCGGATGCAGGCAGGCGGGATCCTCCCGCACGCGGAGGCCTTCCTGCTCGCTCTGTCCCGGATCGATCCGGATCCAGGTGATCGCCGCATGGCAGAAGTTTGCGTCATGAGGATCGACCCCGGTCAGCTCCCCGGTCAGCACGGCCTCGACCGGAGCGTAGCCGACGGCCGGGGCGACCACCAGCCGCAGCTTCGGCTTGCGCGTCTCCTCCTTCGGCGGGCTCGGCTTGCGGGCTCGGGCCATGACGTCGGGGGGAGGCAGGGCGACCAGGGCGAACCCCAGGAGGAGGACCGTGAGGGTGCGGCGCGCCAGGGACATGTCAGGAGTATAGGCCCCGCCTTCAGAGAGCGGCAAGGTGTCCCTGACAGAGTACGGATCGGTCCCGTCCGTGGGACAGTGCGGGGTCAAGGGCGGCGGAGCCGGGCTGGGAAGCCAGGAAACATGCAGCTCCCGAGCGTGCTTCATCTGCCGGGACGTGGCATGGAATTCGCTAATTTCCGGTTGAGGCATGGCCGGTTCAGGGCCACAGCCCGGAAAGGCAGGATGGTGCGATGAACTGCTGGCTAAAACCGCTGACGTCACGATTTATGGTGTTCTGGCTGGTTCTCGCGGCCGGCCTGGTTGTGCTCCCCGCCGCGCCGGCGAGCGCTGATGATGATCAGGACCGCGGCTCCACGTACGCTCGCGTCCGCTATGTCGACGGTGGGCTCACGGTGCAGAGCACCGGCGAAGGTGAGGTGGTGGCGGCGGTCGTGAACACGCCGGTCGTCCCGGGCGACAGCGCCTGGACCGACGACGGACGGGCGGAAATCGAGCTTGCCGACGGCTCCGTCCTCCGGCTCGACGCCGGCTCGCGGATCGATGTCCGCAATCTGGCCGACCTGGGGAATCGCTACGAGAAAACGACCCTGATCGCCCTCCAGCAGGGCAGCCTGCGGATCGACGCTCCGGAGCCTTCATCCTCCGACAAAGTGTTTCAGATCGATAGCGAGGGCGGCTCCGTCTACCTCCTGTCGGGCGGATCGTTCCGGATCGACGCCGAAGGGAGCGTCTGCACCGTCTCCTCGCTCCGCGGCGTCGCCGAGCTGTCGGGGGATGGCGGCTCGGTGCTGGTGCGCAGCGGCGAGCGCAGCAGCGCAGGGCGTGGCCGCAACCCTTCCGACCCGCGGCCGTTCAACACGCTGCGTCAGGACAGCTTCGACCGCTTCTGCGAAGAGCGCGGCCGGGCCTACCTCCGCCAGGGGGACGACCCCTCGCTCGACCGGGTGCGTCAACAGGCGGCCCCCGAGGTCGATCCTTACGTCGGCGAACTGTCGACCTACGGTGATTGGCGCGATGTTCCCGACTATGGGTACGTCTGGAGGCCGCGATATAGCGGAGCCTGGGGGCCATACGTCAATGGCCACTGGGCCTGGACGCCGACTGGCTGGGCCTGGGTTTCGTACGATCCATGGGGCTGGGCGCCCTATCACTACGGGCGTTGGGACTTCGTCGTCGACATCGGCTGGTTCTGGATCCCGGGGCGGATCTGGAGCGGCGCCTGGGTGAGCTACGCCGTCGGACCCTCCTACATCGGTTGGTGCCCGTTGAACTTCTACAACCGCCCTGTCTTCACGAGCCTAGAGATCGTCAATGTCAGGAACATCAACGTCGGCCGTCTCGATCCGCGCGGCTGGCGATTCGTGCAGGCCGACCGGTTCGCGGCGCGTGGTGAGCGCGTGGTCGTTCGTCCCGATCGTCTGCCGCGCGGCACCGAGGTGGTGGTGACCGGGCGTCTGCCGAGGTTCGACGCGCACGAGATCGCCGCCCGGCCCGAGAAGTGGAACCGGGTCGTCGACCAGGTCCGTGGCAGCCGCGCCCCCCTGCCGGCCCCCGGAGCGCCCGAACGACCCGTCCCGTTCCGCAACTTCGAGCGTCGCGGAGATGATGGGCGCTCTGCCGCGCGCAACTCGCCGCGGCTCTCGGCTCCGGGCGGCCCGGGTGATGCCTCGCGGGCGCGCCCGCGTGGCAGCGAGTCCCGGGTGCCGGCCGACACACCCCGGTCGCGCGTCGGCGCGTCCTACGGCGGGGCTCAGGATGGACGGCGGTCGTTGCCCCCGCGCGAACGGGTTCAGAGACCCGAGACAAGATCACCCGGAGAGTCGAACCCCGGCGCCTCGAAAGTCCCAGACCGCGGCCGGTCGATGGAGCCGAGGCGCCGGGAGGACTCTCGCCGGGCGGCGCCGACCGCTCCTCCCGGGGAGCGCGCGCCGGACCGCGACAACCAGTCCGCCCGTCCGCGCGGCCACTTCGTGGAAAGGCTGTTCGACAACGTTCGCCGCGATCGCCCCCCCGATCGATCCGGCGCGCCGCGCGCCGAGCCGCCCCGCCCGCAGCCGCGCCCGCAGCCGCGTCCGGAAACCCGCACGCCGCGCCAGGAGGCGCACCCTCGGCAGGCCCCGGCCCGGCCGGAGCACCCACCGCGCGGCTCCGATCACCATTGAGGGGGGGGACTTTCCTTGACGGGTCGGAGAGCCGTGTGATAGATAGGCGGCCCCATGGCGATCCTTCCCATCCTCCGCTACCCGCATGAGATCCTGCTGACCGAATCGGCGGATGTCGAGGCGATCACGCCCGATCTCGAACGCCTCGTGCGGGACATGATCGAGACGATGCACGCGGCTCCGGGGGTCGGGCTGGCGGCCAACCAGGTCGGCGTCAACCTCAAGATCGCCGTGGTCGACCTGTCGTGCGGCGAGGATGCGGCACAGCAGTTCGTTCTCATCAATCCGCGCATCGTCGAGAACAGCGGCGCCTATGTGGAGGACGAAGGCTGCCTCAGCCTCCCCGGTTTCACCGAGAGGGTCAAGCGCCCGGAGCGCGCGGTCATCGAGGCGATGGACCTCGACGGCACGGTGCGGACTCTGGAGGGTCGAGAGTTGCTGGCGCGTGCCTTCAATCACGAGATGGACCACCTGCACGGCCACCTGTTCATCGAGCACCTGAGTTCGCTCAAGCGCCGTCTCATCAAGCGAAAGGTCCAGAAGCGGATGCGTGACGGAGACTGGAACCTGGTGTCATCCTGAAGGGAGGCGCGATGCGCCTGGTCTTCATGGGAACACCCGATTTCGCCGTTCCCTCGCTGCGGGCCCTCGCGGAGGCAGGCCACGAGATCGCCGCCGTGGTCACACCCCCGGATCGGCCGCGCAGGAACCGCTTGTCGCCGCCCGCGCCCTGCGCCATCAAGCTCGAAGCGGAGCGGCTCGGGCTCTCGATCCTGCAGCCGGACTCGGTGCGCGACCCTCAGTTCGCCGAACGGCTCGGTGCGCTGGCTCCGCAGTCCGTCGTCGTCGTCGCCTACGGCCGGATCCTTCCGACCGAGGTCCTCACGATCCCGCCCCGCTGGTGCATCAACCTGCACGCCTCGATCCTCCCCAGGTACCGAGGGGCCGCGCCGATCGCCAGGGCGATCATGGCGGGCGAAAAGGTGACCGGCTGCACCACCATGAAGATGGACCGGGGTCTCGACACGGGAGATATTTTGATGTCGAAGGAATGCGCCATCGGGTTGCTGGAGACGGCGGGAGAGCTGACGATGCGCCTGGCGACGCTGGGTGCCGATCTTCTGGCCGAAACGATGCGCGAGCATGCGCGGGGAGGGCTCGAGCCGCGACGCCAGGCTTCGGATGAGGCGACCCTGGCCCCGCCGCTGACCAGGGAAGATGGCCGCATCGACTGGGCCGCCGACGCCCAGGCGATCGCCTGTCGCGTGCGCGGCTGCAATCCCTGGCCGGTCGCCGCCGCCACGCTCGACGGAAAGCGGCTGCAGATTCTCCGGGCCGACGTGAGCTTCGAGCCGCGGAAAGCAGGCGGGCGGCGCCCGGCGCCCGGCGAGGTGTTGCGCGCCGACGGGGATTGGCTCCTGGTCCAGTGCGGGGACGATTCCCGCCTGGCCGTCCTCGATCTCCGCCTGCCGGGCGGCAATGCGATGAGCGCGCGCGCGGCCGTCAACGGGCGCCTGGTTCGGCCGGGACAACGCTTCGGGCCGGGTTGAGTCCCCCGGGAGCCTAGGAGCCGGTCTGGGTCCGCTGCCTTTGCGTTGTCGTGTGGCTATGCTAACATTTCGACGCGCCGGAGCGCCTGGAGGACGCATTCTCGACATTGAGCGCGAAGCGCAATGAGCCTTTCCGACAACCGCGGGTTGCGCCGGCACGTTTTTCTCGCCGTCAAGCTCGGCGTCCTGGCCGTGGTGCTGGCGTTGATCGCCGCCCTCAGTGCCTATTACACCGTTCGTCGATCGGTGGCGGGGCGTGACATCCAGGTCCCGGACGTCACCAGCTTGGACGTCCGGGAGGCCGGTGAGCTCCTCAAGAGAAGCGGTCTGTTCCTCGAGCAGGCCGCGCAACGCAACGATGATCGGGTGGAGGAGGGACGGATTCTCGCGCAGGATCCCCCTCCCGGCAGCGCCATCAAACCGCAACGCAAGGTGAAGGTGATCGTCAGTCTTGGAAACAAGGTCAGTGCGGCGCCGGAACTGCGAGGCCTGGCGGCGCGCCGGGCTCAGATCACGCTGCAGCAGCAGGGAACGGGGCTCGGCGCCGAGATCTACGTTTACTCGAAGCGCGAGCCGGAGAATCTGGTCATCGCCCAGGATCCGCTGCCGGGAAGCGTGACGGTGCAGGATGGCAGGATCGCTTTGCTGGTCAGCCGTGGCGCGCCGGAGCGCACCTACGTCATGCCGGACCTCACGGGAAGGATGGAGGCGGAGGCGGTGCGCTTCCTGGCGCGGGCCGGCCTCAAACCGGTGCCGAGCCGGCGCGATCCCGGAAGCCACGGCGCTCCTGGAACGATCGTCGGGCAGGATCCCGAGGCCGGATATCCGGTGCGCGCCGGAGACCTGGTGACATTGACGCTTGCGGGCGAAGGAGGAACGGGTGGGTGATCGTCAGAAGGGGCGGCATGCCGGGGGAGCCTCCGGCGACAGGTTGCCGTCTCTCCCGGCGCTGGCTCCATCGGTGCTGTCGGCCGATTTCGCCCGCCTGGGGGACCAGGTCGCGGCCGTGGCCCGGGGTGGCGCCGGCCTGCTTCACCTCGACGTCATGGACGGCCACTTCGTTCCCAACCTGACGATCGGCCCTCTCGTCGTCGAGGCGATCGATCGCGTGAGCGATCTGCCGCTCGACGTCCACTTGATGATCGACGAGCCCGATCGATTCATCGAGCGCTTCGCGAAGGCCGGGGCCGACATGATCTCGGTGCACCAGGAGTCGGTGCCCCATCTGCATCGCACCATTCATCTCATCCGCGATTGCGGCGCCGCGGCGGGCGTGGCGCTCAACCCCGCGACGCCCCTCGGGACGCTGGCCGAGATCCTGCCGGACCTCGACTTCATCCTGCTCATGTCGGTGAATCCCGGTTTTGGAGGCCAGCGGTTCATCCCCTCCGTCCGGGGCAAGGTCGCGGCGCTTCGCCTCATGATCGAATCGGCCGGCGTCCCGGCCCGCATCGAGGTGGATGGGGGGATCGGCCTCGACAACATCGCCGATCTGCAGCAGCAGGGGGCGGAGATTTTCGTCGCCGGGTCGGCGGTCTTCGACGGGCAGAATCCGGAAGCGCGCGCGCGCGATCTGTGCGCGCGCCTCGTCCAGCCGAAGCGCCGATCGTGACCGCGGTCGGGCACGAGGGTGTGGTACAGCTCCGAGTGCGTTACCCCGAGGTCGACCGCATGGGGGTGGCGCACCACTCGCATCATTTTGTCTGGTTCGAAATCGGGCGGACTGAATTGATGCGCGCTTCGGGAACCACCTACGCGACGATCGAGACGTCGGGGGTCTTCCTGCCCGTGATCGAGGCTTCCTGCTCCTACCACGCTCCGGCGCGCTACGACGACCGGCTGGTGGTCCGCACCCGGCTCGCCGAGGCGGGCCCCGTGCGCGTCGCCTTTTCCTATCGCATCGAACGCGAGGACGACGGGGCACTTCTGGCCACCGGCAGCACCACGCACGCCGCCGTTGACGCCTCGGGTCGGCCTCGCCGGCTCCCGGCGGAGATCCGGGACAGGCTCCTCGGGTGAGAGGGGTCCGCGCAGGTCTCCGGGCCCCCCTGGCCGTTCTCGCCGCCGTGGCCATCGTGGCGCTCGTGCCGGGCTGCGCCAGGAAGCGCAAGGAATCCCAGACCCAGATCCCGCCGGAGCAGATCTACCAGGAGGCCGAGCGCAAGATCGCGAGAAAGCACTATTACTCCGCGCGCGCTCTTCTGCAGCAGGTCGTGCCGCGCATCGCTCCCGAGGATCGCGACCTGCTGCCGCGCGTGCAGCTGGCGATCGCCGACGCGTTCTTCAAGGATGGCGGCCTGCTGAACTACGGCGAGGCGCTCAACGCCTATCGCAACTTCCTGACCTACTTTCCGGACCACCAGAAGTCCGACTACGCGCAGTACATGGTCGGGATGTCCCTGTTCAAGCAGGTGCTCGCCCCGGATCGTGATCAGGCATTGACGCTCAAGGCGATCGACGAGTTCCGCAAGGTCGAGACGGTCTATCCCGACAGCCCGCATGTCGCCGAGTCCCGGCGACGCATCGATGACTGCCATGATCAGCTGGCGGAGCATGAGCGGCTGATCGGCCGGTTCTACCAGCGGCGAAAGCGCTGGCTCGCGGCGATCGATCGTTACCAGGGGATCCTCGACAAATACCCGCGCTTCAAATCAACTAAACGCCTCCTCTTCGATCTCGGGGGCTGCCAGCTCGAGGCGGGGCGGAGGGAGGACGCCGAAGCGACCTACGCGCGGCTGTGGAACGACGACCCGAACGGCGCGCTCGGCCGGAAGGCCAAGGTGATCCTGGAGCAGCACGAGCGCGAGCAGGAAAAGCAGTGGGGCAATAAAGTGGGGTCCTGATCGGACAGGAGAGGGACGTGGCCCGACAGCCTCTTTCGGTCATCGTGCCGACTTACAATGAAGAGACGACGCTGCGAGCATGCCTGGAATCGGTGCGCTTCGCCGACGAGATCCTCGTCGTCGACTCGTTCAGCACCGACCGGACGCTGTCGATCGCGCGCGAGTTCGGCCCCCGGATCCTGCAGCACGAATACGTCTACTCGGCGAAGCAGAAGAACTGGGCGATCCCGCGGGCGGCGCATCCCTGGATCCTCCTCGTTGACTCCGACGAGCGGGTGACGCCCGGCCTGCGCGACGAGATCCTCAGCCTGCTCGAGTCGGAGCCGCCCCACGACGGTTATTGGATTCGGCGCGCCAACCACTTTCTCGGCCGTCACATCCGGCGCTGCGGCTGGGGCACCGACAAGGTGATCCG
>JBGPLZ010000075.1:0-17644 GCA_041486695.1 Acidobacteriota bacterium | reverse complement strand
GGGGCCGTGTCGGAGCGAGCCTGAGGAGCGCGCTGTTGCGCGACCAGGCGAGTGAGACCCGAGCGGCGCCGCGCGCGTAGGCCCCGTGGTGCCGAGAGTGGGCTTCCAGCCATCTGGCCGTACCCGCGCGCGGCGACCGCGTGCCCCGCGACCCGCATGCGCCGCCCCCCAGATCGCCGGACGCTCTCCCATCGAGTCGCCCCCGAGGCTATAATCAGGTTCATGGATGGCGAGGCGGCACCCCGCGATGGCCTCATCCACGACTGGAACCTGTTCGGGTCGAAAGAGAAGCTGGACCATCCGATCGGGATCGTGGACGAGACCCTGCGGGATGGCCTGCAGGGGCCGAGCGTCACCGATCCACCGCTCGAGGCCAAGAAGAGGATTCTCCGGCTGATGGATGCCATCGGCATCGACTCGGCCGACGTCGGACTGCCGGCGGCGGGGCCGAAGGCGGCGGCCGACGCCACCGCGCTGTGCCGGGAGATCGCCGACGGCCGCCTCCGCATCCGCCCCAACTGCGCCGCCCGCACCATGGTCCGGGACATCGAGCCGATCGTCAGGATCGCCGCGGCCGTCGGCACGCCGATCGAGGCCTGCCTGTTCATCGGCTCCTCGGCCATCAGGCAATATGCGGAAGGGTGGACGATCGACACGCTGCTGCGACACACCGAGGAGGCGGTTCGGTTCGCGGTCGCGGAAGGCCTGCCGGTGATGTACGTCACCGAGGATACGACGCGCGCCGATCCGGAGACCATCCGCCGTCTCTATCGCACCGCGATCGAGTGCGGAGCCAGGCGGATCTGCATCACCGACACGGTCGGTCATGCCACCCCCGACGGTGTGAGGGCTCTCGTCGGCTACGTGACCGGTCTGGTTGCTGAGACCGGGGAGACGGTCGGCATCGATTGGCACGGTCACCGCGACCGCGGTCTCGACCTGCCGAACAGCCTGGCGGCCCTGCTGGCGGGCGCGAGCCGGGCGCACGGCTGCGGGCTCGGCATAGGCGAACGAGCCGGCAACACGGCGATCGAGCTGCTGCTGGTCAACATGAAGCTGCTCGGCTGGATCGATCGCGATCTGACCCGGCTGGGAGAGTATTGCCGGATGATCTCCGAGGCCTGCCGGGTGCCGATCCCCCGCAACTACCCGGTGGTCGGCAAGGACGCCTTCGAGACCGGGACCGGCGTGCATGCGGCCGCGGTCATCAAGGCGCTGCGCAAGCACGACCTCTGGCTCGCCGATCGGGTCTACTCGGGCGTGCCCGCCTCGGACTTCGGATTTTCACAGTCGATCCGGGTCGGCCCGATGTCGGGCCGGTCGAACGTCATCTTCTGGCTGGAGCAGCGCGGCATCGACCCCAGAGACGAAAGTGTCGACCTCATCTTCGACGCCGCCAAGCGCAGCGACCACGTCCTCGAGGATCGGGAAATCCTGGCGCTGCTCGAAGCGGCCCGCCATCCCGTCTAGGCGCTCGTCCGCAACCGCCGCAGGTCGCGCGCCTTCAAATTCAGTCCCTGGGAAACCGATGTCCAGAAGACCGGGGCGCCGGTCGATCGCAGGGGGCGGAGAGGTTGCGTGACAAAAGACGGAACGCCTCCTCGACATCGGCGAGAGCCGCCCGCCTCTCGATCTCGCAGTCGAGGGAGACGAGCGCCGGCGAATCGGCGCGCAGGACAGGCCGCAGCCGCATGTAGGCGGCGAGCACCTGATCGTGGGTGGCCTCCGGCGGGAGGTCGAGCACGGCATACGGGTCGTGCGCTCGCCACGCCGGCGCCTCATCGGGTCCCGCCGCGCGGCCGGGAGCCGGACCCTTTCGCCGCGGATGAATCTCGCCGATCGTTTCCGCGGCGGCCCGGAATGCCTCGGCGGTGCGGCTCCTGGGATACTCCACCAGAAACGGCCGGCGGGTCTTGATCGAGCGCACCAGGACGGGGTCGTAAGGGACCGTTCCCGCGAACCGGATCGGGATGCTCAGGAGCCGGTCGCAGACCGCCTCGATGGCGTCGCCGATCCGCTCATCCTGGCGATCCCGCACTTGATTGACGATCAGGCGCGGCAGGAACGTCTCGAGGTGATCGGCGATCCGCTCGGCCACGCAAGAGTCGACCCGCCGAATCTCTTGGAGGACGGCCGCCGGATGGTCCGGGGACGTACCGCCGCGGTATCGCAGCACCAGATCGACGATCGGCCGGAATCCGAGAGCCCTGGCCAGATGCTGCATGCGGCGCAGCAAGGCGGCCTTCAGGAACCGGTAGCCGTTCTCGATCGAGGTCGGCTCGGGGAGGAGCACCAGGATGCCGCGGTCGGCGATCGAGAAAAGGTCGAGAACATTCAGGGAGGTCCCGGCGCCCAGGTCGAGCAGGACGATATCGGCCCGCAGCCCCGACAGCAGCCGCAGCAGGCGGGTCTTCTGGAAGTGCTTCAGGCTCTCGGCGTCGAGCGCGTTGCGGCCCCCGGAGAGCAGCCGCAGCCGCGGCAGACCGGTGTCGCACAGGGCCGCCTCGGGGGTCTCGATCCGCCTCGTGATCAAGTCGCTCAGGGAGAGCGGCGGCGCATCGAGGCCGAGGAAGGTGTGCAGGTTGGGCGCGCCGAGATCGCCATCCACCAGAATCACCCGGCGTCCCATCTCCGCCAGGTGGATGCCGAGGCTGGCGGTGACCAGCGACTTGCCGGTGCCGCCCTTGCCGCCGCCTACGGCCCAGATCTCGGGCCGCGGCGGAAACGGTCTCTCATGAGTCTGCATCGGTGTCTGCGGCGATGGGAGCTGACGATCTCATGCGAGCCCCCCGGGAAGGGGGGCGCTCCGCTCCTGACACTCAAATACGACGAGGAGGCGGGGCGCGCAACTGGCGGTTTTCCGACGCGGGCGTCGGCGTGATGCCAGGAAGAAGAATTGCGCCTGTTTGTGCACCGTGTTGGTCGATCGGGTAGGATCACAGCTCATTCGGGGGGTGGCGATTGTCCGGTCGAGCGCTCGGGCCGTTTCTCGCGGCGGTGGTTCTCCTCGCTTCACCTGACCTGGCATCAGCCCGGGAGGCGGGGTCCAGCGTCGGTCCCCTGGCAGCTCCGGCTCCCTGGAGCGCGCCGGTCGCCGCCGATCGCAACGGCCGGCGGCTCTTCGAGAGGTTCATCGAGGATGCGGCCGTCACTCCGGGCGGCTTTATCGAAGGCCGGTACGTCTACCAAAACCTGAAGGACGGGACGAGCCACTTCGTCGGTCCGCTGATCGCGTTCAAGGTCGTCAAGGACCTCGAGACCGGCATCACCTTCGGCTTCCTCGATCGCCATCCCGATAGCGGCCCGCAGACATCGGGGCTCTCCGCTCTCGACATGTACGCCAAGTATCGGCTTCCAGGGAGCGGGCCGGGCCGCTTCGCCCTCGGTACCCGGATCAAGTCACCGACGTCCGATGAGGGGAAGAAATTCGGTACCGGCAGGAGCGACGTCGAGCTTTTTGGGGCCTTCCGGGCCGATCTCGAGGCGGTGACCCTGGTGGGGAACCTGGGGGTCCGCCACAACGGGGACCCCGGCGCGGGCCTTCCTGAAGGCAAGGACTCGCTGCTGATGGGGGGCGGCATCCTCATGCCGGCCTCCCCCCGTTTCACCCTGTCGCTCGAGGCGACCTGGGAGTCGAAGCGGATCGAAGGAGCGAAGAGCGATGCCCGTCTGACCGTGGGAGTGCAGACCTTCGGCCCGGATCTCCGCGGCGGGTTCCGGGGCGCGGTCGCATTTCCGCTCAGCAACGGGGCCCCCGATCTGGCCGTCATCCTGGGCGCCTTCTACACCTACTAGGATTCGCCCGCGGACCGCCGTGGCCGGAGAGGTTGCGGCGGGACGGGTGTGCTAAGATCCTCTGTGCGCCACGTCCATCCTGAGGTTCATCGATGACGCATCCTCTCCGGGGTTTACGGATCGGGACCCGGCTGTTCCTGATCGTCCTGGTGATGATGCTCCTGACCGTCACCACCTCCTTCCTCGTCTACTCGCATTTCGAGACGGCGCTCCTTGCCCAGGTCGAGGATCAGACGGAGTCTCTCTCGAAGGCGCTGCAGATCAGCGTCCAGCAGCTCACCTCGAAAGGCATGAGCGACGACACCCTGCTCAAGGATTACGTGCAGCGGCTGTCGAGTCGCGGGGTGAAGGAGATCTCGATCCTCAGCAACGAAAAGGAAGTGGTCGCCTCCTCCAACCGCGCCAAGGTCGGCAAGAAGGCGGAGCCGCCGCGACTCACCAAGCGCGGCGAGGCGAACGGCGTGGTCATCACCGGCACCCTGGGCGACGATGACGCGCTCGACGATGCCAGCAGGACGACCTACACGCTCGACATCCCGATCATCGTCGACAACGAGAAGCGCGGCTACGTACGGCTGCACCTGCTGCTCGACGATTTCGACCTCCTGATCCGGGAGGCGATGACCCGACGGCTGCTGGCGACGATCGTCATCTTTCTCGCCGGGATGGCCGGGGTCGTGGTGCTGTCGTTCCGGCTCACTCGATCGCTCAACAGCCTCGCCTCGGCGGCCGGCCAGGTGGCGGAGGGGGATCTCTCGGCCCGCGTCGAGATCAGCGGCCGGGACGAGGTCGGGCGGCTGATCACGACCTTCAACCAGATGGTCGACCGGCTGCGGGAACAACGGACTCTCGAGGGGCGGCTGCGGCGCGCCGAGCGGGCGTCGGCCATCGGCCGGCTGGCAGCGGCGGTCGCCCACGAAATCCGCAATCCGCTCAACCTGATCAGCCTCAGCATCGATCATCTGGGAAGCGAGTACCGTCCCCCGGACCCGGCCAGCGCGCGGGAGCACGCGGGCATCATCGGGTCGGTGCGCGACGAGCTGACGCGCCTCAATCGGATGGTGACCGACTTCCTGAGCTATGGCAGACCGCCGCGCCTCGCCCTGCGGGACTGCCGGGTCGACGAGATCCTCGACGAGGTGCTGTCGCTCACGGCCGCCAAGGCCCGCGACCAGAAGATCGAGGTCGTCCGCCGACTGGACCCCGATCTGCCGACCGTGCGGGCCGACACCGAGGGGCTGCGCACCTGCTTCCTCAATGTGGCCATCAACGCGATTCAGGCGATGGCCACCGGTGGCCGGCTGGAGGTGGAGGCGGCCACGGGGTGCACCCCCGCCGGCGAGCCGACGGTCCGGATCTCCTTCCGGGACACCGGCGGCGGGATCGAGTCGGTCGATCAGGAGCGGATCTTCGACCCCTATTTCTCGACCCGCGAAGCGGGCGTCGGGCTGGGCCTGGCGATCACCCAGAGGATCGTCCAGGACCACGACGGCACGATTCAGGTCGAGAGCGTTCCCGGCGCCGGCACCGTCTTCAGGATCGAAGTGCCGGTGCGTGGTCCAGCGGCGGGGTCCGCCGCGCAGGACGCGGCCTAGCGATCGTTGGAGGAAGAGGATGCTCGATCTCGAACGGGTGCTGGTGGTCGACGATGAGCCTCCGCAGCTCGAAATCCTGAAGACGATCCTCGGGCGCGAGGGCTTCGAGGTCGATACCGCCTCCACGGCGGAGGCCGCCCTCCTTCTGCTGCGCGACGCTCCCGCCGCCGTCATTCTCACCGACCTCAAGCTGCCCGGACGGGACGGGATCGATCTGCTCGAAGAGGCCTCGCGGCTCGCGCCGCAGTCGTGCGTCATCATCATGACCGCCCACGGCAGCGTCGACACGGCCGTGGAGGCGATGAAGAAGGGCGCCTCCGACTACCTCACGAAACCGCTCGTGCGCGACACCCTCGTGCTCGCGGTCAGGCGGGCCATGGACAAAGCCCGGCTGCTGCGCGAGAACCGGTCGCTGCACGAGCAGCTCCTGGACCGCTTCTCGCTCGGCAACATCATCGGGGACCACGGCAAGATGCAGGAAGTTTTCCGGATGGTCCGCAAGGTCGCCCCGAGCAGCTCGACCGTGATCATCTATGGGGAGTCGGGCACGGGCAAGGAGCTGATCGCTCAGGCGATCCACTACAACTCACCGCGGGCCTCCCGGCCGTTCCTGGCGATCAACTGCGCCGCCATCCCCGAGCCGCTGCTCGAGAGCGAGCTGTTCGGGCATGAGAAGGGATCCTTCACCGGGGCGATCGCCCGCAAGACCGGCCTCTTCGAGCAGGCGTCGACCGGGACGCTGTTTCTCGACGAGGTCGGGGATCTCGGCCTGGCGATGCAGGCGAAGCTCCTGCGGGCGCTTCAAGAGAAGGAGATTCGGCGTGTCGGAGGGAACACCTCGGTCCCGGTGGACGTGCGGATCCTGGCGGCCACGAACAAGAGTCTGACCCGCCTCATGCAGGAGGCGCGATTCCGCGAGGATCTCTACTACCGTTTGAACGTCCTCACCATCTTCCTGCCGCCGCTGCGGGAGCGGACCACCGACATCCCCCGGCTGGTGGATCACTTCATTCAGCGACACGCCTCGGCCTCCGGGAAGAGCCTGCGCGGCATCGATCGCCAGGCGTTGTCGCTTCTGATGACCCACCCCTGGCCGGGGAACGTGCGCCAGCTCGAATCGGTGATCGAGCGCGCCGTGCTTCTGGCGGAAGGGCCGGTCATCACCCCCGCCGATCTGCCCCAGGAGCTCCACCAGGACCTGAGCGAGGCGGTTCTCCACCTCGAGATCCCGGACACCGGGCTCTCCTTCGAGTCGCTCGAGAAGGGCCTGCTGCATCAGGCGCTGCGCAAGGGTGGCAACGTGTCGCGCGCCGCGCGGCTGCTCGGGATGAGCCGCAGGACGTTCCAGTACAGGCTGGAAAAATTCGGTCTCTCCCGGCCGGCCCCGGGCGACGCCGCGAATCTTGCGGATTGGGAAGATCCGGACCCGACCGATCTGAGCCCGTCTGCACCGGATGGTGCACCCCCTGCACCAAATGGGGCACGATTGAAGGCCTGAGTGCTCCGGATCGACCCCGACCTGCTTCTCGTCCAAGGTACGAAGTCTTGATGCTCCAGTAGCTTCCGTCTGTTACCCAGCATTGACGAAGCCTCTGGCACCGGTGTTGCAATATCCAATGGCGCTGGAAGTTTGTAATAAAATCGACCGCGGAAAGGGGTGATTCGAAATGCGGAAGAACGTAGTTCTGGGAGTTGCGATTCTCTTCGCGTGCGCCATGGTGTCGTTCGCAGTGGCCGCGCAGAAGAAGGCGAGTACCGCCCCGGCGACCAAGCACGTGACCGCCGAGGTGGTCAGCGTCGACGCGACGGCCAAGACCCTCACCGTGAAGGAGAAGGACAAGGAGATGACCTTCACGCTGGCCGAGACGGCCAAGATCAAGATCCAGGGCAAGGAGTCGTCGCTGGATCAGCTGAAGGCCGGTGACAAGGTCCAGATCAAGTACACGGAGAAGGACGGCGCGCAGATCGCTCAGGAGATCGTCCACACCGAGAAGGCGCCCGCCAAGAAGGGGTAACCCGAGACCTTTCGAAGGCAAGTGTTCCAATCAGGGGGCGCGACTCCGACAGGTCGCGCCCCCTTTCTTTGAGAGTCTGACTGGAAGGAGCGGTGATGCGGACCGGGACAGCGCCACAGCGACTGGCGATCCTCGCGCTGGTGCTGGCATCGATCGCCGCCGGCGGCGAGCCGAAGACCAAGCCCGGGGCCGACGGCGGCGAACATACCCTCGTCGGCGAGATTCGCGGCGTCAACGTCGCCGCCAGAAGCTTCACCGTGAAGGAAACGTTCAAGGGAGGCGAGGCGAAGCTGATCCGCTTCGAGCTCGCGGAAGATGCCGTCATCCTGATCCACGGCCAGCGTGCGAGCCTCGGTGAGATACGGGTCGGGGACTCGGTCACGGTCAAGTACGTCGAGAAGGAAGGACGTAAGATCGCGAAGGCCTGCGACGTGGCGAAGCCGGCGGGCTGACGGCCCTCACAGAAGCCCGGCTCGATGCCCGAACAGGCGCCTAGTCCCCCGCGGGGGGCGCTTCCCGGGCCCGGGTTTCGTAGATGGCGCGCGCCGCTTCGAAGCTCGCGAGGACGGCCGCCTTCTCCTCCGGCGTGTTCCAGCCCGGATGCGACTTCGCGAAGGGCACCAGCCTGTCGATCCAGGCGATGAAGAACTCCGCGTCCGCGCGCGAGCGCACCTCGTCGTTCCCCACCTGGACGTAAATCGGACTCGTGCTCGCGAACGGATAGAGATCGAGGATCGGCGTTGCCGCCCGGTCCGCATAGCCCCGCAGGACGAACCAGCCGCTGGACCGCACCGGGATCGTGATCGACGCGGATGCCGCGGTGCGGTCGCCCGCGAGCGGCACCGTGGCGACGATCCTGCCGTTGCCGATGATCTCCAGATGATCGAGCGGCACCATCGAGCGCAGCGTGACGTGCGCCTCGAGCCGATGCTCGCCCGCCGGCAGGCGCAGCGTGTCGCCGATCCCCTTGCCCGAGAGGGAGAACTCCAACAGCGGCGCGTTGGTGACGAAGGTGCGCCCCGCCTTCAGTCCGGCTAGAAAGCGGCGGTGATCGAGGGGACGGCCCGCCTGAACGTAGGCCCGCACCAGCCCCGCGGGGCCGCGCAGCGAGGCGAAGTTCGGGAAGGCGTCGGTGCCGGCCCCTGCCGGGATGCGGAAGCCGCAGTTCAGCAGTCGATACCAGATCTCCGAAGTGATTAAGTGGTCGCTGAACCCCATGACCTCGAAATAATCGATCTTCCCGAGCGCGGCGTCGGACGGCATCTCGTACGTCAGCGGCTCGTTCTGATCGAGCGGGTCGGGGCGCGTGTCGAAGGGATGGACATAGCCGAACAGGGCGCCCTGGGCATGGGCCAGGTCGGCCACCTCGGCGTTGCTCGGAAACAGGCTCGCCGCCGCCGTGTTCACGTAGCCGGCATAATCGGGCATCAGGTAGTGGTCGGTGAGGCCGAGGAGCGCGGTGTGGCCCCAGATGCTGGTGTGGAACTCCTGACCGTGGACGATCAGGAGATCCGGCGTCGAGACGGGATCGGGACCGATGCGGAAGTACGGCATGTCCGGGATGCGCTGCTCCTTGTTGACCACCAGGTTCTCGACGACGTTCAGCCCTTCGGCCGCCGCCTGCAGCGCGAGGTGGCGCGGGTCGTTCCGGTAGGCGCCGCCGTAGTTCATGTGCACGTGCAGGTCGCCGCCCCACCAGCCCTTGGCCGGCAGGTTGGCGAGACGGTGCAGCACCATGCGCGCCGCTTTCGTTGCGGAGGCGGGCACCGTCAACTGTCGGCGGTCGATCCGATACTCGGGACCCTTGGTGACCTCGACGGTGACGGGCCCCGCCGGCACCATCACGTCGGAAGCCCCGGGAGTATGGAAGTAACCGTACTCGAACCGGCGCTCGGTGCGATCGAACCCCTCGTCGGCGTGCCGCCAGGCGTCGTCCGGCGCGAAGCTCCTGCCGTCCGGAACCGTGACCGAGACGCGGGCGGGCACCTGCCGTCCGGTCGCCTCATCGATGACGGTGATCTTCAGGGTACCGACCGGGTTCAGATAGCGCCGCTCTTCAATCGCGACCCGCTGCCTGCGGCCGCCGGGGAGATCCAGGATGGAGAGCGACGTGTCGCCGGTCTCATTGGAGATGAAGGCGATCCGCCGGCCGTCCGGAGACCAGCGGGCCGCCGTCACGTCGAAATCGCCGTAGGTCAGGGGGAAGGGATCGCCCCCCTCGTCGGTCATGATCCAGAGCTGGTGCCAGGCGCGGCCGAGATAGGAGGAATAGATCACCCGGCGGCCGTCGGGCGACCAGTCGGGGCGGGCCTTCCAGTTGGTCTCCTCGTAATGGATCTCGCGGGCCTCCGCGCCGGAGCGCGCCTTCATGCGCCAGAAGCCGCCGGTGCCATGGATGTGGCCGCGGTTCGACACGAACAGGATCTCGCTGCCGTCGGGGGACCAGGACGGCGAGAGATAGTGATCGAAGGGACTGTAGTAATAACGCGGCAGGCCGCTGTCGTGGTCTTCGGTCAACCGCTCGATCCCTTCGGGCTCGCCCCCCTCCACGTTCATGACATGGATGTGGAAGCGCTGGTTGAACACGGTCGAGACGAAGGCCAGGCGGCGCCCATCGGGAGACCAGCGCGGCTCGACGTTGACGGCGCCGTTGCTCGTCAAGGGCCGCGATTGGCCGGTCTGCATGGAGAGCAGGTAGAGCTCGACCGCATCGTCCCGGTATGAAGCGTAGGCCACGAAGCGCCCGTCCGGTGACCAGTCGGGCTGATAGTCGTAGCCGGGACCGGCGGTGATCTGGGTCGCCACTCGGGCACCGACGGCCTGCCGCCAGAGCGCCCCCTGCATCGAGTAGACGAGCTCACGCCCGTCGGGAGACCAGGCGACGGCGCTTGGTCCGCTGGTCGCCTGCGGCAGGTACATCTCGCGGTAGTAATAGTGGTGCGGCAGCCGGATCTGCTTAAGGACCGGCTCGCGCCGGCCGGCTTCCCCGTGGATGGCAGGCGAGGCGATGAGGATCGAGGCGGTCGTCGCGGCCAGCGTGAGAACGGTCCTGGCGAGCGACGGGAGAGCGCGCCGGGGGAGGCGGCGCGGAGCGCGAGGTCGCGGCATCATGGCTCGAGGGGGCTCCTCGGAACGTCCGGTCTCAATAGCCGATGGCGTGGAGCTTCGGGATCATCTCGGCGACCCTCATGGCGTAGGCCCACTCGTTGTCGTACCAGGCGACCACTTTCACCATCTGATCGCCCTGGACCTGGGTCAGCGGCGCATCGTAAATCGCCGAATGCGGGTTGCCGATGACGTCGGCGGAGACGATCGGGTCGGTGGAGTATTGCAGGATGCCGCGCATCGGCCCCTCGGACGCCTCCCGCATCAGGGCGTGAATCCCCTCGACCGTCGCCTTTTTTTCCGTGTACACGGTCAGATCGACCACCGAACCGGACGGGACCGGGACTCGAAACGCCAGGCCCTCGATCTTCCCCTTGAGCGACGGGATCACGAGCCCCAGCGCCCGGGCTGCTCCGGTGGAGGTCGGCACGATGTTGAGCGCCGCCATGCGGGCGCGCCGCATGTCCTTGTGCGGATAGTCGAACAGCCGCTGGTCGTTCGTGTAGGCGTGCACCGTGGTCAGGAACCCCTTGCGGATCGAATAGGCCTCATCGAGCAGCCGGGCCACCGGGGCCGCGCAGTTCGTGGTGCACGAGGAATTGCTGACGATTCGGTGCGCGGGGCTCAGGAGACTGTCGTTGACGCCGAGCACGATGGTCGCTTCGAGCGGATCCTTGCAGGGCACGGTCAGGAGAACCTTGCGCGCTCCCGCCTCGAGGTGGCGCTGCAGCTCCTCGAGACGGCGGAAGACTCCCGAGGACTCGATGACGATGTCCACGTTGAGGTCGTTCCAGGGGAAGGCGAAGGGGTCTCCGGAACGCTTGTCGCCAACCTTGAAGACGCGGATCTCGTCGCCGTCGACGACCAGCGCGTGGTCCCCCCAGGTGACCGTGCCGGGGTAGGCGCCGTGGATCGAGTCGTACTTCAGGACCATGGCCAGCGGCTCGAGGTCGGCGACATCGTTGATGGCGACGAAATCGATGTCGAACCGACGCTGCTTCGCGGCCCGCATGACCATCCGCCCGATCCGGCCGAAGCCGTTGATCGCCACCCTGACTGCCATCGCGCCCCCTCGCGGCCCATTATACCTTCGAGGGGAGGCCGCGAAGCGAGGAGCCTAATACTCGGACAGGCTCCTAGTCGCCGGATTCATCGAGGAGAGTGATGGTGCGTGGTTGGAGCCCGAGCTCGGCGTCGAGCGGCACGCCCAGGTTGGTGAGGAGGCGGGCGAGCAGGCTGGAGACCGGAGCGGCGACGCAGCGCGCCGCATCCGGGAGCGTGAGCGCCACGAGGGTGCCGCGGCCGACCCGGTAGCGCGCCAGGCCGGGCTCGATCTGCAGCGCCTCGACTCCGTCGAGATCGCCGGCAGACGGACGCAGCCGCAGCTCCGGCCGCCCGCGCTGCTCGAGGAGGGTCAAGTCCTGATGGGCGACTCCCTGAAAGAGCGCCAGGGTGGAAAGATCGCCCCCTTCACGGGGAGTCGATGCGCCCGCGGGCTCGAAGGAGACCGCGACGCCGGTCAGGGCGGCGAGCGGAGCGAGCACCAGGGATTGGGGATTGAGCAGGACGAGGGTGCCGCCCTCCCGGAGAAAGCGAGCCACCCGCGCGAGCGGCGGCCGCGCGGGATCGCCGGACACGCGCAGGGCCTGCCAGTCCGCCGGCGCGACCAGGAGCTCGACCCCGGAAAGATCGACGGGCGCCGGGGGGAGGTAGGGCGCCAGATGTTGCAGGCAGATCGGCAGGCTCTCGGGACCGGCGCCAAGGAGCGCCGCCCGCGGACGGGGGACTCGCTCGCTCACGAGGTAGGCGACGGCGTTACCGAGGAGCACACGGGCCCGGGGGTCGCTGGGAAAGTCGGCGCACAGGGAAGCCTGTACCGCCAGGAGCGTTCCCTCTCCCACCCGGATCTCCAGCATCGACACCCCTTCCTGCCAGGCCGATCCACCACGTGATCGGACTTCGGCGAGCACCCTGAAGTTGCCGCGGGTCGGCGGCAGGAGCGGTCGGGTGCGGAGGTGAGCCTCCGAAAGATAGGCGGTCGCGACCGTTTCCGAGAGGCCACGCATCACCGGATGCCGGGATGAGACCAGGACCTCGCTCTCGGGGCCGTCCGTGAAGGAAGGCCAGAGACGCAGATCATCGCTCAACGTGGCTGGAAGCGTAGGCTGGTCGAGCAGCAGGACGGACAGGCCGCCGCGCAGACGGGCAGCGAGCACCGGCCCGAGGTTCTCCCGCCCGCGGCTGAAGCCGCCCGGGCCGACCACGATCAGATCCCCCTCGAACAGCGTCAGGTCCTCGGGAACGGAGACGATCACGGGCTCAAGGCCGAGGGCTCGAAGCGCCGGCGCGGCGCGGCCCTCGGGATCGAAGAGCGCCACCCTCACGCGGCCGGACGATTCGCCCTGGGTGGCTCCGCGTGCCGAGGCGATGGCGCGGGCGCAGACGATCAGCGTCAGGGCGAGCAGGAACAGGAAGATGGCGCGACGGGTGCGAAGCTCGCTCAGGGCGTCCCCCGGTGATTACATTTCCGAAACGCAGGTCTTGTCGAACACCGCGCCCAATATAGGTTCCGAGCGCGGGGGAGCAACCGGGCGATGACCCGTCCACACCGCTCCGGCATCGATCGCGCCTGGTGGAGGGGCGTGCCCGGACGGGGCGCGGAGGCTTTACAAAACGGCGAATTTTTGTGTTACCATTCGCCCCGACTTCTGAAAATTCCATTGAGAGGAGGTCTCGAAAGTGTCCTACGTCATCACCGAAAAGTGCCTGGGCGAGCGCTATGCGACCTGCGTGGCGGTTTGTCCCGTGGACTGCATCCACCCCGGCGATTATCAGGGCGAAGTCTTCATGATCATCAACCCTGAGGAGTGCATCGACTGCGGCGCCTGTCTGCCGGAGTGCCCGATCGAGGCCATCGTCGAGACCGAAGAGGAATCGCCGGAGTGGGCCAAGATCAACAAAGATCTCACCCCCGCGTTCAAGGCGAACCCGCCGGTGACGCTGCGACCGGCGAACGATCCTCCGAGGAAACCGGGCAACAAGCTGCGCTCCTAAGTTCCGCCCGGACCCGCCTTCGAGGGAGGCTTGCGGTGCGGTGCGCTGCGCGCAGAGGGGGACGGCGCGGAGAGGTCACCGCGAAGGGCCGGGCCTGCGTCCTGGCCAGCGGCGGTCTCGACTCGGCCGTGCTGCTGCGCGACGCGCTTCGTTCCTACGGCTCCGTGCAGCCGCTGTATGTGCGCGCCGGGCTCTTCTGGGAGGCGGCCGAGATCCGGGCGCTGCGCCGCTTCCTGGCTTCGCTGCGCTCACCCCGCCTGCGGCCGCTGGCGATCATCGAGATGCCGATGGCCGACCTGTACGGTCACCACTGGAGCACCTCGGGTCGGGGCGGGCCGCGCTACGACGACGGCGACGAGACGGTCTACCTGCCGGGGCGCAACATCTCCCTGTTCTCCAAGGCGGCCACATTTTGCGCCCTGCGCCGGATCCCGGTCCTGATCTCGGGCATTCTCAGCGCCAATCCTTTCCCGGACGGGACGCCGGCCTTCTTCCGCGCCATGGAGCGCGCTCTGTCGCGGGGGCTCGGTGCCCCGATTCGCATCCGGGCACCCTATCGTCTGCTGACGAAGGACCGCGTTGTCCGGCGGGGGCGTGATCTGCGTCTCGATCTGACCTTCTCCTGCGTGCGACCCGGGGAGCACGGCCGGCATTGCGGCGGATGCAGCAAGTGCGCCGAGCGGGGCAAGGCCTTCCGGCAGGCGGGAGTTCCGGACCCGACCGACTATGCGGGAGGCCCGGGCGCGCGGGCGGCCGCGGCCGGACGCAAGCCGTCGCGGAAGCCGGAGTTGATTCGGCTGAGGACGACGCGCGCCGCCCCGAACAGGACGACCAGCTCCAGATAGGAGGTGGCGAGGAGGATCAGTCCTTCCGGGACATCGGGGGGGACATCCTGACCCTTCGGGCCGCGGGCGAAATGCAAGCCCCCTTCGAGCGCGCTGATCAGGATCACGAGCATGATCAGCCGCACCGAGTCGGCTCGGCGGGCGCGCAGGATCGCCCACCCGCCGCGCAGCGTGGCCCGCGGCTCTCCCATGATCCGGCCGATGATGCACAGCGGGATGCTGTAGAGCCACATGATCCGTTGCAGGAAATCGAAGCAGGGCGTCCCCCAGTAGACCACCTTCATCAGCGCCTCTTCCGGCGGCAGGCCTCCGCCGTGGGCCATCTGGTAGATGGCGACGGCGGCCGCGACCAGGAGCGAGATGGTCGCGAGGACGCGAATCCACAGCCACAGGAGCGGCACGAAGAGACCGACGGCGTAGCGGCTGAAGGGGATCGGCTCGCCGCGCCCGGCGGCGGCCTGGACGACGAGACCCATGATGCCGCACGCGGTGCCGAGGTCGAGGACCAGGGCCATGCCGAACAGAGCGGCCCAGATCGGGTCGTCCCCCGAGGCCGCCAGCGTGATCCGGAGAACAAGCGCGGCCAGGGCGTAGAAGCCGACCAGATTGAAGCGCTCGTTGATCGCCCTGGAACTGTCGCGAAGCAGGCTCAATGGAGGCGGAAGCGCGGCGCTCTACCCGGCATCAACGGGCCGGGGGAGTGTAGGAGGCGACCGAGGTGTCGGTCTCCCAGAGGCGCACCTGGCTCACATGGAGGCCGTGCGCGGTCGCCTGGTCATGAATCAAGCGGGCGATCGCCTCGGCCGTCGGGTCGCTGTCCATGAGGAAGACCGGCTCGTCGTGTTTCCTGAGGACTGGAACGAGGGGATCGTCTTTGTGCAGCAGCAGCCGGTGATCGAGGTTCTGGTCGATCCACCCTTTGACGATCCGGCCGATATCGGAGAAGTCGGCGACCATCGACTGCTCGTTCAACGCCGGCGCAGACAACTCGATCTCGACGCGGCCATTGTGACCGTGCAGGTGGGCGCACTTTCCCTGATAGCGCAGGAGACGGTGCCCGTAGCAGAACTCGACGATCTCCGTGACTCTGTACATGAAGGAGCAAACGCTAACACAGACGCGGAAGGGGCGTCAAACGTGGCCCCTGCGCCGGCTTCCCCCGACAGCGGCGCCGTGCCCTGTGATCGGCGGACACGGGTCCGGGTCGCTGCGCGACCCTCCCCTCGGCTCGCCTCGCTCCCACCCACCGCGCTGAAGGCCGCGCGGTGGGACCCTGGTCGCTCGGTCTCGCACGGTCCGCCGATCGCAGGGCACGGCGCCGCGGGCGGACGCGGCCGGGGAGCGAGATTCTCGGGCGGCGACCACCCATGGGGTCGGGCTTGAGCGTCTCATGGGTGGGGCGATGTAAAATGCCGCCTTCCTCCAGGCCGCGTCGTCTGCCTGGGCAGCGCGATGATCACATCGAGGGTTCGATCATGCCGGCACCTGGGATTGATCCTGCGAAGGTCAGGGACATACACGATCGGGAGATGAAAAGCTTCGTTGACGCCCGGCCGCGCACGATGGGGCTTTTGGATCGGGCTCGGGCGCACATGCCGAACGGCGTGCCGATGGCCTGGATGGCGATCGACCAGGAAGTCCCGGTCTACGTCAGTCACGGCGAAGGGGCCGATTTCGTCGACGTCGACGGGCACCGCTACCTCGACGTCAACGTGTCCGACATGGTTATGTTCTGTGGTTACGGCAACCCCGAAGTCGCGGAGGCCGTGGCGCAGCGCGCACGGAAGGGAACGCAATTCCTGCTGCCGAGCGTCGAAGCGGTCGAGGTCGCCGAAGAGCTGGCGGCCCGGTATCCGGTGCCGTTCTGGCAGTTCACCTTGTCGGCGAGCCAGGCGAACACCGAGGCGATCCGGATCGCCCGTGCCGCCACCGGGCGCGAGGTCGCGCTCCTGTTCGACGGTCATTACCACGGCCACTTCGACGAGGGCTTGATCAATCTGGAGGACGGCCAGCTGGTCCCCGTCCAGCGTGGGCTGGTGAAGGCGACCGCCGGCAAGGTCCGGATCACGCAGTTCAACGACGTCGACGGCCTGCGGCGGGCGTTGGCGCCGCGGGACGTCGCCATCGTTCTCACCGAGCCGGCGCTCACCAACAATGTGCACCTGTTGTTGCCTCAGCCGGGCTGGCACGAGGCCCTGCGCGCCATGACGCGCGAGACCGGAACGGTCCTCGCCATCGACGAGACGCACACGTGCGTGGTCGGCCACGGCGGCGCGACCCGGAGGTTCCGCCTCGAGCCCGACATCGTCACGATCGGCAAGTCGATCGCGGGCGGCGTGCCTCTCGGAGCCTACGGCCTTATCGAGCCTCTGGCCCGCGAGATCGACGTCAAGCGCGAGCAGGGTGGTGCGGCGACCGGCGGTACGCTGTTCGGCAATCCCCTCTCGATGGCCGCCGCGCGGGCCGCGCTGACGAAGGTGCTCACTCCGGCCGCCTATGATCGCACCGCATCGCTCGGCGCGCGACTGGCCGACGGGATCGAGGCCGCCATCCGTGAATCCCGCCTGCCCTGGACGGCGCAGCGGTTTGGCCCCCGCTCGGGTCACTGGTACGGACCGGAGCCGAGGACGGGTCAGCAGGCCCTGGCGCTTCGCGACAAGCTGCTCACGATGACTCAGCGACTCTGGATGGCGAACCGCGGTGTGTGGGAGGCGCTGCCTGGCGCAGGGCCGACGATCGCCGTGCCGGCGCGCGAACCCGACGTGGACCGCTATCTCGACGCCTACGCTGCGTTCCTGCGCGCCGTCAGCGCCTGAACCCTCTAATCTCGGGGGAGGCGCCGCGCCCTGCGATCGGCGGACACGGGTCCGGCTCGCTGGCGCGAGCCTCCCCTCGGCTCGCCTCGCTCCCACCCACCGCGCTGAGGACCGCGCGGTGGGACCCCGGTCGCTCGGTCTCGCACGGTCCGCCGATCGCAGGGCGCGACGCCTCCTCCATGTTGGGGCGGTTCAAGCGCATGGCGCGGGGCGGGGTCGGAGGCCAATCTAAAAGAGGGTGCGGATCCCTTGGTCGACTGAAGGACTGATCGCGGGAGAAAACTCCCACCCAGTCATCCGAGTCGCGGTGCCCTGGCCTCGCCGGGTCGTGTGAGACCGAGCGACCGGGGCCCCGCCGCGCGCTTCACAGCGCGGTGGGTGGGAGCGAGGCGAGCCCAGGGGAGGCTCGCGCAGCGAGC
>JBGPLZ010000074.1:0-17717 GCA_041486695.1 Acidobacteriota bacterium | reverse complement strand
TTTCTCGGTGTTTCCCCTGGGTATTGTTGACCTTGGTTGCCAAACTGTACTCGGGTGGGGTGTTCGTGCGGAGGGGGGGGGGGGCCGGCTGGGCGGCGGGGGGCGTCGCGGAGCGAGCCTGAGGAGCGCGCTGTTGCGCGACCAGGCGAGTGAGACCCGAGCCGCGCCGCGCGCGTAGGCCTCGTGATGCCAAGGGTGGGCTTCCAGCCACCTGGCCGTACCCGCGCCCGGCGACGGCGTGCCCCGCGAACCGCATGCGCCGCCCCCCAGACCCCGGGACGATCGGCGAGCGCGATACGTCGTGTTTACACAACCCCGCGTCTCTGCTAGTCTCGCGCCGTTACTGGCGGGGCGCTGCTTTGGCTCCTGCGGCATCCAGGAGGACCGGGTGATTGAAGGCGTGCGTACCAAGCAGCTCAAGGTGATTCCGGACGAGCGGGGCCGATTGATGGAGGCGCTGCGGTCCGATGACGAGATCTTCCTCAAGTTCGGGCAGGCCTACATCACGACCGCCTACCCCGGCGTGATCAAGGGCTGGCACTACCACAAGGTCCAAGTCGACAATTTCATCCCGGTGAAGGGAATGTTCAAGGTGGTCCTGTTCGATGACCGCCCCGGCTCGCGGACCCGCGGCGAGGTCAACGAGTTCTTCCTCGGGGTGCACAACCCGACCCTGCTGCAGATCCCGATCCTGGTGCTGCACGGATTCAAGGCGATCGGCACGGAGGAGGCGATCATGCTCAACCTGCCGACCGAGCCTTACCGCTACGAGGCGCCGGACGAATACCGCGTCGACCCGCACGGCGGCGCGGTGCCCTATGACTGGTCGCTGAAGGAGAAGTGAGACGATGAAGGGGGTCATCCTTGCCGGCGGGCTCGGGACGCGTCTGCAACCGCTGACCAAGATCACCAACAAGCATCTGCTGCCGATCTACGATCGACCGATGATCCATTACCCGCTCCGGGCCCTGGTCGACGCCGGCATCCGCGACATCCTGATCGTGACCGGCGGCAACCACGCCGGGGAGTTCCTGCGGCTGCTCGGCAACGGCCGCGACTTCGGCCTGGACGACATCGCCTACACCTATCAGGAGGGCGAAGGGGGGATCGCCGAGGCGCTGTCGCTCGCCCGGCACTTCGCCGATGGGGGGAAGATCGTCGTCATCCTGGGGGACAACATCATCGAGGGGGACATCAAGAAACCGGTGGCCGCGTTCCGTGACCAGGCGGCGGGCGCCCGGATCCTTCTCAAGAAGGTGCCCGACGCCGGACGGTTCGGCGTGCCGGCCTTCCAGGACGGACGCATCGTCGCCATCGAGGAGAAGCCGAAGGCGCCCTCGTCGGACTATGCGGTCATCGGCATCTACATGTACGACGCCGCCGTATTCGACATCATCGGCACCCTCAAGCCCTCGGCGCGCAATGAGCTCGAGATCACCGACGTCAACAACGCCTACATCCGGCGACGCGCCATGCATCACGACGTCCTCGAGGGGTGGTGGACCGACGCGGGCACTTTCGAGTCGCTGTTTCGCGCCAGCCAGCTGGTGCGCGAGCAGCGCATCGAGAAGCTGACCGCGCGGCTTGGCTGAGCCGATGACGCGCGTCCTGATCACGGGCGGCGCCGGGTTCATCGGCTCCCATTACACGCACCACGCGGTGCAGGCCCATCCGGATTGGCGGGTCACCGTCCTCGACAAGCTCACCTACGCGGGAAATCCCGCCAATCTGAAAACCCTCGACGGCCACCCCCGCTATCGTTTCCTGAAGGGGGACATCGCCGTCCGGGCCGATGTCGAGACGGCGTTCGGCGAGGGGGTCGACATCCTGTTCAACTTCGCCGCCGAGACGCACGTCGATCGCTCGATCGGCGACCCCGAGGCCTTCCTGCGCACCGACATCTTCGGGGTCTATACGCTTCTCGAGGCGGCGCGCCAGCGCGGCGTCACCCGCTTCGTGCAGATCTCGACCGACGAGGTCTATGGCAGCGTAGCGGAGGGCCGCAGCCGCGAGGACGCTCCGTTGATGCCGAGCAATCCCTACTCGGCCAGCAAGGCGGCGGCCGACCGCCTCGCCTTCTCCTACTTCGCCACCTACGGCCTGCCGGTCCTGATCACCCGGGCCTCCAACAACTACGGGCCGCGGCAATACCCCGAGAAGGTGATCCCGTTGTTCATCACCAACGCCCTGGACGACCAGCCGCTGCCTCTTTACGGCGACGGCCAGAACGTGCGCGATTGGCTGTACGTGACCGATCACTGCGAGGCGCTCGACGTGGTGACCGCGCGGGGGCGCTTCGGTGAGGTCTACAACATCGGCGGGGGCAACGAGCGGCGGAACATCGAGATCACCGAGATGATCCTCGACAGGCTGGGAAAGCCCCGCTCCCTGATCCGTCCGGTCGCCGATCGGCCCGGCCACGACCGGCGCTACGCCCTCGATTGCTCGAAGGTCGCGACGCTCGGGTGGACGCCGCGCTTCGACTTCGCCCGGGCCATGCAGGAGACGATCGCCTGGTACTCCGCCAACCGCGACTGGTGGGAGCCGATCAAGTCGGGGGCCTATCTGGACTATTACCGCTCCCACTACCGTCTGTGAGGGGCAGCTCCAGGGCGCGGTAGAGCTCGATCGTGCCGTCGCGGCGCAGGCCCCAGGTCATCTCGACGACCGGCCGGCCCGGAGAGGCCGTGTCCCAGTAGTCGAAGCGCGAGGCAAAACCCTCGGGCGTCTCCCGGATCGGGAGGCGCGACAACGCCGCACCGTCCTCGAGGCTTTCCGCGAAGGAGGCCAAGCCGTTGCCGTCGTCACTGTTGCGCGCCCTCGCCAACTTGTCCAGATCCCCTTCGCGGAGCACCAGCTCCTCATGGAGCCCGGCCAGCCGAAGATAGCAGCCGAGCAGCTCGCGCGCGCCGTTATCGTCCAGGTTCAGCCGCTCCGCCGCGATCGCATCGTTGGCGGCCCGCCGCATCGTTTCCGGAGGGTCGGGTGGGAGCTTGTTCAGGTTGGCGAGGTTGGTGGCGTAGAGTCCCCGCACTCCGACGATGCGCCAGACCCCCTCGCAATCATCGGTGCAGACGACGTAGAACCGCAAGTGTTCCGTGGGCCGGCAGGGGATCCGCTCGATCGTCACCAGGCCCCCGGGGCCGGGGTAGGTCGCGGCGACCACCGCCAGGTAGCGGCTGAGGTTCTCGGGCGGATCGAGGAGGCCGGCCCCCCAGAGGCCCAGGCAGCCGATGCCGCCCAAGAGCATTCCGACGCCCAAGCGCAGCAGGCGCTTCATGGCGCCCCGGCGCGTCGGAGCAGGTGGTAATCCTGCCCCGCCACCCGGTCCCCGAGCACCTCGACGACGTCCCCGGGCAGCCGTTCGCGCACCGCGCCAAGCTTCGCCTCCTCGATCACGAGGGCACGCGGGCCCGGCTCCCTTAGGTAGGCGACGATGGCGGCGTCGGTGTCGAGCGGCACGGCGAACCGCCCCGTGTAGAAGACCCAGGCCTCGCGCTTCTGCTCGGTGGCTCCGAGCGACTCGCCGGGGCCGAGCGCCGCCTCGACCCGGCGGGCGAACGGTCTCAGATTCTCGTGCCGATCGACGAACGGCTGTATCTGCGCGATCGCGACCAGGAGCACCGCCACCATCGAGACGGCCAGCGCCGAGGCGGCGGCCGGCGGATGACCGCGGCGCAGCGTCGCGCGGGCGGCGATCGCCCCGACCAGCAAGGCGGCGCCGATCAGGCCAGCGGCGAACACCAAGCCGGGGAAGCGCAGCGCGGCGTAAAGCGGCAGCCCGGCACCGAGCCCAGCGGCGAGGATGAGCCAGCCGACGAGGGGCGCGCGCAGGCGTCGTGCCGCCGCGGCGCCCGCCGTCGGCGCGCCGGCGCGGGCCTCCGCCGCCGTGAAGAGACGGGCCACGAGGAGGCTCGCTGCGGGATAAAGCGGCAGGATGTAGACGCCCCGCTTGCCGGTCGAGAAGGAGAAGAACAGGAAGATGGCTGCGAGCCAGCCGGTCAGGAACAGCGCCGCCCGCCTGTGCGGGCGCTCCTCGGACGCGAACGCCTGCCGCAACGCCGCCGGCAGGAAGAGGATCCAGGGGACGAAATTGACCGGGAACTGCCAGAGGTAGTACCAGAACGGGTGGTGGCCGTTCCAGGCGTCCACGTAGCGCTCCGCCGTCTGGTGCCAGGTGACGGCGATCGCCGTCTCCAGACCGAGGCGTCGGGCCCAGGGGACGAACCAGCCGAGAGTGACGGCGAGGTAGAGAAGGATCCCCGAAGGCAGCAGAAGCCGGCGCACGCCACGCCAGTCTCTCTCGAGGAGCATGACCGGCAGGACGGCCAGAAGCGGCAGCAGGAGCCCGACGGGACCCTTGGCGAGCGTCGCGAGACCCATGAGCAGCCAGGCGCTCCGGTTGCAGCGGTCCGCAGACTGCGGGCGGATTCGGCCGCGCCAGAAGCAGACGATGGCGGCGAGGACGAGGCAGGTGAGGGTCATGTCGATCGAGGCCCAGCGGGCCCTCTCAATCACCTGAAGTGAGGTGGCGAAGATGAGCGCGCCCAGAAGACCGGTGAGGCGATCGAAGAGCCATACGCCGAGTTGCAGGACCAGCAGCAGCGACACGATCCCGCACAGCGCCGAGGGGAGGCGCGCCGCCCACTCATCGACGCCGCCGCGCAGCGCTGCGAACAGGTTGATGGCCCAGAAGAAAAGTGGCGGCTTGTCGGTGTACAGACCCTGATTGAGCGACAGCACGACATGATCGCCGCTCGTCCACATCTCCTTGGCGACGAGGCCGAAGCGCGGCTCGTCGGGAGGCCAGAGATCGTGCGATCCGACCCGCCAGAGAAAGAGGACCGCACCGACCAGGACCAGGGCGAGCCGAGAGCGGCGCAGGGCTCCCGGGGGCGCGGCAAAACCAGGCGCCCCCGCCTCTCCGACGTTGACGACTCCCGCCCCCTCCATTACGATGCGCCCTCCTCGCGAGGTGCCGTCATGAGCGGACGCGGCCGGGCACTAGTATGGGCACGAAGGCTGCTCCTCTATCTCTTCGTGGGGGCGTTCGTCGCCGCCGCGCGACCTACCCCCGGGTCGCTGTTCACCGGAGCCTTCGTGGCGGCTCTCGGCGAGGCCCTTCGTCTCTGGGCCGCCGGCCACCTCGTCAAGACGACGAGGCTCGTGACCACCGGCCCCTACGCTTGGACCAGAAACCCTCTCTATCTCGGTCGCCTGCTGCTGTTGACCGGCCTGGCGCTCGCCGCTCCCCTGCCGCGCCACCTCAATGCCGCGGCGCTGGTGGCCGGCTACGCGGTCTTCTTCCTCTATTACCTGCCGCGCAAGGAGCGCGTCGAGGGCCGTCGCTTGCTCCTCATGCACGGCGCCATCTACGAAGACTATCGCGCCGCCGTCCCGGCCCTGGTGCCGGGCCGGCGGCGCTTCGCGGGGCCCCGCGCCTCCTGGTCGCGTAGGCTCGTGCTGCGCAACGGAGAGCCGCTCGTCCTCGCGGGACTCGTCCTGCTGTTCGGATTTCTCGCCCTCAAGATCGCCGCGCACTGACCGGACGATGTTAGCCTATCATTTCTCGGGATCCCGTCATCGTCCCGAAAGGTCGCATGGACAACCGTCGGAAGGCCGCTTCGATCCTCACCATGAGCCCGCGGCGCGGCGGTGCGGCGTGAGCCGCGACGCGCACGGCACCACGGGTCCTACGCCCAGGGTCTCGGTCATCCTCCCGACCTTCAATCGGGCCGCGATCCTCCCCGAGGCGGTGGCGAGCGTCCAGGCGCAGACGTTTCCCGACTTCGAGCTCCTGATCGTCGACGACGGCTCGACGGACGATACCTCCGCCGTCGTCACCGGCCGCTTCGGATCCGACCCCCGCGTGCGCCTGCTGCGCACCGCCAACGCCGGACCGGCGGCGGCGCGCAACCGCGGCCTGCAGGAAGCGCGCGGCGATCTCATCGCCTTCCAGGACAGCGATGACCTCTGGCTGCCGGAGAAGCTGGCGCTTCAGGTGAGCCAGGCGGACGAGCATCCCGAGGCGGAACTGTTCTTTTGCGACGCCTACGACCGAGGAGGACCCGGCGGCGGGCGGACCCGTTTCGAGGGGAAGCGCTATCGCGGCGACACCTCTTTGCGCGGCATCGTCGCCGCCGACTTCCCCGTCTGCACTCCGGCCGCCCTGGTGCGCCGCGCCGCGCTGGCCGCCGTCGGCCCCTTCGACCCTTCGCTCGCCTGCACCGAGGACTGGGATCTCTGGATACGCCTGCTCGAGCGCTTCCCCGCCGTCCGGCTCGATCGGCCGCTGGTCATCCTGCGCGCCCAGCCCGACAGCCTGAGCCGCACGAGGGTGCTGGAGAAGTGGCGCGCGATGCTCGATCTCTTCACCCGTCACGAGGAGCGGCTGGTGCGCGCCGGCTGCCCCGCCTCGCTCGTCCGCCGGCGGATCGGCCACGCCCACAAGAAACTGGCGCAGACCTGCCGGGCGCTCGGCCGGGGTGACGAGGCGCGGGCTCACTACCTCGCCTGGTGGCGGATCGAGCCCTTGCAGCTGCGCGCTCTTTTCTGGTGGATGACCCTGTCGATCGCCCGCGGCGAAGCGCGATGACGCGGCCCGGCCCACCGGCGCGCGGTCCGTCTTCGACCGATCGGATCACCGTCGCAGGCCGGGCGATCGTGGCCGCCTGGCTCCTGCTCTATGCGATCGCGTTCGTCCGCCCGCTGCGCAACGACCCGGCGCTACCGGCCCGCGCCCTCGCTCTTCTGGGCGCCGGCGCCGAGGGCCGGCGATCGATCGTTTACGGGCCGGAGCTCCATCGCTTTCTGAGCTTCTGCAAGGAGAAGCTTCCGGACGCCGCGACCTACGCCCTCGCCGGCATCGATCGGAGCTCGATCGATTGGCCGCGGGCAATCTATCTTCTTTACCCCGCGCGTCCCGCCGCACATCCCCGGTTCATCCTGGTCTACAGGAATCGCGGCCTCAGCGTCGATGGCGCCTCCCTCTTCGCGGCCCTCGACGACGAGAGCTTCATCCTGCGAACCCCGGACGAACGGGCCGGGAGCGGGATGGGGTCACGATGACCGATCTCGTCCCGGCCGCCGCCGCGCTGGCGCTGGCCGCGGCTCCGGCCTGTCTGGCGCTGCGCGCTTTCGATCGCGAGGGCACGCTCGGCAGGACCGAGAGGCTCGGCCTCGGTTACGGCCTTGGCCTGGGACTGCTCACCTGGTGGATGACGCTCCTCTGCCTCTTCCGCGTCCGGCTGAGCCTGCCGCTGATCCTCGCGCCGAGTCTCGCCGCCACGATCGCCCTGGTGACGCGCGCCGCGCTCGGCCGCTCGCCCCGGGCGCCCACCGACGCACGGAGCGAGCCGCTGCGCTCCCTCGACGTTGCCCTGCTCGCCGGCATCTCGCTTGCGGTCGGCCGCACCTTTCTTCAGGCGCTCCTCACCCCGATGGAGGGCTACGACGCCGTTGCCATCTGGGGGCTGAAGGCGAAAGCGATTTTTCTCGAGCGCGCTCTCCCGGTCGGCCTCCTGCAGGACGGTGCCTTCGCCTTGAGCCACCCGGACTACCCGCTCCTCGTGCCGCTTGCGGAGAGCTACATCGCGATCACGCTCGGCCGCTGGAACGACGTCGCGGTCAAGCTCATCTTCCCCCTCTTCCTCGTCGCCCTCCTGGTCCTGTTTCACGCCGCGCTGGGGCGGCTCACGGTGGCCGGACCTTCGGGGGCCACGTCGCTCCTGACCCGCCGCCAGCGCCTCCTGATCACGCTCCTCCTGGCCTCGGTTCCCGCCCTGAGCGAGCAGGCCGCGAGCGGTTACGCCGACATCGCCATTGCGTTCTTCTCGGGGCTCGGCACGATCTATCTTTATCTCTGGCTTCGGGGCGGGGCGGGCTTCCTTCTCGGGATCGCGGCTTTCCTGACCGCGCTCGGGGCCACGGCCAAGAACGAAGGGAAGCTCCTGGCCCTGATCAATCTGGCGCTTCTGGCCGCGGGAGTCTGCCGGCGGGGAGTGCCCCACGAGCCCCGGCGCCGGCGCCTGGTCTCCGTCACCAGCTTCGCCGCCGCGCTCCTCCTGATCTCGTCGCCCTGGTCGATCGAGAGGCATGTCCTCGGGCTCTCAAACGACGTGGTGAACATGTCGACCCTCACCGCGGCGCTCCACTGGGACCGCGCCGGGCACATCGTGCCGATCCTGCGCGGATTCCTGCACGAGGCCTGCAAGGTGAAGTCCTGGAACCTGGCTTGGCCTCTGTTCCTCGCGGCGGCGGGCTTGAGAGTCACCAGGCCCGGCCGGGAAGGACCGATCATTCTCATCGCCGCGGTGTTTCTCCCGCTGGCCGGGTATGCCGCGATTTACCTGATCACACCTTATGATGTCGTCTGGCACATGGGGCGGTCCGTCAACCGCCTCCTGCTCCACCTTCTGCCCGTCGTTGTGTTCGCCGTGGCCGGGCTTCACCGAGAGGAACGAGCATGAACCGTTGGAACGATTTCGAAACGCACCTGCGCGAGATCCTCTACCCTCGACGCCGAAGGTGATCGTGTTCGCGCCTCTCGGCCGCACGCCTCTCGATCCCGACGTCGTCTCTACAGGTGATATCCTTCTCAGGGATGATTCTCGGAGTTCCCTTGTGACATTGCGGTGCAGAACGGATACGCACACGAGGGCGACGCAAAGCATGCCCTGAGGCTCTTAAATTGAACCCGATCCCGCTCACCCAATACTTCCGGCATGCCCGTCCCGAGGTGCTGGACGTCATCCCTCTGTCGGCCGAGCGCATTTTGGACGTCGGCTGCGGCGCAGGGGCACTCGGCGCCAGGCTCCGGGCACGCCAGAACTGCGAAGTCTGGGGGATCGAACCGGATCCGGATGCAGCGGCTGCCGCGCGGACCGTCCTGAACCGTGTGATTGAGAAGCCGGTCGGCTCGTGTAGTGACGATCTGCCTGGGGGGCATTTCGACACGCTCGTCGTGGCTGACGTCCTGGAGCACCTCGTCGATCCCTGGGCTACGCTCCGCACGCTCGCGCGGGGGCTCGCGCCAGGTGCCACGGTCGTACTCTCTTTGCCGAATCTGCAGTATCACGCTGTTGTCCACGACCTTGCACGCGGACGATTTACCTATGTACCCGCCGGCATTCTAGACCACACCCACCTGCGCTTCTTCACGCGTCGTTCGGCGATTGATCTCGTGCGTCTTGCCGGCATGGATATCGAGCGGATCATCCCCGTGTACGGAGCTCGCCGGGATGAGCGTGCGGCGCAGCGTCACCGCATTCCAAACGGGTTTCCGGCCGATGCCGCGCACCGGATCGAAGACCTCTATATCCAGCAGTTCTTGATCGTGGCTCGAGCCGGCGACCCTCCTCCCGACACAAGCCGGGTGCGCGTGTCGATCGTCATGCTGACCTTCAATCGACTTGACATGACCCGCCGGGCACTCTCGAGCCTGCGGGCTTCAACGCGGCAGCCCTACGAGTTGATCGTCGTCGACAACGGCTCGACCGACGGCACCTCCACCTACCTCCAGGAGATCGAACAGCAGGGCGGCTATGTTCTTCGGAACCCCACAAACCGCGGTGTCGCGGCAGGCTGGAACCAGGGATTACGCGTCGCCAAGGGCGACTGCCTGATGGTCTTGAACAACGACATCATCGTCGCCGGAGACTGGCTGGAGCGGATGACGCACGCCGCGCACCAGGTTCCTCGCGCCGGACTCGTCGGTTGCCGGACGACGAAGGTCGGCGGACCACAGGCGTTGCTACCTGACTATCAAGACCTGCGGGACTTTCCGCTCTTCGCTCGGCGATATGCGGCGCTAGCGGATGGGAGCTGGTTCGAGCTGACCCGTGTCGTTGCGGTCGCGCTCCTTTGGCGCCGGCACGTCTACGAGAGGGTCGGATCGTTTGACGAACGTTTCTTCCCGGCCAGCTTCGAGGACGACGATTACTCCATGCGGTCCATCGCTGCCGGATTCCGAAACATTGTCGCGAACGATGTCTTCATTCATCACGAGGGGTCCGCCAGTCACGCCTCCAACCAGATCCTGCCCACAGAAGTTCAGTCCGACAATCGCCGACGCTTCCTCGAAAAGTGGGGAGCTGCGGCGCCGGATCTCATCGCCACCGGCTGGGCTGACTACGACGCCCACGTGGCGCTCTTGGATCCCAGTGGATACGCTCTGCCGGGTTGGATGCGTCCGGAGGCGTCGCCCCGAGGGCGCGCCAAGCATCTGGCCAAGATCGGCAGGCGCCTGGCGCGGCAGGGTTGGCACACCCAGGCGCGGCGAGCATTTCACCGGTCGCTCGGCGAGCGATTCACGCTCGGGGGCCTCTCCGGCTTGCTTTGGAGTTATAGGCCAAAGCACCCGCTCACCTTGGCCTCGGAACTTCCGGTCAGCCCGCGCGGTGAAAGTGTATGATCCCGCAATCCTCTCCGCGCGTTTCCGTGATCTTGCCGACCTTCAACCGCGCTTCGATTTTGCCTGAGGCGGTTGAGAGCGTGCTGGCGCAGACTTATCAGAACTTTGAGATCTTGATCATCGACGATGGATCGACCGACAACACCGCGTCGGTTGTGGCGGAGCGCTTCGGAGGAGATCCCCGAGTCTTCTACCTCCGACGCGGGAACGGCGGTCCGGCGGCCGCGCGCAATGAAGGACTGCGCCATGCGAGGGGCGAATACGTCGCCTTCCAGGACAGCAATGATCTCTGGCTCGCACCAAAGCTCTCGCTGCAAATCCAGCACCTGGACGCGCATCCGGATCTCGCCATGACCTTCTGTGATGTTTTCGATCGGGGCGGACCTCCGAATGGACGAACTCGGTTTCAAGGTAAGCGCTATCGCTGCGACACGACGTTGAGCGGAATTGTCCAAGCGGAGTTCCCAATGTGCACGCCCGCAGTGGTCATCCGCAGAGGCATTCTCGAGCGCGTCGGCTTTTTCGACGAGTCGATGACCTGCTGCGAAGACTGGGACCTCTGGCTACGCATCCTGGGCTGCTATCGTGCAGGGCATCTCGATATGCCACTCGCCGTAATTCGCGCCCAAAATGACAGCCTGAGTCGCACTCATCTTCTCGAGAAGTGGACCTCGATGCTGCGGCTATGGGTGATGCATGCCTCCTTGCTGCGCCGATCTGGGTGCAGTGAGCGGCTCATTCGGCGCAAGCGCGCTCGAGCGCACCGGAACCTGGCTCACATCCATCTGTCCCTGGGCCGACGCGAGCAAGCTCGGACTGATTTCTTGGAGTGGTGGCGTTGCCAGCCGTACCAGGCCCCAGCACTTTTTGGTTGGCTTTGGGCGACGCTTTCCCCAGGATGGCACGATGAGCGTTAAACTGATGGAGGAGGACATCTCTCCGAGAGGGTCAAACATTAACCGCTGGAGTGACATCGAGGAACTCCTGCGTGAGATTCTGGGCCTGAGACGACCGCCCGTGGCCGTGTCCTTTCCGGAGCGCCCTCCCGAGGGTGTTTCGCGTTTTTCCGGAGGGGTCCCATCGAGCTGCACCTTCTGGCGCCTTGCCGCCGAGGGCCGAACCTTCTACACAACACCAGACGATCATTACAACTGCCCCGTCGGTGCCTACACGCTGAACATCCCCCTCCCCGCCGAGCGGGTCGCCGAGCTTGACCAGACCCTCGGCCTGATGACCGGGATCGGGTATCTGCGGATGGAGGAGGTGCCGGGGATTCCCCTGCTGCCAACCTCACCGAAGGTGATCGTCTTCGCTCCTCTCGGCGGGACTCCCCAAGACCCCGACGTGGTCCTGTTGAGCTGCCTGCCGGACAAGCTGATGCTCTTCCAGGAAGCGGCGATCAGAGCGCGGGTCTCCACCGCCGCGCCGCTGCTCGGTAGGCCGACCTGCATGGCGATCCCGGCGACCCTGGCAGGCGGCATTGCCCTCAGCACCGGCTGCATTGGTAACCGCGTTTACACGGACCTGGCCAACGGCGAGCTCTACGCCTTCGTCGCCGGCCGTGACCTGCCTCGCCTCGCGGCGTCTCTCACCGCGATCAGGGTAGCGAACGTCAAGCTGGCGGCCTACCACCAGGAGCGCCGACGACAGCTGGCGGATCCATGAGCCCGGGGCGAGGATGGCCAGACCACCGGATCACCATCCCGCCCGGCGCTGGGAGCACCTCGACGCGCCGGCTGGCGCTGCGCCAATCGCGGCCGCCGCGGTGGGAATCGACGACCAGGCGGCCGACCATCAGGCCGTCGAGGTAGCCGAGATAGACATCGGGGAGCCAGTGGCGGTCCCGGTTCATTCTCTGGTACGCGACGACGCCCGCGGCGCCGTACAGCCCGACCGCACCGAAGCGCTTCCAGAAGCGGACTCCGCCGCCGTCGGCGGTGGCGAGGCGCAGGTGACGATCGATGATCGGCGCCAGCATCGAGGCAGCCACGGTCACGTCCCCCGACACGCTGTGGCCGTTCGGCTTGAAGAACCGGATTCGATCGCCGTCCTCCGGCCGATCGGTGGCGACGACGTAGCGTCCGACGCCGCTGATCGAGGCGGAGAAGGCGAGGCTCTCCAGGAGCATCATCGAGGTTTCGCGCTCGTACGGCACATGGCGCGCTAGGCCGGTGAGGCAGAACCCGAGCGCCACCAGCGGGACGGCGCCGAGGGTCGCGGAGCGGGCGTCATCGAGCAGATTGTCCGTCGAGGTGGAGCGACTGCGCTGCACTGCGCGCCGCGTTTCTTCGCGCCCCAGGTAGAGAGGCGCGCCCGCCCCCAGGGAGCCGCCGAACCGCACCCAGCCCGCATCATCGAGGTGCCACGGTCGGCCGAACACGTAGCGCACGTCGCGTCCCACCTGGCGCCACGAGATCGGCGCGTCGGGATCGCGAGCGGCGATGTCGCGCCGCGGCGCCGCACCGCCCTCCGCGCCGAGCGCCGCCCGGGCGGGCAGCAGGACAAGGAGGACCAGGACCGCCATGCTCCGGAATCGCGGACCGCGGGTCACGGTGTCACCTCCAGCGCCCGCGGCGCGAGCGCAGGCGCGGCACGCACGAGCAACATATCACGATGTCCGACCGAGCCCCGGTCGATGGGGCGCAGGTCGAGGGCCGATGGGGCGGCCGCGCTTCCGTCCGGCAAGAGCGCCCGGCGGACGATTTCGTACTGGCTCTCCTCCATCAGGCAGCTGGCCTCCGGGTCGGCGCGCAGGAACTCGGCGAGGCGCGCGCGGTCTGGGAGAACCTCGATCGGCCGCCGGGTATAGAAGGCGAAGCCGTCGTGCGGTGAGGGATAGATGCCGAGCGGGGCGCGGCCAACGATGGCGGTGATCCGCTCGCTGAACGGCCGGGCCGACTTGGCCCGATCGAGCGCCGGCAAGACGAGCCCGGCGACCGTCACGTAGCAGGGAAGCAGGCCGACGGCGAGCGCGCCGAGGGCCGCTCCGCCCCCGCCGCGACGATAACCCAGCAGCGCCACCGCCCCGGCGAGAAGCGACAGGCCCGCCAGAATCTGCGCCGGCCGGGCGGCCTCCGGGATCGCCTGCGCCACGCGCGGCAGCGCATACAGCGAGGCCCCTGCCGCCAGCGCGATGCCGGCCGCGAGACCAAAGAGAATGTAGCGATCGGCGGGAGGCGGGTCCCACTCGAACAGCGCCATGTCCCACAAGCGCGCCACGAGCAGCGCCAGGAAAGGCAACAGTGGCAGCAGGTAGACGCCGCGCTTCTCGGCCGACAGGGCGAAGACCGAGAACAGGGCCAGGAGCCACGAATAGACGTAGGCGTTGTCGCGATCGCTGCGCCTCCCCCGGCGCGGAAACGTCAGGTAGAAGGCGCCCGGCAGCATGACGGTCCAGGGGAGGAATTCGATCGCCAGGGCGCTCAGGACGTGAGGGAACGGGTGGGCGTGATGCAGGCCCTCGGTGACGCGCAGGCCGAGGCGCCGGAGCGCCGACTCGATCGGGAATCCCGTCCCGGTGGCCGCCCGGAAGGCCGCGAGCCACAACACCGACGGCAGAAGGGCCAGCGGCAGCCCCCAGCCGATCCCGGCGCGGCGCAGGAATGCGAGGTCGCCCACCGCGGCGAGAAACAGCACGACCGCGAGCGCCGGAAGCAGCAACCCGCCTGGTCCCTTGGCGAGCACCGCGAAGCCGAGAGCGGCATAGAAACCCGCCATCCAGCCCAATGCCCCGCCCCGGGCGTACACCCGATGGAAGCACAGGGCTGCGAGGGCGAGACACAGCGTGAACACCATGTCGGGATGCGCCGTGCGGGCCTCCATGAAGTAGTCCTGGCTGGTGCACAGCACGATCGCCGCCAGCGCGCCGACGCGCCGACCGAACAGGGCGCGGCCGAGCAGGAAGATCGTCACCAGGCCCAGGAGGGCCGCCAGGCTGGACGGGAAGCGCAGCGCCGTCTCGGTCACGTGCCCGGCCGGGAGCGACGCGGCGGCGGCCAACCAGTGGAAGAGCGGCGGCTTCTCGAGATACGGCTCGCCCTGGCGCGACAGCGCCGCCCACGAGCCGCTCTCCAGGATCGAGCGCACCACCACGCCCGTGCGCGGCTCGTCCGGATCCCAGAGATCGCGGTTGCCGAGACCGAGGACGCAGAGGAGCAGGGCCGGCGGCAGGATCAGCCGCAGGCAGGAGAGGTCGTCGCGGAACAGCCGCACCTTCAGGGACACGCCGGCCGCCGTCAGAGCACCGAAACTCGCGACGCCGGCGCCTCGTCACGGAATTGCAGAGCGTGCAGGCGGGCGTACAGCCCTTGGCGCGCCATGAGCTCGGCGTGCGTGCCGCGCTCGGCGAGGCGGCCCTGGTCGAGGACCAGGATGACATCGGCCCGGCGCACCGTCGACAGGCGGTGGGCGATCACGAAGACGGTGCGGCCGGACATCAAATTCTGCAGGGCCCCCTGCACCTCGGCCTCCGACTCGCTGTCCAGCGATGAGGTCGCCTCGTCGAGGATCAGGATCGGCGAGTCCTTCAGGATCGCCCGGGCGATCGACAGGCGCTGCCGCTGCCCCAGGGACAGCCGGTGACCGGCCTCACCCAGCGGCGTGTCGTAGCCCCTGGGCAGGGCCTCGATGAAGTCATGCGCGTGCGCGGCGCGCGCCGCCTGAATCACGCGCTCGAGCGGGATGTCGCCACGACCGTAGGCGATATTATTGCGGACGCTGGCATCGAACAGGATCACTTCCTGCGTGACCAGGCCGACCTGCCGGCGCAGCGAGCCCAGGGCCACGTCGCGAACGTCGTGTCCGTCGATGCGCACCGCGCCCGAGGTGGCGTCGTAGAACCGGGGCAGGAGGTTGACGAGCGTCGACTTCCCCGCGCCGCTGCTGCCGACGAGCGCCACCAGCTGTCCCGCCGGCACCCTGAGATCGATGCCCCGCAGGACCGGCACCTTGCCATAGGCGAAGGTGACGTCGCGGAACTCGATTTCCTCGCGGAATGACGGAAGCTCGATCGCGTCCGGACGATCCTTCAGGGTGTTCTGCAGATCCATCACCTGGAAGACGCGCCGCGCCGCCGCCATCGATTGCTGGACCTCGTTGTTGATCTTCACCAGGCTCTTGATCGAGGCGTAGATCATGAAGAGCGCGCCGATGAAGGTGGCGAACTCGCCGGGGCTGAGCTTGCCTGCCTCGATGCGTTGCGCCGCGTAGGCGAAGAGGATCGCCGCGCCGGCCGCGCCGACCAGCTCCATCACCGGCGGGGTGACCGACAGCAGCCGCGCCGCCGATTTCTCGGCCCGCTGCGCCCGGCCGAGCGCCTCGACGAAACGCCCGACCTCGAAATCCTCCATCCCGAACGACTGCACGATGCGCGTCCCGGTGATCCCCTCCTTCATGACGTCGACCGCCTCGCTGATCTTCTCCATGCTCCTGCGGCTGATCGCCTGCAGCCGGCTGCCGAAACGGGCCACCGGGTAGATGATGAGCGGCAGGAGCACGAGACAGAACGACGCCAGCTTCCAGTTGAGGTAGAAGAGCCAGATCGACTGACCGCCGATCACCGCCGCCAGGCGGAAGATCTCGGACAGATCTCCCGAAACCGTTCGCTGGATTCGACCGATGTCGTGGATGACGCGCGAGATCAGGCTTCCGGTCGGGTGCTCGGAAAAGAAGGCCAGCGACTGCTTCTGGATGCGCGCGTAGAGATCAGCGCGCAGGTCCATGACCGCCTGCAAGCCGGTCCAGCGCGTCAAATATTCGCCGAGGTAGGTGAAGACACCCTTGAACAGGAACAGCACGATAACCAGCGTGGCAATCAGGATGGCCGTGCCGGACGAACCATGCAGAACGCGCGTGGCGAATCCCGACAGCGGCGCGAAAAACTCGCCGCCGCTGCCGACCAGCCGGCGCGCCTCCTCGAGCACGCGGATCTTGCCCTGGGTCGCGGTGGGAGCGGCGCCGCTCTTGAACACCTCGTCGAAGATCGGCTGGATCAGGCTGAGGAGGCCGAGATAGGTGAGGGAGATCAGGATCGAACAGACAACCGCAGCCGTGAGCTTGCCGATATACGGGCGGACGTAGCGCAGCAGCCGCAGCAGATCTTTCATCGTCCCTCAGCGGGGATGAAGCTCGAGACCGCCGAAGAAATAGCCGATCTCGAAGCGGGCGGTCTCCGGGCCGTCCGAGCCGTGCACGATGTTCTTCTCGATCGAGGCGGCGTGATCGTTCCGGATCGTGCCGGCCGCGGCCTTCGCCGGGTCGGTGGCGCCCATGATGGCGCGCGCCCGGGCGATGGCGCCTTCGCCTTCGAGCACCATCGGCACGATCGGCCCGGAGGTCATGAAGGTCAGGAGCGACGGGAAGAAGGGGCGTTCGCGGTGCACGTGGTAGAAGCCACCGGCGCCGGCCGCGTCGAGCCGCATCATCTTCAAGGCCACGACTCGAAGACCGGCCGCCTCGAAGCGGCGGATCACCTCGCCGATGACGTTCTTCTCGACCCCATCCGGTTTCACGATCGACAGCGTTCGTTCCATCATCGTCTCCTCACGCGCGCGTCCCGGGATTGTTTCAGCCGAGCACCCGCTGCATCGTTTCCCCGATTTCGGCGGGGCTCTTGACCACGTGGATGCCCGCGGAACGCAGAGCGGCCATCTTGTCCGCGGCGGTCCCCTGGCCGCCGGCGATGATCGCTCCGGCGTGGCCCATGCGGCGGCCGGGCGGGGCGGTCTGTCCGGCAACGAATGCCACCACCGGCACCTTCAACTCTAGCTGGACGAAGCGCGCCGCCTCCTCCTCGGCGCCGCCGCCGATCTCGCCGATCATCACGATCGCGCGGGTCTCCGCGTCATCCCGGAACAACCGCAGGGCGTCGACGAACGAGGTGCCGATGATCGGGTCGCCTCCGATGCCGATGCAGGTGCTCTGCCCGATGCCGTGCCGGCCGAGCTGCGCCACCGCCTCGTAGGTGAGCGTGCCGCTCCGGGACACCACGCCCACGGGGCCCGGCTTGTGGATGTATCCCGGCATGATCCCGACCTTGCACTTCCCGGGCGAGATGAGCCCGGGACAGTTCGGGCCGATCAGCCGGGTGGTGCCGCGCTGCAGCGCCGCCTTCACCTTCACCATGTCGGCCACGGGGATCCCCTCGGTGATGCAGATCACCAGGCGGATGCCGGCGGCGGCCGCCTCGAGGATGGCGTCGGCGGCGGCCGGCGGCGGCACGAAGAAGAGCGACACAACCGCCCCCACGCGCGCGACCGCGTCCGCCCCCGTATTGTATACCGGCGTCCCCACGTGTACCAGGCCCCCG